>JACQYA010000078.1 GCA_016208425.1 Betaproteobacteria bacterium
CTCTGCACCGATGGCAGCAAGGCCCTGGCGGCCGCTGCGCAGACCCTTGGCATCGAGCACCACGCCGTGAATCTGGCATCCGGCATCCGCGTGAATGGTGCCTACCACGTCCAGAACGTCAACGCCTACGACACGGTTTGCGCGGTTCGTTGCGAAACCAGTAGCCGACGCTGCCCGAGGTATCGGCGTCGAGCAGGTCGGCAAACGCCCGTTCCGGCCCGTTCAGGTCTTGCGGCATCACGCCATAGACGTTGAGACGCGACTTCTTTACGCCCGCAGGCAGTTCGACGAACTCCGGCAGTGGCGCCGTGTCGAAAACCTCCTTGAACTTCGCCGCACAAGTGCGCGCCGCCAGACGAATCAAGTGGGGGTAGGCCGCCATGATGCGATTCAAGGCACGTTCCAGCCCGGCGTCATTTACGTCGATGCCGCGATGGCCGAACTCTGTTTTCAGTCGATTCAGCAAAGCATCATGCAGGTCGCGCGGGTCGAGATACTCTGCGTCGAACAGCACATTTTGCGCCCGTCGCGCGATTTCCGCGTCGGACAGCCGCGCCTGGATCGACTCAGTTTCCTCAACGCCATCGAAGAGATCGACGGTCTGCCGCGTCACCTTCACCGACTGGCGAAAGCCGGCGTTGAAGACCTTGTCGTCGACAGCGATATTGGCGGCGATGCAGGTCAGCAGAGCGGCGGTCGACAACGGCAGGCGTTCGGCTCGATAGACGCGCTGCACGCCGTCGCGCAAGGGATAGCGCCGGTTGCCCGAGAGTAGCGGGGCGACAGTGGATACGCCCGACGCAGACGGGGCGCTGGGCGGCGGTGCCAGCACCAGATGGGTCAAAATCCCGCTCGGCTGCCAGGCGGGCGACACGGCCGTACCCAGCCCGCCGTCGGCAAGGTTTGTTTCCGGTGCCGGCCACGCGGGCGGCGCATAGGGCACCGACAGCAATTGCGCCTGCCCGTTGTGCGTCACCTGGATTTCGTTGCGCCCGGCGATCTTCACCACCATCGTGAACGGGCAGACATGCGACAGCTCGCTCTGGATCGCGTTGATCTTTTCGCCGGCCTGCACCAGCCCGCTTTGGTTCGCCGCATCGGCGAGAAACACATAGCCGTTACGCAGCAGTTCGGGCAGCTTCCTTTCCAGCGCCGACCCCTGCAGGCGGCCATGCACACGCAGGATGCGGCCGACCACCTGAATGCCGAAATCGGTATCCTTCGCCCCGCGCATCGACACCAGCGTAAAGGCGCGCGGCGCGTCGAAACCCAGCGCCACCGCCACCTTGAATATCAGCACTTCCTTTTGTTCGTCGATGGCTACGGCCAGCAAGTCGTCGTTCGGGTCATCGGCCGTGTACCAAGCGATTTTCGACTCCGGCACGCCCAAGGCCGCCAACCGCGTGCGGGCTTCTTCCACGGCCGCATTGCTGTTGCCAACCTGCACCAGCATCAACGGCACCAGCCCAATGCCGGCCGCCTGCAAGCCCTGCTTGATCGCACCGTGCATGCTCCAGCCATCGGCCAGCGCGGTTGCGGCGAAGTCGACCAGTTCCTTCTGATCGTCCGCCGCCAGATAGGCGATGGACTTGATGCCGTCCTTGATGAGTCCCGCGTCCACCGCCTCCTTGCGGCTCACCGTAATACGATGCAGATGGCCGATAGCGGTAGCCTTCTTGAATTTTTCCACGTCCCGATCGTCGGGCGTCGCGGTAATCATCAAGGTGAATTCGGGGCGCAAGGTCTCGCGGTAGAAGCGCACCGCTTCGGCCGCTTTGGTGAAACTGTGATGCGCCTCATCGACCACCGCGCCAATGCGGAAGCCGTCGGCGCGCAATTCCGCGATCAAGTCGTCCAGCGCCAGCACGAACTCGCCGCCGCTGCGCACCCGGCGCGTTTCCTTGCTGGCCGCCGCCACCGATGCCCAGGTGGCGACGAACACATCGCCGCTCCTGGTGCCCCGCGTCTGGCGGTCGCTTTGCAAGTCGCGCACGCGCAAGCCAACGAAAGTGGACTTGATCGCCCCCTTGGCCTGCTCGACCAAGCCGGCGAAGGGCGTGAACCAGAACCAGACGATGCGCGCGTTGGCGTCCCTATCCGGTGCGGCAAAAGTCTCGGCGATCATGCCGGCCATCAAGGTTTTGCCCGAGCCGGTTGGCGCTTCCAACAATAGACAACCGTTGAAGGCCGTCGCTGCCGCGCGGCTGGCGTCATCGCCAGCCTGGCGCAACTGGCTTTCGGCGTAACGGAAGATTTCCAGCGCGTTAGCGACCGCCTCGCGCTGATAGCCCTTGGGTGCCGGTGCGCTCATGGCCGTCCTCCCGCAGCGGCTGAGGAACGCGCGCCAAAACGATTGACCAGAAACGCTGGAATCGGCTCAAAGGCGACGCGCGGATCGGTAAGTCGCTGGGCAAGCAAGAACGGTTGCCACGAATACACCACCGCCTGCCCGGCGGCGTGTATCGCGGATTGCACGGCGTCGAGCGCTGCGCCGGTCAGCTTGGGCAGGTAAATCACCAGGCCGCGCTGACCGTTCGCGGTTTGTAGACTCAAATCGGCCCGATACGGCGTCAGCGCCACATCGTGTATCAATTGCAGCGCCGCCCATATTTGTCCGTGCTGGATGCTGCGGAATACCGTTGCCGCCGGTATCCGCCGGCAGCGCAGATAGGCGAAACCGCCGCCCAAGCCGTCAACCGCTTGCTCCTTCTTGTTGGTGTAGCCGGCGATGACGCGCCTTACCCGTTCGGCGCACACGTCGCGGCAGAGGTTTTTGTCCTTCGCCTCGTCTGTCGCCTCGGTGCTGGAAACGAGGATAAAGCGGCGATTGCCGCCGTCTTCCTTGTTCAAGTTCAGCACCGCCTGTGCCGTGGTGCCCGACCCCGCGAAAAAATCGAGGGTAATGGCATTTGGATCATCGATCATCCGCAACATGCGCTCGATCAACTCGACAGGCTTGGGCGTACTGAACAGGTCGGACGTGTCGAAGATATCGCGCAACATGGCTTTTGCCTGGCGCATCGTCGGCAAGTCCGCCCAGATGGTGGGGTACGGCCGAACCGGGGTGTCAGGGGCAAACTCTCGGGCATAGGGTTCCCACACCGTTGCGCCAAGTTTCTTGCGCTGCTTCCAGATCAGTGTGCCCGCTACGCGATGCTTTTCAACGCCATCTCTTCCCATCGCCCAGCGCGCTTCTTCGCCGTTGTCGTGAATCGGCAAGACTTCGTTGCCGTCTGGGTCGATAATCGGAAAGAACATCGTTGGCCGGTCGCGCCGCAAGCTGTTCTTGCCGTTCTTCTTAACCAGACGATCACGGAATCGCGAACCATCTGCCGCAACCTTGTAAGCGTCAACAATGTCGGGCGCGGAAAGAGGCGCAAAGCGGGCTTGCTCCTTCCTCAAGGCATAGCAAAGAATGAACTCGTGGTCTGGCGTAATAGGAACCTTGTTATCGTTCGGGCTATCGACCTTGCGCCAAACAAAGCTTGCTACGAAATTCGAGGCACCGAATATCTGCTCCAACAGCAAACCGAGATGAAACGCTTCGTTGTCGTCGATGGAAACGAAGATCACGCCGTCCTCGGTCAGCAGTTCCTTCGCCAGTTCCAGCCGGCGATACATGAACTCCAGCCACTTGGAATGGCGGTAGTTGTCGTCCTTGTCGACAAAGCGGTCGTTGTAGATGAAATCGCGGTTGCCGGTGTTGTAGGGCGGGTCGATATAGATGCACTTGACGCGGCCGGCGTGGGTCATGCGCAGATAGCGCAGCGCGTCGAAGTTGTCGCCTTCGATAATCAGGTTTTGCTGTGCTCCGGCACCGCACGACAACCCGGCATCCCAATCCAGCGCGACGAAGTCGTTATTGATCGAGAGGTCGTGCGCGATCTCGTCGCGTTCCCAGACCAGCCCAAAGCGCGGCCGCTGGTCGCGCTCGCGCAGCAGGCGCAAGAGCTGCTCGCGGGAGTAATCGTCGTAGTTGTCGGCCATCGGGGAAGGGCGATCAGGGGCGCGGAATCGACTCAGGCAGCCGGTGCCTCAACGGCGCCGCACTCGATCAACTTGTGCTCGTAGGTATCGCGATCCAGCGGGCAATCGATGAGTCGGTCGAAATCTTGCCGCGTGAGTTTGCATTGGCGAGACATCATGCCCAGCAGACTGTCGTCGAGTTCCTTCGCACCGTGGCTGGTCTTCGTAAAGACCTTCGTCTTCTTGCCCGCCGTGGTGTAGTAGTTGAAATAATGGTGATCGCCTTCCTTGCGCTGAAAACCTTTTTTCTCCAGGCTTCTTTCCACATCATTGGGCTTACGCGCCATTGGCAACCTCACTGAACGCGGCGAGCAAGGATTGCTTCATCTTGATTGCCTCGCCGTCGAGCGAGTCGTTATCGGCTAGTGCGTATTCCTGCCAAAGCATGCCGATCTGCTCATTCAGTTCGCTGACCAACGCCTCGCGCGTGCGCGCAAAGGCGTCGATACCCAAGGCAGCATCGGCCACGCAGATGAGTTGCTGCGTCTCGTCGGTTGCCGGTTCCAGCGTCACACCTTGTCTTGCCTTGAGCACCCCAGCACCAATCTTGACCGTGTCGACCGTTATCGGCGACAAATCCAGTTCGACGCATTCCATTTCGCGTTTGGTCGGCGGGTAGAAAATCGTGACGACCCGATGGGTGAAATTGATATTGGTGAGTTGGCCGGTGACGACCTGAGAAGCTGCACGTTCCGCAACCGGCACAATCGCGTCTCGAATGATCGTTCCGCTGTCTGTATTTAGCTCGCCGAACTCGACATTGCTGGCGTCCCACAGCTTGAGACGCCATTTGTCATCGGCGCGAGGGGACATTCCCCTTATTGCTTCCAGTACACGGTGACGTAGCCCTTGGTCTGGCAATGCGGCGCCGATCTGCGCCGTATCGCGCCGGGTAATGCCCTCGATCATTTTGTGGAAAACATCAAGAGCCGCCGTGACATGCTCGGCCAAGAGGTCAGTGCCGCCCAATTCGAGCGGAACGGCATAGCAGCCCGGCTCCGGCAAACGACATACCAACTGAAAACGGCTACGGGTAGCGGGAGAAATCCTTGCCCGCTCACGGATCGTTCGCCCTTCGACGTACGTTCCAATTAGCTCGAAGGCTCGCTGAGAATTACTGAGAATCTGCGCCAACACGGCTGCCGGAACAGCATCGCCGCTCTGGGTGCCGCCCTCGATGTGCAAGCTAAACGAGGTTTTCCCGTCGGGGTTGGTCATGGGTCATGGATCCGAAAAGCAGAAAACCGCAGAAGGAACGCGTTGCGGTTAGGAAATTATAGGGACAATGCCGCTTTTCCGATACCTTAAGGTTCGGAAAAATGCTGTCTGGCCAACACAATGTGCCGTTTGCCGCCGGCAGCCGACCGCCTCCAGATTTCACAACAGATTCAGCAACGTAACCGCTCTGGATTCGGTTGGGTACGAACCGCATCGTTTCCCTCTGATGATGCGGTTCGCTTTGCTCACCACATCCTACCGTCCTCCATCCACTCAAGCCGCCAGCTTGTGTCCCGCCTGCTTGTCGTACAAGAACTCCAGCACGGCTGCCCGGTAATCGATGTAACGCGCATCGTGCGCCAAATCCAGCCGGTTGCGCGGCCTGGGCAGTTCGACCTTGAGCACTTCGCCGATGGTCGCCGCCGGGCCGTTGGTCATCATCACGATGCGGTCGGAAAGCAGCACGGCTTCGTCGACGTCGTGCGTGACCATCACCGTGGTTGCTTTTGTCGCATCGCAGATCTTCATCAGCTCGTCCTGTAGCCGGGCGCGAGTGAGCGCATCGAGCGCGCCGAACGGCTCGTCCATCAGCAGAACCTTGGGCTGCATCGACAGGGCGCGGGCGATGCCGACACGCTGTTTCATGCCGCCGGAAATCTCGTGCGGGTACTTGTGCGCGGCCGGCGTCAGGCCGACCAGTTCGAGCGCCGCATGAGTACGGTCGCGTAGTTTGGCCTTGCCTTCCTTGGCGCCGAAGACGCGCTCGACGGCGAGGTGGACGTTCTCGAAACTGGTCAGCCAGGGCAGCAGCGAGTGGTTCTGGAAGACCACCGCCCGTTCCGGCCCCGGCCCGCCGATCTCGCGCCCGTCGCAGAGCAGCACGCCGATGCTGGGCTGGGTCAGGCCGGCGATGAGGTTGAGCAGCGTCGACTTGCCGCAGCCGGAATGGCCGATCAGGGTGACGAATTCGCCCTGGGCGATGCTCAGGTCAATGTCGCGCAAGGCGACGAACTTGCCTTTCTTGGTGTCGAAGGTCTGGCCGACTTTTTCGACGGTGACGAATTTTTCCATTTTCCTTCTCCGGTGAAATGCTTGAAGAACCGCGTGGATATTGGCTCTCATGGATCTGGGCGGAACGGGTTCAGCGCTTGCAGATCGGCGGTTTTCCCCTCTCCCCGCCCCTCTCCCGCAAGGGGCGAGGGGGAAAGACGGGGCGCCCTCAGGTGTTTTCGTAGGTGAAGCGCTTTGCCAGCATGACCAGGAACTGTTCGAGCAACAGTCCGACGATGCCGATCACGAAGATGGCAATGATGATGTGTTCGACCTTGAGGTTGTTCCACTCGTCCCACACCCAGAAGCCGATGCCGACGCCGCCGGTAAGCATTTCGGCGGCGACGATGACCAGCCAGGCGGTGCCGATCGACAGGCGGATGCCGGTCAGCATGTAGGGCAGCACGGCCGGGAACAGGATGCGGGTCATCACCTGCCACTCGGGCAGCGCCAGCACGCGGGCGACGTTCAGGTAATCCTGCGGCACGCGCTGGACGCCGACGGCGGTGTTGATAATCATCGGCCAGATCGAACAGATGAAGATCGTCCATGTCGCCGCCGGGTCGGCTTTCTGGAAGACGAGCAGGCCGATCGGCAGCCAAGCGAGCGGCGAGACCGGGCGCAACAGGCTGATGAGCGGGTTAATCATCGCGCTCATGAAAGCGAAACGGCCGAGGATGAAGCCGAGCGGAATGCCGGCCAGCGCCGCGAAGCCGAATCCGACGGCGACGCGCTTCAACGACGAGAGCACGTTCCAGCCAATGCCCTGGTCGTTCGGGCCGTTGCTGTAGAAGGGGTCGGCAAAGAGCACGCTCGCCGCCTTCCAGGTTTGCACCGGGCCGGGCAGGCCGCTCGCCTTGAGCGTTGCCAGGTACCAGATGCCGATAAACACGCCGAACCCGATCAAAGGCGGCAAAACGGCCTTCAGGAACGCGCGCAGCTTTTCGGCGCGCTCGCTTGCCGCCGCGAGGCCGGCCTTCCCGGCGTCGCCCGGCGTGGCGCCGCCCCCGGTTGGCGCTTGCAGCGCAGCGCCCGCCCCGGCCGCCGGTTTGAGCGCCGCCGGGACAGCGCGCGGCATCGCCATCTTGCGCCCGCTTTCGGCCATCGCCGGCAGGATTGCCGGCGTGTCCATCGTCATTGCGTCCATGCTGTTTCCTTTCAATGTCCGGTGGTCGGGATCAAACCTTTACCTTGAAACCGGCGGCGTATTTCTTCGGGTCTTTGCCGTCCCACACGACGCCGTCGATCAGCTTGTGGCTGCGCATCTCGCTTTTCGGCAGCGTGACGCCGGCCAGCCCGGCGGCATCCTTGTAGATGTCGGTGCGGTTTACGCTCTTCGCCACGGCCAGGTAATCGGGATCGTCCTTGAGCAGGCCCCAGCGTTTGTGCTGCGTCATGAACCACATGCCGTCGGACAGGTAGGGGAAGTTCACCGTGCCCTCGTTGAAGAACTTCATGTGGTTCTTGTCGTCCCAGCTTTTGCCGATTCCGTTCGAGTAGCGGCCGAGCATGCGTTCGAGGATCACATCCACGTCCGTATTGACGTACGACTTCTGCGCAATCGTCTCGGCCGTCTTGCGGCGGTTGGCCAGCGAGGCATCGATCCAGCGACCGGCTTCGAGGATGGCGGCAGTCATCGCGCGCGCCGTGTTCGGGTTCTTCGCCACCCAATCCGCCGAGGTGCCGAGCACTTTTTCCGGGTGGTCTACCCAAATATCCTGCGTGGTGACGGCGGTGAAGCCGATCTTGTCGATGATCGCGCGGTTGTTCCACGGCTCGCCGACGCAAAAGCCGTCCATGTTGCCGACACGCATGTTGGCGACCATCTGCGGCGGCGGCACGGTGATGACTTTCACATCCTTCATCGGGTTGATGTCGTTGGCCGCCAGCCAGTAGTACAGCCACATCGCGTGCGTGCCGGTCGGAAAGGTTTGGGCAAAGGTGTATTCGCCGGGCTTGGAAGTAATCAGCTTCTTCAGCGACGCGCCGTCGGTGACGCCGAGGTCTTTCAGCTTGTTGGCCAGCGTGATTGCCTGGCCGTTGTTGTTCAGACTCATCAGCACCGACATGTCTTTTTTCGGCCCGCCGATACCCATCTGGACGCCGTAGATCAGGCCGTAGAGGACGTGCGCGGCGTCGAGTTCGCCGTTCGTCAGTTTGTCGCGCACCGAGGCCCACGAGGCTTCTTTGGTCGGCACGATCTTGATGCCATATTTCTTGTCGAAACCCATCTCGGCGGCCATCACCACCGACGCGCAATCGGTCAGCGGGATGAAGCCGATGCGCACCTCTTTCTTCTCGGGGGCGTCGGAACCGGCAGCCCAGACGCCGGCGGGAGCCAAGCTCATCAGCGAGGCGCCCGCGCCGGCGAGCGCGGCGGATTTGAGGAAGTCCCGGCGGGCGGGATCGGGCAAGCCGTGCGGTGAAGCGGAATCGCCCAAAAATGTGGTTGTGTCGTCTTTCATGTCGCTCTCCTACGTGCTCAGATTAGAAAAATTGCCGACGCGCCGTCGGGCACGTCTCCGAGCTTGTTATAGCAATGAATGTGCCAGCCACGAAAATGGGCCGGTAACCGTAGTGTTTGCAAGGTCGATGGCGAGATCCCTGCTCCCCGCGCCAACATTCGCCAGCGCACTACTGCGGTGCAACAAAATCGCGGGGGTGCACTGGAACAGGGAAGAAGTGCCGGTCTTGCCGGCGCGGATCGTAGGGTCGCGTTTTCGCGGCGAGCCGCACCGTTTCCCGGCGGAAAGCGAAATGATGGACAATTCGCCGCAAGCTCCGGCGGCTGCGCCCGAGCGCGAGCTGCGTGCGCCGCAACCGGCCGCCAACCGTCACCGAACCGAGGAATGGCAGAAATGCACGAACAAAGCAAAGCGGCAAAGAGGAGATTCTCGGACGGCGCCTTCCATAGCCGCTATTTCGTCGGCGACGGCATCGACATTGGCGGAAAGCCCGACCCGCTTGCCCAGTACGGCGGCCTGTTCGCCGGCATGCGCGGCGTGAGGGTGTGGGATTTGGCCGACGGCGACGCGCAGCTGATGGCCGGGGTGAAAGACGAAACCTTCGATTTCGTCCATTCCAGCCATTGCCTCGAACACATGCGCGACGTGCGCGAAGCGATGAAGCACTGGATACGGATTGTCAAACCCGGCGGCTACCTGGTGATTTCCGTGCCCGACGAGGATCTGTACGAACAGGGAAACTGGCCGAGCCGGTTCAACTCGGACCACAAGTGGAGTTTCACGATCCACAAGAACCGCAGCGCGATGCCGCGCTCGCTAAACGTCATCGACCTGCTGGCGGAAATTTCGGATGCCGTGGAGATCGAACGGATCGTGCTCGTCAGGGATTTTTTCCGCGACGCCCTGGCCGGGAAAGTGGATCAGACTCTGACGCCGGTCGCCGAATGCGCGATCGAGTTCGTCGTTCGCAAGCGGCAGATCACCGCATCAGCAACATCAAGCACACCAGATTGAGCGCAATCGAAACCGTTGCCACGATACGCCAGGTCAGCGCCGGATTGCGCAGCGCGAGCGGGGTCGCGCGCGGGCGGTCGAGCGGGCGGCTGGCGCCGCGTTCGAGCGCGATCAGGAATTCTTCGGCGGTCTCGAAGCGCCGCGCCGGGTCTTTCGCGACAGCCTTGAGCAGCACGTTTTCGAGCCATCCCGGAATGTCCGGGCGGTAGCGGGTGGGCGCGACCGGTTCGCCGAATTTCGGGTGCTGGAACGGTTCGATCTCGCCGTAGGGGTATTTGCGCGCGAGCAGATGGTAAAGGGTCGCGCCGGCCGCGTAGAGGTCGTGCCGGGCGGTCGCCCTTTCTCCCGCAAACAGCTCCGGCGCCATGTAGCTCGGCGTACCGGGGTTCCCCGCCGGCACCTCGTCTTCCGACGGGCTGACGGCGACGCCGAGGTCGAGAATGCGCAGCCGGCCGTCGCGCCCGATATGGATGTTGTCCGGCTTGATGTCGCGGTGCGCGATGTCCAGCCGGTGCAGGCCGGCGATGCCCTTGAGCAGGCGGATGCCGTGCTGCACCGCTTCGGCGACGGTGATGTGCAGGCCGGTATCGAGCATGCGCTGCAAGGTGGCGCCCTCGTGCCAGGTTTGCAGGTAGTAGAGGCAGCTCCGGCGCTCGGCCGGCACCCATTGCGCGAAAAAGGGCGAGACGACGCGCCGCGCGCGCCACTCTTCCATGATGAGCGCGCGGATTTCGTCGGCGTCGTCGGCCAGTTCCGGGCGCAGGGTCTTCATCACCAGTTGCTGGCCGGTTTCATTATCCTTTACCCGGTAGAGCAGCGTCGCCCGCGAATCGTGCAGCACCTCTCCGATCAGCAGGCCATCAAACTGCTGTCCGGGTTTGAAGCGCGGCGGCAGCGGCAGACGCGCCACACCTTCGAGCGAGTCGCGCAGGTTTTGGGGCGGCAAGGTTTCGGTGCGGGCGACGACGGCGCTGGCGTTGTCCTGCCCGCCCGCCGCCAATGCCAGGCTACAGAGCGAAGCGGCCGCCTGTTGCGGGTCGGGATGCGCGAGCAGCGTTTCACGGATTCGCTCATCGCCGAGCGCGCCCCACACGCCGTCCGAACAGAGCAGGAAGCAATCGCCTTCCTTCAGTTCGCCGTCGGCAACATCGAGCTGGAAATGCCGGTCGAGGCCGACGGCGCGCGACAGCACGTTCTTCAGTTCCGGGTGTTCCCAGATGTGATCGACGGTGAGCCGCGCGCACACACCGTCGCGCAACAGATAGATGCGCGAATCGCCGATATGCGCCAGCACGTAGCGGCGGCCGCGCAAGACCAGCGCCGAGAGCGTCGTCGCCATGCCGGCCAACTCCGGCTGGCGGCCCGCTTCGGCCATCACCCAACGGTTAAGCGGCACCAATACCTTTTCCAGCGCGTGCGGCACGCTCCACGTGTCGGGCGTCGCGTAATAGTCGGCGAGCAGGCCGCGCACCGTGTATTCCGCCGCCTCGCGCCCGCCCTTGTGCCCGCCGATGCCGTCGGCGACGGCGGCGATCAGCCCCTTGTTCTCCAAATCGGCGCCGGCCGGCGTGACGATGCCGCAAAAGTCCTCGTTGCGCTCGCGCGGGCCGGTGAGCGAGGAATGGCCGATGGATACTTTAAGGGGCATATCGTTTGATTATACGTCATAGGCTCTCGAACCATGCCTTATCAATGCTGACGCGCTCAACAAGTTCGGTTTTTACGCCAAGCGCCAACTCTTTCAGTTTCTCTGCAAGTTCATCGCCGTCGACAAGGTCGATCGGTGGCGCACCGTCTCTTGTGGCTTCCTTGACAGCGGCGGGCGTGAAAGACCCCGTCGTAATGAACAAACCTTTGTCGGCACGGCCAACCATAGCACCACGAAAGTCACGAACCTCGCCGGCAGCAACTGAGCCTTTGTAACGCTTGCACTGGAAGAGAACGTGAAAGCTCATGAAGCCGTGAATACGGGCAATGCCTTTTCCGTCAATTCCGCCATCGCCCGTGCGGCCTGTCACCTCAACATGAATGAACCCGGATTCGCGCAAGATGCGCTGAACCAACCGCTCAAAGCCAGCAGGGTCGAGATTTTGAGTGAGGACGGCGGAAAGCTTGTCTTTCCATCCTTCCTCTTCAGACAATTCCCGTGCGGTTTCGTCAGGCGGTCGCTTCTTCGGGGCATCCTGTTTGTCGAGAGCGCGAACAAAACGAACGACCTCTGCGGAATCTACAGTTTCAAGCGTCTTTGCTTTTTCCGTTAGCGACCAGACTCCACGGCTTGAGTTTTCGAGCAATCCGTACTTTCTGAGATACGTTCGCGCCCAGGCAAGGCGATACCCGACTTCGGTTTGACTGCTTTTTTCGGGGTCGTGAAGTTGCGCCAGAATCTCCTCTGGCAAGCCCGTGACCTCCACGGTCTTGGCGTAAATCTCTTCAATTGATCCTGAGCCTCCGAGCTTCCGTATCGCCTCCAGAAGCGGGTTCATCAGATCGTCATATGTGGGGAGCGTGGTCATGGGCATCGTGGTGTCAGTGGTAACGTATAACGTTTGAATTAACCGGCTGACGCGGCTTTATCGCGCCAGTCCGTGTTGAATGACGTGTTGGACGAAGCCGCTACGCGGAGGAACAAGCAACGCCAAGCTGGATTCACAATTGATCTCCCACTCTGCCGATGGATTGTTCCGTCACGAACTGAGAGGTCATTTTACGATCTGATGTTACTTCTACTTTGTCAGATTGAATTGTAAGGCTTAAGTAGTGATTTCTAGTGACAAGCATTGTACGGCGTCTATATTGGGTTCGTGAGATGCGCCGAAGCTTGGAAAGAGAGTCGATCATGAGAGAGCGCGAACTGAGCTTCCCTCGGTATTTCATCTGCCAAAGGGCGAGTTTCATGCTACCAGTTTTTCCTGATGCTGCGCTCTGATCCAGTTCTCCAGAAACTGGACAGGCGACCTGTCGCCGGGGGTCGAATGCCGCCGTTTCCGGTTGTAGGAAACCTCGACGTATTCAAAGGCCGTCGCCTCGATTTCGGCGTGTGTGGCGTAGCGAGCCCCGTGCACCCGCCCGTTCTTGAAACTGTTGGACCGGCTTCCGGCCGGCGCGTTATCCCGGCAGTTCCCTTTTCTGCTCATCCGTCAGGTCATGCCGCAAGCCTCGAGCTTGCCCCGAAAGGCATGGCTGGCGTACCGGCCGCCCCGGCCGGGGCGGCGCGGCAGCCCCGGCGCCGGTTTCTTGCGGAACCGGGCCATGGCCGGCGCATCCGCCACGATATCCGCCGTCATGCGCGGCTTGGGCGGCCGGCCGGCGGCTTCGCGGTCGAACAGATCGGGCACGATGGGCTGGTAGAGCCGGCCTTCATCGGCACGCAAGCAGGTTGTGCCCGGCGTCCGGACCTGGTTCGGCGCCGTCGGCGTGAAGTTTCCGGCAAGAAGGTTCTCCGCCACCGGCGGGCCGTGCTCCGAGCCCGCCGCCACCTTGTGGCGCCGCTTGTGGCGGGCGCGGATACCGTTGTCGCGCACCGGCCGCCCGGCTCGTCCCTCGCTGGCGGGGAAGCCTCTGGCCCGCGGTTCCCGCACCGTGCGCGGGCTGCCGTAGGCGCCTTTGGGTCCGGCGTGGATGGCCCGGATGAGCGCCGGCATCCGGCTGTCGGCCAACCGCTGGCAGTCCGGCGCCCCGCCCCGCTTCCGGGCCCGGTAGCCGCCGACGCTGACGCCGGGCACGCCACATATTTCGATCAGGGGAAACGACTTGCCTTGCCCGGCAACCCGGGCGTGCTTCACTGAACATCCCTTGCGGGGCGCGCCGCCGCTTTTTTAGGGTTTCGTTCTCCCGCTTGGGCCGGAGGTTCTCGGCGCGCGGCCTCGGGAGCCCCATCTCTTCCGGTGTCACTTCCTTGCCGCCAGCGCCGCCAAGCTCGCCTTCCGCCGCCGCCTTGACCCGGTTGCGCAAAGTCCGGTCGCCCGGCCCGAGCTCCTTGCAAACCTTGCTGGCGCTCTGCCCATCCTTGATCCGCTTGACCGCAAGTTCCTCGAGCCCGGTCGTGTAGGCCTGTTTCGGTATCTTCATTTCGTGCCTTCCAAAAGTGACCCAATTTTAGGCCACCCTCGGCAGACGAAATTTCGGGGGATGCTCAGAGGCTCGAATGCCGTAAAATCCTTCCCTTTACCCGGGGCGGACACATGCGGCTATCGACACGTACAGGATTTGCCCTAATGGCGGTTTCGTCGGCCGGTTTGGTCGCGGCCGGGCTGGCGATCGGCGAGATTTATAAGTTGCAGCCTTGCCCGCTGTGCATTTTTCAGCGCTTGCTCTATATCGTCATCGCCCTGTTGGCCTTGGGCGGGGTGGCGTTGCCCGGCTGGCGCAGAACTTGGAGCGCGTTGGCGGTGCTGACCGCAGCGGGCGGGCTAGGTACTGCGCTGTATCAAAGCTGGTTGCAGTTGGCGCCCGAGGTGAGCAAGGAATGCGGCTTCGGCGAACCGACGCTGATCGAGCAACTGGTCGACTGGCTGGGCATGCAGTGGCCGGCGATGTTCATGGCGACCGGTTTTTGTTCCAGCAGGGACTGGCTGTTTCTCGGACTGTCGATGGCCAACTGGTCTGTCGTTTGCTTCTCGGGGTTCCTGCTGTTTTCGCTCTGGCTGCTGGTCAAGCGCGACGATTCCTTGTAGGAGCGGCCTTCGCCGCGATTGGGCGTTTCCGTACATCCGCCGCCAATCGCTACAGGCGGTTTCGCCGTTCTTATGAAATATCCGGGCTATAGGCTGCTCAGATACTCCGCCACCGAACGCATTTCGTCCGTGCTCATTTTCTTTGCGATTTCCTGCATCTGGGCGTTGTCGTTGGTGCGGCGGCGCTCTTCGAACAAGGCCAGTTGGGTCTCGATGTAAAGCGCGTGTTGTCCCGCAAGGCGGGGCAGGCTTTCCGATCCGGCGCCTTCGGGGTGGTGGCATTTGACACACGGCGGGACGCCGGTTTCGCCGTTACCCTGCGCGTAGAGTTTCTCGCCCATCGCGCGCATTTCGGGAAACGCGGATTTGCCCGACGAAGGCTTTTGCCGGCCGAGGAAGAGGGCGAGCGCGGCGATGTCGCTTTCGCTCAGATCGGGGGCGACTTTGCGCATGTCGTTGCTGTCGCGCTCGCCGGCCTTGAAATTCCTCAACTGTTTGACGATGTATTCGGGATGCTGGCCGGCGATTTTCGGATAGAGGGGGCTGGAGCTTTCGCCGTTGGCGCCGTGGCACAGCGCGCAGCGCCCATTGACGAGCTGTTCCGCGCGCCGGATGTCGGCCGCTTCGTCGGCGCGCCCGGCGTCCGGCGTCGTCAGCAGCGCTAGCGTCAGACAAAGCGCTGCGGTGTTCACGATCAGGATTTTCCGGTGCTGCCGAAGCCGCCTTCGCCGCGGCTGCTGGCGTCGAACTGGTCGACGACGTTGAAGGCGACTTGCAGGACGGGGACGACGACGAGCTGTGCAAGGCGGTCGAGCGGATTGAGCGTGAAGCGTTCCGATCCACGGTTCCACGTCGATACCATGATTTCACCCTGATAGTCCGAGTCGATCAGGCCGACCAGGTTGCCCAACACGATGCCGTGCTTGTGGCCCAGCCCGGAGCGCGGCAGGATCATCGCGGCCAAACCCGGATCGGCCAGGTGAATGGCGATGCCGGTCGGGATCAGCGTCGTTTCGCCGGGCGCCAGAGCCAGCGGCCCGGCAATGCAGGCGCGCAGGTCGAGACCCGCCGAGCCGGGGGTCGCGTAATGCGGCGGCGTTTCCTTCAGTCGCGGATCGAGAATACGAACGTCGATTCTGTGCATCAGGGCTTCTCCAGCAGAATGGCGATACGCGCCACGATCTGGCGCGCGAGTTCGAGTTTCGGGGCGGGCGGCAAGGGGTGCCGACCCTTGTCGTCGAACAGGGTCAGGGTGTTGTCGTCGCCGCCAAAACCATGATGGATGAGGTTGCCGACGATGAGCGGAATCTTCTTGCTGCGCCGCTTGCTTTCGGCGTATTCATGCAGGTTCTCGCTTTCGGCGGCAAAGCCGACGCACAGCGGCGGGTTCGGCAGCGCCGCGACTTCGGCCAGGATGTCGGGGTTCTGGACGAGCTCGATAGCCGGCGGTTTGGCCTGTTGACCCTTCTTGATTTTCTGTGGTGACGGGTTCGCCGGGCGGTAGTCGGCGACGGCGGCGACGGCGACGAAAACGTCGCAATGTGCAACGTGCTGCTGCACGGCGTCGCGCATCTGTAACGCGCTGCTTACCCGTATCCGCTCTACGCCGGGAGGGCTGGCGAGGTCGACGGGGCCGGAAACCAGCGTTACGTCGGCGCCCGCTTCGCGCGCCGCGCGGGCGATGGCGTAGCCCATCTTTCCCGAAGACAGGTTGGTGATGCCGCGCACCGGATCGACAGCCTCGAACGTCGGGCCGGCGGTGAGCAACACCCGCTTGCCGGCCAGCAATTTGGGCTGGAAGAAAGCGATCAGTTCGGCGACGATCTCTTCCGCTTCGAGCATGCGACCCAGCCCGGTCTCGCCGCACGCCTGGCCGCCGGACGCGGGGCCGAGAACGGAGACGCCATCGCCGCGCAGCGTGGCGAGATTGCGCGCCGTTGCCGGGTTGTCCCACATCTGCCGGTTCATCGCCGGTGCGACCAGCAGCGGGCAGTTGCGCGCCAGCACCAGCGCGGTCAGCAGATCGTCGGCCAGGCCGTGCGCGACTTTGGCCAGAAAGTCCGCCGAAGCGGGGGCGACGAGAAGCGCGTCGGCCGTGCGCGAGAGGTCGATGTGCGCCATGTTGTTGGCCACGCGGCTATCCCATTGATCCGTAAACACCGGCTTTCCGGAAAGCGCCTGGAAAGTGACCGGAGTGACGAAATGGGTCGCCGCTTCGGTCATCGCCACCTGTACCGCCGCGCCCTGCCCGAGCAGCAGGCGGACGAGTTCGGCCGCCTTGTAGGCGGCGATGCCGCCGGTAACGCCCAGAACGATGTTTTTTCCCTGCAATTCCATGTGGCTGGCCCGGTAGCTTGGTTAGAATGACAGACCGAACATTCTACTTGAGATTGAAAGATGGCAATCAGCGATTGGCCGGAGGACGAGCGCCCGCGCGAGCGTTTGCTGGCGCAGGGGGCATCCGTGTTGTCCGACGCCGAGCTGCTGGCCATTTTTCTGCGCGTCGGCGTCAGGGGGAAAAGCGCGGTGGACTTGGCGCGCGAGCTGATCGGCGAGTTCGGCGGGCTGAACCGCCTGTTTGTCGCAACGCAGGCCGAGTTTTCCGCCGTCCGTGGAATGGGGCCGGCCAAATACGCGCAGTTGCAGGCGGTGCTTGAAATGGCGCGCCGCACCTTGGGTGAGGAAATGCGGCAAGGCGCGCTTTTCTCTTCGCCGGGCGCCGTGCGCGACTACTTGCGCCTGCACCTGGCCGGTTTGCCCTACGAAGTGTTTTTCGCCCTCTGGCTGGACGCCCAGAACAGGTTGATCGCGGACGAAGAGCTGTTTCGCGGCACCTTGACGCAAACCAGCGTCTACCCGCGCGAGGTAGTGAAGGCCGCGTTGCGCCACAATGCGGCGGCGGTGGTGCTGGCGCACAACCACCCTTCCGGTCTGGCCGAGCCTTCGCGCGCCGACGAGCTGCTGACCCGGGAGCTGACGCGGGCGCTGGCGCTGGTCGACGTGCGCGTGCTGGATCATTTTATCGTCGCCGGACAAGCGCAGCCCCTGTCGTTTTCGGAACGCGGGCTGCTGTGAACCGGTCGCGAATATTCGGGAATTGCCTCCTCGGCCAGTTAAAATAGCCCGCTTCGACCATCAAGGATTTTGCTGTGAGCAACGCCCCGAGCGACAGCGTCGCAACTGCGACCAACTTCATCCGCAATATTATCGATGCCGACCTGGCGGCAGGGAAGCACGGCGCGCGGCGGTGGTGCGGGCAGCCCGGCCCGGCCGACCGGCAACTGGCCGGCCCGCCCGACCCGGCGAGGATACGTACCCGCTTTCCGCCGGAACCCAACGGCTACCTGCATTTCGGGCACGCCAAGTCGATCTGTCTCAATTTCGGTCTGGCGCGCGATTATGGCGGGCGCTGCCATCTGCGCTTCGACGACACGAACCCCGAAAAGGAAGAGCGGGAGTACGTCGACGCCATCGTCGAGTCGGTCAAGTGGCTGGGGTTCTCTTGGGAAGGCGACGGCGAGAACAACCTCTATTTCGCCTCCAACTACTTTGCCTGGATGGCGCAGTGTGCCGAGTACCTGATCGCCAGCGGTCACGCCTACGTCGACAGCCAGAGCGCCGAGGCCATGCGCGCCAGTCGTGGCACGCTCACCGAAGCCGGCCAGGACTCGCCGTTCCGGTCGCGCAGCGTCGAAGAGAACACGGATCTCTTCAAGCGCATGCGGCAGGGCGAGTTCGCCGACGGTGCCCATGTGTTACGCGCGAAAATCGACATGGCTTCGCCCAATATCAACCTGCGCGATCCGGCCATCTACCGCATCCGCCACGCGACGCACCACAACACGGGCGATACCTGGTGCGTGTATCCGATGTACACCTTCGCGCACCCGATAGAAGATGCGCTGGAGAACATCACGCATTCGATCTGCACGCTCGAATTCGAGGCGCAGCGCCCGTTTTACGACTGGCTGCTGGAGCGCCTGGCCGAGGGGGGTCTCTTGCAGCGCCCGCTGCCGCAGCAGATCGAGTTTTCGCGCCTCAACCTGACTTACGTCGTGCTTTCCAAGCGCAAGCTGATCCAGCTGGTCGATGACAAACACGTCGGCGGCTGGGACGACCCGCGCATGCCGACGCTGGTCGGCGCGCGTCGCCGGGGCTACACGGCGGAAGGTTTCCGCCTGTTCGCCGAACGCATCGGCGTTTCCAAGTCCGATTCGCTGATCGAATACTCGCTGCTCGAAGACGCCATGCGCGAGGTGCTCAACCTGTCGGCCGAACGCCGCGTCGCCGTGCTCGACCCGCTCAAGCTGATCGTCACCAACTACCCGGAAGGCCAGGAAGAGGAGTGTCTGGCGCCGAACCACCCGCTGAAACCGGAACTGGGCAAGCGGCCGATGCCTTTCGCGCGCGAGCTGTGGATCGAGCGCGAAGACTTCATGGAGGCGCCGAGCAAGGGGTATCACCGTCTGTTTCCCGGCAACATGGCGCGGCTGCGCTACGGGTTTGTCATCAAGTGCACCGGCTGCGAGAAGGATCGCAACGGCCACATTACGGCAGTGCTTTGCGAATATCTGCCCGAAACCAAATCCGGGACGCCAGGCGCCGACAGCGTCAAGGTCAAGGGTAATCTGCACTGGGTTTCGGTCGCCCATGCCTGCCGGGCGGAAGTCAGGCTTTATGATCGCCTGTTCAAGGTGCCCGCTCCGGGCGGCGGCGACACGGATTTCAGGGACGATCTGAACCCGGAGTCGATGGTCGCGATCCATGCCCAGCTTGAACCCGCGCTCGGGGATGCGCGTCCCGAAGACCGATTCCAGTTCGAGCGCCACGGCTACTTCGTCGCCGACCGGGCCGACTCGCAACCGGGGGCGCCGGTGTTCAACCGCACGGTGACGCTGAAAGACTCGTGGGGTCAGGCGCACAAATAGGGGACATCCGATGAACTTCATGCAAGCGCTGGGCGCCGCGTGGCGCGAGCGCAACTCGTTGCTCTGCGTCGGCCTCGATCCCGATCCGGCGAAGTTTCCCGCCCATCTCCAGAGCCGGCCAGACGCCATCTTCGAGTTTTGCGCCGGCATCGTCGATGCGACGGCCGATCTCGTTTGCTGCTTCAAACCGCAGATCGCCTACTTCGCGGCGCACCGCGCGGAAGACCAGCTCGAAGCGCTGATCGACCACATACACGCCAGACATCCCGCCACTCCGGTCATTCTCGACGCCAAGCGCGGCGACATCGGCAGCACGGCCGAGCAGTACGCCAGCGAGGCGTTCGAGCGCTTCAAGGCCGATGCCATCACGGTCAACCCCTACATGGGGCGCGATTCGGTCGAACCCTATCTGGCGCACGAAGGGAAAGGCGTCATCCTGCTTTGCCGAACCTCCAACCCGGGCGGCAGCGACCTGCAGTTTCTCGAAATCAGCGGGAGCGGCGGAAAAAAACTGTACGAGCACGTCGCCAGCCTGGTCGCGCGCGAATGGAACGCCAGCGGCCAGTGCGCGCTGGTCGTCGGCGCCACCTTTCCCGCCGAAATTGCCCGCGTGCGCGAACTGGCCGGCGAGATGCCCTTGCTGGTGCCGGGGATAGGCGCGCAGGGCGGCGATATCGAAGCCACCGTACACGCCGGATGCGACACCGGCGCCGCCGGCCTGATGATAAATTCCTCGCGCGCCATCCTTTATGCCGGCGGCGGCGAGGATTTCGCCGCCGCCGCGCGTCGCGTCGCGCAGGAAACGCGGGATACCATCAACCGCTACCGGTAGTCGTGGGGTCGGTTCGCACGAAGTCACCGATCCGCCCAACTCCCGTCATCCTGCCCAAACTTTGTCATTTCGGATCGGACCCGGAATTTCACATTTTTATCGCAAATTGTAACTACATGGTGTGCTGCTTGGGAAAAGCGTTGCAAAAGCGCAGCGATTCCGGGTAGGGGAAGAAATCTTCGACGTGGCCATCGCGTATCTTTTGTTGTGCGCCGCGCCAGAATTCCGCGTTGAGCAAATCGCGGTGATATTTGAGAAAAGCTTGGCGCACCTTCGGCGATCCGAGCAGGAAAGTGGCAAATTCCTCGGGAAAGACATCGTTCTTCGCGACCGAATACCACGGCTCGCTCGACATCTCCATGTCGGGATAAGGCGCCTCCGGGATGACGCGGAAGTTACAGTCGGTCATGTATTCGATTTCGTCGTAGAGAAGCGGTTTTTCGGCAGCGAGACATGCGAAAACTCCAGCGTGTCCGCCATCCGACCGACGCGGTCGACCTGCTTGACAAGCAGGTACTTCGCTTTGACCGTGTCCCTGTCCATCTCCTTTGACGCGCCGAACACGTCCTTGATGATCTTGAAGACGTAAGGGTAAGACGGCAGCGTAAACACCAGCATGACCAGCCCGCGAATTCCCGGCGCGACGATGAACTTGTCTTCCGAGTGCCGCAGATGCTGCATCAGGTCGCGCAGAAACAGCGTCTTGCCCTGCTTGCCCAGGCCGAGCATGGTGTATAGCTCCGAACGCGGCTTGTTGGGCATGATCGTGCGCAGGAACTGCACGTAGCCGGACGGCACCTCCATGTCGACCATGAAGTAGGCGCGCGACAGCGAGAAGAGCAGGCTGATCCGCCAGGCGTCGAGCAGGATCGTGTCGAGCACGAGCTTGCCCTCTTCCGTATGCAAGACCGGGATTGCGAAGGGGTATTCCAGATGCCCGTTCACCGCCTTGCCGAAGATGTAGGCGGCTTTGTTCCGGTAGAACGCCGAGTAAAGCACCTGGATCTGCGCGTTGGCCTCCGCCTGCGGCCAACCGCCGAGCGACTTTTCGACCGTCCGCATGACGTAGTCGACGTCGCGGCCGAGATCCTCGAACGGGCGCTGCCAGTCGAAATCGAAGACGATCTGCGTGATCGTTTCGCGCAGCCCGCGCTGCAAGGGGTAATAGCTCGAATAGGTCGGCGGATACGAGTCGATATATTCGGTGGACGCCGCCGGGCGGGTGAAGATGTAGTCGTTATGAAAGTAAGTGCGGTGCAGGATTTTGGTACACACCGAGTTAAAGAACGTCTCGGCGAGTTCCGGCTGCTTGTGGTTGATGAGCTGGCCGATATACAGCAGTTTCAGTTGCTGCCAGGTCTCGTTGTCGAGCGAGCTGGCACCGAACTGCGCGCAGAGCAGGTCGGTCGTTTCGTCCACCCGGTCGTCGTAGGAGCGGATACGTTCGCGAACCGCCGTTTGCACCCCCTTCCAGTCGGCGGCCTCGAACAGGATCTTGGCTTGCCTGCCGTAGTGCCGGATCAGCCGATAGTGGCGGTTGAAGCCGTCGATCATCGCCTCGGCAATACGTTTGGCGAGCGGATTCTGGGCGGTCGAGATGTCCATTTGGCGGGTCGAAGATTTCCGGGCGGGCAATTGTAACATCGACGATACGGCCGGACGCCTTGCCGGCCAATTCCTGTAACATATCAGAGAAATGGAACGTGTTGGCGGAGCGCCGGACTTTCGGCCATAATCCTTGGCAGTGCTGCACGATGGATGAAAACAAAAGGGTCTGTCGTGCGCATGCGCAGCATCGGCCGGCCGCGTGTTTTGTCTTGGCACCGCAAGCCGCCGGCCAACGAAGCTGCTCCCCGATTTGGAAACACGCAAACCTCAATTGGAGTTGGCATGAGCGAAAGCCTGATTAAAGTCCCGCACGGCGGCCAGAAAATCATTCCGGGGCAAGCTATCCCGGACAATCCCATCATCCCCTTTATCGAGGGCGACGGCATCGGCGTCGACATCACGCCGGTGATGATTAAAGTGGTCGATGCCGCCGTCGAAAAAGCTTACGGCGGCAAAAAGAAGATCCGCTGGATGGAAGTCTATGCCGGCGAGAAATCCACACAGGTCTACGGTTCGGATGTCTGGCTGTCGGCCGAGACCTTCGCCGCGCTCAAAGAATACTCGGTATCGATCAAGGGGCCGATGACGACGCCGGTCGGCGGCGGCATCCGCTCGCTCAACGTCGCCCTGCGCCAGGAGCTCGACCTCTACCAGTGCGTGCGCCCGGTACAATACTTCAAGGGTGTCCCGTCGCCGCTGAAACGGCCGGAACTATGCAACATGGTCATCTTCCGCGAGAACACGGAAGACATCTACGCCGGTATCGAGTGGGCGCACGGCACCGATGCCTGCAAGAAGGTCATCAAATTCCTACAAGACGAAATGGGCGTCAAGAAGATCCGTTTCCCGGAAAGCTCGGGCATCGGTATCAAGCCGATCTCGGTCGAAGGCACCGAGCGCCTGGTGCGCGCCGCGATCAAGTACGCCATCGCCAACAACCGCAAGTCGGTGACGATCGTGCACAAGGGCAACATCATGAAGTTCACCGAAGGCAACTTCCGCGATACGGCCTATGCCTTGGCCAAGCGCGAATTCGGCGGCGCAGAGATCGACGGCGGGCCGTGGCTCAAGTTGCCCGGGGGCATCGTCATCAAGGATTCGATCGCCGACGCCTTCCTGCAACAGATCCTGCTGCGCCCGGCCGAATACGACGTGATCGCCACCACCAACCTGAACGGCGACTATATCTCCGACGCGCTGGCCGCGCAGGTCGGCGGCATCGGCATCGCGCCGGGCGCCAATATTTCCGACCACTATGCCTGTTTCGAGGCGACGCACGGAACGGCGCCAAAGTACGCCGGCCTGGACAAGGTCAACCCCGGCTCGCTGATCCTCTCGGCGGAAATGATGCTCCGCCACCTGGGCTGGACAGCCGCCGCCGACCTGATTATCAGGTCGATGGAAGCGGCGATCACCGACAAGGTCGTCACTTACGACTTTGCGCGTTTGATGGAAGGCGCCACCGAGGTGTCCTGTTCGGCCTTCGGCGACGCGATGATCGCGCGCATGTGACCCGACGGCGCCCGGCCGGCGACTTGCCGGCATCGCCGACGCCCCCCGTCCGCCCGTGCGGGGGGTTTTCCGCTTGCAGCACCGCAACCGGGGGCACCGGCGCATGACCGGAATTTCCGGGCCGCTGACCGGCCTCAAGGTTATCAGGTGTTATGGAAAAGCTGGGGCTGGGACGAGTGGTCGGCGCTCAACCCCGGCCTCGTCATGTTGCGGTTGTCCGGGTTCGGTCAGAGCGGCCCGCTGTCCGGGCAACCCGGCTTTGGCGCCATCGGCGAATCGATCGGCGATTCCATCGCCGCGCTGGGGTACGGTGCGGCGCAGATCGCGGCGCCGCGCGCGGCAGGAGCCATATAGGCCATTTTTCTGCGCCCGCGCCTCCGAAATTGTTTCAACCGGTAACTCCCGTCAACGTAGCGGGGTATGGCACGTTCTTTGTCGGTATCCCTCCCGCTGAAAGGTGTGTATGAACGCCCTGTCCGAAATGCTGGCCTCGCTGGTTTTGGCCGCAGCCCTGCTGCCGGCGCCGTCGTTTGCCCAGGTGCCCGACCGCGTCGGGCGCATCGCCTATCTCGCCGGCCAGGTACAGTTCTATTCCGAGACCGGACAGGGTTGGGGGCCGGCCGAACTGAACGCGCCGGTCACGTCCCGGAATTCGCTGTACACCGGCTCCGACGGACGCGCCGAAATCCGCTTCGGCAGCGCCGCGGTGTCGATGGAGTCCAACACGCAGCTCGATTTCCAGGTGCTCGACGACGAAAGCTTCCGGGCGCGGGTCGGCCGGGGCAGCGTCAGCCTCCGCGTCCCCCAGTTCGATTTCAACGAAACGGTCGAAGTGGCCGCCGGTCACGGGCGCTATACGCTGCAGCAAGCCGGGCGCTACCGGATCGATGCCGACGAAAGCGGGTCGGCGATTGCCGTGTTTTCCGGGTCGGCGCGCGCCAGCTTGCCGGGCAACGAGGTGTCGGTCGAGGCGGGCAGATCGTTGTCGGCAAACATCGCGGGCTACCAGTTTGGCTCCGCCGTGCAAACGTCGCTCGATCTTTGGGGCGTGCAGCGCGACGCCGCGCTGCGCTTTGCCCAGGCCACGCGCTACGTTTCGCCGAACATGACCGGCTACGAAGAGCTCGACGCCAACGGCCGCTGGGAGAGCGACCCCGACTACGGGACTGTCTGGTATCCCACCACCTACGTATCGCCCGGCTGGGCGCCCTACCGCGACGGCCGCTGGGCCTATGTGGCGCCCTGGGGCTGGACGTGGATCGACGCCGCGCCGTGGGGCTTCGCGCCCTTCCACTACGGGCGCTGGGTCAGGATAGGCCCGTCTTGGGCGTGGACGCCGGGCAGCTATATCAGGCGCCCCAGTTACGCGCCGGCGCTCGTCGCCTTCGTTGGCGGCGTTCCGGGCGCCACCTTCGCGGTCGGCGCGCGCCCGTCGGTCAGTTGGTACCCCCTGCCCCCTTGGGAATCGTATCGGCCGGCCTACAGGCACCCCGGCCACCACCTGCACAACATCAACAGCTTCACGGTTACGGAAGCGCCGTCGCATGCCGTGCAGATTGTAGAAAGCCAGCGTATCAGCAACAACCAGTTGCACGGCAAGACCGAGGCGCCACATGCCGCTTTTTTCGAATCGCGGCCGCTAGCGCGCGTCAACCGTCCGCCGATACCGGCGAACGTTCAGGAAAGCGGGGCAAGGGGGCGTCCAGAATCTGCCCGGACGCCCCTTTTCCCGGAACAGCCGTCGGGAGTGCCGGAAGGATCGCGCCACAACCTCGGGGAGGGTAGCGCTGCCCGACCCGCGCGGAATGCGGTCGAGCCGCCCTCCGGCGCCGTTCCGGGCAGCGAACGCCGTCCGCCGCCCGGGGTCTCCGAAACCGCTGCTCCAGAGCGTATAGAGGCGATGTACCCGCCGCCGGCCGCCTTCCGGCGCAGCGAAGGCGGGCAACGTGGCGCTTTGCCGGGCAATTCCGCCAATCCGGCCGAGCCACGTTTCGAGCACGCGATCCCGCAAAATCGGTTCGGCGGAGGTGGCTTCGGCGTGCGCCCGGAATTGCCCCAGCCCAAACCGGCCGAGATCGCGCCGCCGAAGATGCGCTCCGAACCCGGCTACGCCCGCCCCGAGCCGCCGCGCACGGAGTTTCAGAACAGGCAAACGGTGCGCCCGGCAGAGCTGCCGTCCGAGCAGCGGCGCGAGCGAGAGAAAGAGCGCTCCGGCCCGCCGGAACACGGTCGCGGCCGGGAGCCTTGGGCGCGCTGACACGCCGGGAAGCCGGCGAGTCCCCGGTGCGACGACATGCGTACCACCCGGGCCACCAGACGCAGCAGGAGGCGCCCGGTGCCCCGGTGCTGCCCGGCAACCCGGCGGTGCGTTTGTTTGCGCACCGGTACTCATCCCATTTCCCAACCATTTTGTAAATGGAATTAACCCGCGTTTAACGGGCGCTTAACGGGCGCTTAACGCGCACATCGGCAGACTTCAGCCATCGCTTTCCGCTGGAGTTTCCATCATGTATGCGCAACACCTCGACGGGGTTTCGCGCCCCTCCGCCAACTGGTCCCGGTTGTTGCCCTTTCTGCGCTGGCGCGACCGGGTGACGCGAGGAAATACGCGCGACGACGCGATGGCCGGCCTGACCGGCGCGCTGATCGTGCTGCCGCAGGCGGTGGCCTTCGCCACGATCGCCGGTTTGCCGCCGGAGTACGGCCTTTATGCGGCGATGGCGCCGGCCATCGTCGCCGCGCTGTTCGGCTCGTCCTGGCATCTGGTATCCGGCCCGACCACCGCCATTTCCATCGCCGTGTTCGCCTCGGTAAGCCCATACGCCCAGCCCGGTTCGCCCGAATTCATCGGCCTCGTGCTGACGCTGACGGTGCTCGCCGGGCTGTTCGAGCTGGCGCTGGGGCTGGCGCGCCTCGGGGTGCTGGTCAATTTCATCTCCCACACGGTGGTGCTCGGTTTTACCGCCGGAGCGGCTTTGCTCATCGCCGCCAGCCAGATCAAGAATTTCTTCGGCCTGGACATCCCGCGCGGTACGCCCTTCTTTGAAATACTCGGGCTATTTGCGCAACAAATCGAGAGCATCAACCTCTATGTGCTAGCGGTGAGCGTCACGACGCTGCTTGCAGGAATCCTCACCAGGGTTCTCGCGCCGAAACTGCCCTACATGATCGTCGCCTTGCTGGCCGGCAGCTTTCTCGCGGCGGGCGCCAACGCGACCTTCGGCGTGGATACCACCCATATCGTGACGGTCGGCGCGCTGCCTTCCGGTCTGCCACCTTTGTCCGTGCCCGACTTCTCGCTCCGCGCGCTGACCCAGATGCTGTTCCCGGCGCTGATTATCACCCTGCTGGGGCTGACCGAAGCGGTATCGATTTCCCGCTCCATCGCCGCTCGTTCCGGCCAGCATATCGACGGCAACCAGGAGTTCATCGGCCAGGGGCTGTCGAATCTGGTGGGCGCCTTTTTCTCGGGTTATCCCTCGTCCGGCTCCTTCAACCGCAGCGGCGTGAATTACGCCGCTGGCGCCCAAACCCCTTTGGCGGCGGTTTTTGCATCGTTTTTCCTGTTGCTCGTCCTGATTCTGGTGGCGCCCCTGGCCGCCTACCTGCCGACCGCAGCGATGGCCGGCATCCTGTTTCTGGTGGCCTGGGGACTGGTCGATTTCCACCATATCCAGCAGTTGCACCGCATCAGCCGCCAGGAAGCGCTCGTGCTGTGGGTCACCCTGGCCGGCACGCTGATCGACCTGGAGAAAGGCATTTTCCTGGGCGTCGCCTTGTCGCTGGCGATCTACCTGTCGCGCACTTCGCGCCCGACGCTGGAAGCCGTCGTGCCGGACAGCGACCCCGACAGCTATCACTACGTGGCGGCAAACGGCAGGGCGGAGTGTCCGCAGATCAAAATGCTGCGCCTCAACGGATCGATTTTCTTTGGCGCGGTGTCCTATCTCCAACAGCAGATTCAAGAGTTGGCCGACCGGGAACCGGCGCAGAACCATCTGGTGCTGATGGCGAGCGGCATCAATTTCATCGACTTGGCCGGTGCCGAATTTCTCCGTGATACCGCGCAGCGTTACCGGCGCGCCGGAGGGAGCCTGTGTCTCTACCGGTTGAAGGACAGCGTCGCCGAATCCCTGCGCAAGGGCGGCTTCATGGACGAGATCGGCGAGAACCGCGTTTTCCCGGCCAAATCGCGGCCGGCGGAAGCGCTGTTCCCGTATCTCGACCCCGGCACTTGCGCAAACTGCCGCTACCGGCTTTTTCGCTCCTGCCACGCGGCAGGCCAGCAAACCCCGTCCGTGTGACCGGGCAATTTTCGAGGAAGAACGATCATGAAAACCTATAAGCGCATCCTGGCACCCGTGTTCTCCGACGGGCAAAGCGAGCTACTGCTACGCCGCGTCAAGGAGCTCACGCAAACCGCACACGCCCAAGTGCTGGTGTTGCGCGTTCTCGATACGCGCAGCGGATTTGCTCCCGACGGTCCAGCTGCCGCATTCCCGGAAGAAGCCGCGATGCGCCGGGCGGCGGACTCGAAGAAGCGCCTCGAACTACAGCTCGCGCGCTACGACCTGGCCTGGGCTGAGGCCAGGGTGGCCTGGGGCGAGCCGGCCGCTACCGTGTCCGAAGTGGCCCGCGCCTGGCAACCCGATCTCGTCGTCACTTGCGGAACCCGCCTGCCAAGGGATCTCGCCGAAAAAGTCGACGTCCTGACCGTGGGGCGTGCCAGCACGGTGGGCCGCTGGGCCGACGCCTTGTTCCATTCGGCTTTTCGGCACGCCTGAAGCCGGGGCGTGCCCCGCGACCGGTGACTGGCACTCTCAAACGCGGAGCGCTTGGCGGGGGACGTTGGCCCGGGGTGCTGGTCTGGAGTGGACGCGGGACGGTACTTGCAGTAAAAGATTCGATCGCCTCGGATCACGAACACACGAACACTCCGGCCAAGCATGCACGACTCCAGAGCAATTTCGGTACTCATCGTCGAAGACAACAAGGATCTGGCGACAAATATCGCAGATTATCTGGAGTCGAAAGGCTACCTGGTGGATACGGCCATGGATGGTGTTACCGGACTGCATCTCGCCGTTACCTGCGCGTACGAGGTCATCGTTCTGGATCTGATGTTGCCCGGGATAGACGGTTTGACTTTATGCAGGCGGTTGCGCCAGGACGCGCAATCGTTTGTGCCGGTGTTGATCCTGTCCGCCCGCGACACGCTCAACGACAAGGCTGCCGGTTTCGGCGAAGGCGCCGACGACTACCTGGTCAAACCGTTCGAGCTGCGCGAACTCGATTTGCGGCTGCGCGCCCTGACCCGGCGTTCGCGGCCGGGGGAGACCCAGCGTTTGCTCGCCGTGGCCGATCTGGCGTTCGATCTCGACACCTTCGTCGTGCGCCGCGCCGGCAAGCCGCTAACCCTGCCGGCACTGCCCTTGAAGATTCTCGAACTGCTCATGAAACGCGCCCCCGGCGTGGTTTCGCGGCGCGATATAGAGCGGGCGGTGTGGGGCGACTCGCCCCCGGACAGCGACGCGCTACGGGTGCATATGCACACGCTCCGCTCGGCCATCGATCCGCCGGGGCAGCGGCCGCTTCTCCACACCTTGCGCGGCGTGGGCTACCAGATTAAAGATGCGCTTGCTGTCTGATCTGCGCGGCCGCGTCGCCCTCTTCTTTGCCGGCTTTGGCGCCCTGGTCAGCCTTATCATGGCCGTCGCGTTGTACCAGAGCGCCCACGATTTGAGCCAGCGCCTGATCGACGAAACGCTGTCGGCCGAACTGGACGACTACATTGCGCGGCGCGAACGGAACCCGGCCTCTCTTCCGCCCTCCACGGTCGTCGTACACGGCTACGTGCAGGGCGCCGCCGGCGTCGGGGATGTGCCCGGCTACCTGGCCGGACTGCCGGTGGGCCGGCACAACATCCATCTGGGAACCATCAGCTACCGCGTCGCCGTCGTCGAGCGCGGCGGCGCACGCTACTACCTGCTTCACGACATCGCCCTGCAAGCGCGCCGCGAACAGCGCTTTGCCTGGATGCTCGTGCTGATGGTCGTCGCCATGACCATGTTGTCGGCTTTGGGCGGCATCTGGCTTTCGCGCAGAGTGGTCGCGCCGGTGGCCGAGCTGGCGGCGAAGGTGCGCCACCGTAGCCCGAACGACTGGGAGCACCCCCTGTCCGACGATTTCCCGGTGGGTGAAGTCGGCGAGCTGGCGCGGGTTTTCGACCGCCACCTGATCCGTATGCGCGCCTTCATGGAGCGGGAACGGGTCTTCAACGCCGACATGAGCCACGAACTGCGTACCGCGCTGGCGGTAATCCTGAGCGCGGCCGAAATACTGCTGGAGGACGATAGCCTCGGCGACAAACAGAAAAGCCGGGTCGGGCGTATCAGGCGCGCCGCCCACGATATGGCCGAACTGGGTACCGCGCTGCTGCTGATGGCGCGCGAAGAATACAGCGTGTCCGCGGGGGGCGGCTGCGTCCTGGCCGATGTCGTGCGAGACGTGGTGGCCGAACAGCGCCACCTTCTTCGCGACAAACCGGTCGAAGTCGACGTGCGCACCGACCCGGAACTGATCCTCTCCGTCGACGCCGGCCTGGTGAAAATCGTGGTGAGCAACCTGGTCCGAAATGCGTTTTCCTTCACGGCGGCCGGTTCGGTAGCGGTGTGGCAGGACGCCCGCTCGCTGGCCGTGAGCGACACGGGCAGCGGCATTCCCGCCCACGCGGTCGAACGGGTTTTCGTTCGCCACTATCACGACACCGGCAGCCAAGGCGCGGGAATCGGCCTTTCCCTGGTCAAGCGTATCTGCGGCTGCTATGGCTGGCAGATACGGCTAGAAAGCCGGGAAAACCGGGGAACCGTCGTCAGAGTCACGTTTTCGTGATGTCGTGACCGGGAAGACGGCCGTCAGCCATCGCCGCGCTTGAGCAGGTCTTTCAGATGGGCGAAAGGCTGCGCGCTCGCCCGGCTTTTTGAACGTCCGCCACCGTCGCCGGCCCCGGCCTGACACGCCGCTTCGGCGTCGAGCAAACGCGCGTGCTCGTTGTCGTGGCAGTAGAGGCACAACAATTCCCAGTTGCTGCCGTCGGACGGGTTGTTGTCGTGGTTGTGGTCTTTGTGGTGCACGGTCAGTTGCTGCAAGTTCTCGCGGGTGAACTCGCGGCTGCAACGGCCGCAGACCCACGGATAGATCTTGAGCGCCCGTTCGCGGTAGCCCACCTCGCGCGACTGGCTGTTGCGGATGGCTTCAGCGATCAGGCGGTCGGTACGCGCGCTTTTCGGGTTTTCTGCGGTCATAGGGCTTGCCTCATAGGCGGTCGATAAAATGTGGGGGCGGCAAGAAACGAACCCGGCGCCTACGGCTGCCGTTCGCGGGCATGAAGCACTTCATGCACCTGCGACAGCAGCGCCGGCACATCGAACGGCTTGGTGAAATACGCGAGGAAACCGGCGCTTTCGCACGCCTCGACGTTGCGGGGCAAGGCGTTGGCGCTGACGGCGATGGCCGGGATATCGGCCGTTTCCGGGTCGGACTTGAGCTCGCGCAGCAGCTCCAGGCCGCTCATGCCCGGCAGATGGATGTCCATCAGCACGAGCGCCGGCGGGTTTTCGCGGATCATCGCCAAAGCCGCCTCGGCGTTTCTGGCGATCGACAGTTCGACGCGGGACAGCCGGCGAAAGGCGTGTCTCATGACGTCGACGTTGACCGGATTGTCTTCCACGTACAGCACCCGCCCGCAGACGTTCGCCAGCCGGGCGATATCGATGGCGGGCGCCGACGCTTCAGCCCCCGCTTGTCCGGGCGGGCCGGCCAGCGGCAGATCCAGCCAGAAACAGCTGCCGACGCCGGCCTGGCTCTCGTAGCCGATGCGGCCGCCCAACGCTTCGGCGAGCTGCTTGCAAATCACCAGGCCGATGCCGGCGCCTTCCACGGCGGTCAGTTCCGCTCCCAGCCGCCGGAAAGGCAGGAAGACTTCGGGTCGGCGCGCTTCCGCGATACCCATGCCGGTATCGGCGACCGTGATGCGGACAACGTTCTCCGACGCCCGGCAAATGATCGCCACCGCGCCGTCGGGACGGTTGTATTTCACGGCGTTGGACAGCAGGTTAGTCAATATCTGGCGAACCCTGAAGCGGTCGGCGGCAACCGCAAGCCCCGCGCCGCAGGAATGCCGGATAACGACGCCGCGCTCGGCGGCGGCCGGCTGCGAAAGCGCTATGACTTCCTCGACCAGCGGCGCGAGCGGCACCGCCGCAATCACCAGATCCAGGCGGCCGGCCTCGATGCGCGCCAGATCCAGCACCTCGTTCACCAGCTTCAGGAGGTGGCGTCCGCTGCTCAGAATATGGCCGACCGCCTCCTTTTGCGCTTCGGCGAGCGGCGCCGGCACGCCCATGCCGAGCATCTGCGAAAAACCGATGACGGCGTTCAGCGGCGTGCGCAATTCGTGGCTCATGCTCGCCAGAAAGTCGGACTTCGCCCGGTTGGCCGCGTCGGCTTTTTCCTTGGCCTGCGCCAAAGCCTCTTCGGCTTCTTTCCGGTCGGTCATGTCCTCCCCGGAACTCAGGGTGCCGACGATCCGGCCCTCGTTGTCGGCGAAATAGGCGTTATGCCAGCCGATCAGGCGCCGCCGGCCGTCGCGGCAAAGGACGGGGGTCTCGCAATACTCGGAGGGCGGCAGCTGGCCGGCCACGAACTGCGCGAAGCGCGGGTACATCGTTTCCAGCCCCGACGGTTGTGGCAGGCAACGCGCGAACCAGTTGCTCCCGAGAAGCTCCTTTTCCGCGTAGCCGAGCAGCTCGCAGCCCCGGCGGTTTATCATGACGATACGCCCGTCTGGATCCAGGGACACCATCACCGTCTGCACCGTATCGAGATAACGCTGCGCGCGGTCGCGTTCCTCGCGCAACGCAATATCGGCCGCCTTGCGGTCAGCGATGTCGCGCAACACCGTCACCACCAGCACGCCGGACGAGGTTTGCACGGCGCCCAAGCTGATGTCGACCGGGATCTCGCGCCCGTCTTTGGTCAGCGCCGAAAACTCCATTCGAGCGCCGGGACCCAGGATGCGGGATTGGGTGATGACGCCGCTCCGTCTCGCGTGCGCGCCGCGCAGGTGCTTGGGCAACAGCATCTCGACCGGCGCGCCGACGAGTTCCTCGCGCCGGTAGCCGGAGAGGGTCAGCGTCCGGTTGTTCGCCAGCATGACGGTGCCGGCCGGGTCGGAAATCAGCACCGCGTCCGGCATCGACTCCAAGATCTCGCTCTGCATTTGCAGCAGTTGCCGGCTTTCGGCCAGGCTGGCGTCGGCCTGCGCGCGCGCCTCCGCCGTCGCGCGCATCGCCCGGCCGAGCGCGAGGAACGGCCCCAGCACGAGAAGCGCGACGAGAAGGAAGGCCAGGCGCACCGCCCACACGTTGTCGGCCTGCGTCGGCCAACCGCCGCGCGGCACCGCCGCCATTTGCCAGGAGCCGTATGGCAGCGGGATGTCAGTCAACACGGGGCGCTCGTCGAAGATCCCGGCGCGGCCGAAAAACACTTCGCCCCGCGGCCCGCTGGCGTCCTTACCGCGTAGGGCGATCTCGATCGGCTGGCCGGCGGCGAGCAGGCCGCTCTCGCGGTACATGGCTTCGAGGTCGATCACGGCGGAGACCAGCCCCCAGAAACGTTCCCGGCCATCGTCGCCCTGAAAAAACACCGGCATGCGCATCGCCAGACCGATGCCGCCCTGCACCAGCTCCATCGGTCCGGCCAGAACGATCTGCCGCGTCAAGCGCGCGCGCTCGGCCGTCTCGGACTGGCCGGGCGTCCGGCGGAAATCGAGACCGACGGCCTGCTCGTTGTCGGTTACCGGATAGATGAACCGGATCACCATGTCCGGCGCGGCGCCGATGTTGCGCAAATAGGATCGGCCCAGAAACAGCGGCCGCACGGTGCGCCCGAACTTCGCCTGGGTGAGATGCGGATCGAGCGTGACGAGGCCGCTCATCCCCTTCACCAGTTGCGTGGTGCCGTAGAGGCTGCCTTCCAGGCGCGAACGGATCACCCCCTGCGCCTCCTGGACGGCGGCGCGGCTGGCCGCAGCATGCCGCTCGTCGTTCAGCCGTTCGGCGAAAAACGCAGCCAGCGCGAGGCCGCAGGCCAGAGCGATGGTCGCCAGCCAGACCCGCTTTTCTTTCTTGTTCACGATTCGTGTTCCAGGTCTTTCGGGGTGGGTGTGGCGGCTTCTGGAGCGCGCGCGCCCGCGCATGGGCGCTTCGCGGGCATCCTCGGCGCGATGGGCGGAACACTCGCCCGCCCCCGCATCCGCCCGCTCAACGGGCATCCCTGGCGCGCAACCACTCGATCAGCTCTTCCACCGGCATCGCCCTGGCGATAAGCCAGCCCTGCGCCAGGTCGCAGCCCAGGCCGCGCACCAGATCGAGGTCGCCCTGCGTCTCCACGCCTTCCGCCACCGTGGACAGTTTGAGCTTGCGCGCCATTTCAATCGTCGAGGCCAGTATGGCGCGCGTGGCGGGCTTTTCGGCGGCGCCCCGCACGAAGCTGCGGTCGAGCTTGAGCTCGCCGAAGGGGATGCGCTGCAACTGCTCCAGCGACGAATAGCCGGTGCCGAAATCGTCGATGGACAGCTTGAAGTCTTTGAGCCGCAGCCGGCTCATCACGTCGAGCGAGGTCTCCACGTCGGCCATGACGCCGGTTTCGGTAATTTCGAGAATCAGGTTTTGCGCGAGGAAGCCGGTGGCCTCTATGCTGTCCTGGATGAACTCCGGCAGGCGGAGGTCGGAAAGCCAGTTGGCCGACATGTTGACCGCGAGCGACAGCGGGAACCCCGCTTCGGCCAGCCGGACGCCGCCGATCAGCGCCTTGGTGACCAGCACCTCGGAGAGCCGGGCGATCAGGCCGTGCCGCTCGGCGGCGCCGATGAAGGTGTCGGGCGCGACCGGCCCGTCGGCGCGCTGCCAGCGCGCCAGCGCTTCCACGCCGACCACGCGCAGCGCGCCGACCTCCACCTTGGGCTGAAAGTGCACGCTGAATTCGTCGCGGGAAATGCCTTCCCGGATATCGTCGGGGGAAACGGCCACCGCGCCGTGCGGCGCCACGACGCGCTTCGAGCGCTCGCAGGGAGCGAGCATCAGCGCGGCCAGCGCCTCCAGCGTCACCGGTTTCTTCAGCGTGCCGCGCAAGAACAGCCCCTTGGCCCGAGCCAATTCGGCGGCCGTCTGCAGCAAGCGATCCTCGACGCCGCTGGCGACGATCAGGCAACCCCGGTAGCCGGATTCCGCCAGCCGCCGCAACAGCTCGATACCGTCCATGCCGGGCATTTTGAGGTCGATGATGAGCTGGTCGAACTTCTCGCTGGCCCACCCCAATTCCGCGAGCGCCGCCTCGCCGCCGTCGACCGCCAGCGTTTCGTCGACGCCCAGTGCCGATAACAGGATGCTGATCTGCCGGCGCGCCAAGGGGTCGTCGTCGACGACCAGCACGCGACGCGGCAGCGCCTCGGCGGGCGGTAGCGCCACCTCGGCCAGGGTCGGGGCCGCCGCGCCCGCGATCTGGAGAGCGGCCGCCTCCACGTCGTGCACCGCGTGTTCGAGGTCGCGCAACAAAACTGCCGCCGCGCTCAAACGCCCGCCCCTGCCGGCGCTCTCCAGGCTCTCCGCGAGGCCGGCAAAGCGCAGCGCGCCGACCATGCGCGCCGGCGACTTGAGCTTGTGCATCACCAGGGCGAGGCCGTGCCCGTCCCCGCTCTTGAGCAACAGGCGGCAGACGGGGAGCTCGGCGTGCACCGTCGCGGTAAATAGATCGACCAGCTCGCGCAAGCGCGCCGGATCGGAGCTGCCGACGTTGTGGGCGAGGCAATGCGTGTCCAGCGTCGCGCGCGCCTCGCCGGCCAACGCGGCGGGGGTATCGCCGGCCGGCGGAGGGTGAGAAACGCCGGAAGCGGGGGAAACGGGCGACGCGCGCGGCAACCAGCGCGCCAGCAAACGACCCAGATCGTCGAGATCGATCGGTTTGGGCAGGGCATCGTCCATCCCGGCCTCGCGGCAGGCGGCAAGTTCGGACGGATGATGCGCGGCGGTGATGGCGACGATGGGGGTGTAACTTCCGTTTTCCTTTTCGGTGGAGCGGATGGCGCGCGCCAGCGCCAGGCCGTCCATACCGGGCATGTTGCGGTCGGCCAGGATCAGGTCATGGCCGCCGGCCTGCCACTTGGCCAGCGCCACCGTGCCGTCGCCGGCGATATCCGCCACGTAGCCGAGCGCGTCGAGCTGCATGCGCAGCAGCGCCTGGTTGGCCGGGTTGTCCTCGGCGACCAGGATGCGCCGCCGGTCGGCGCCTTGGGCGACGCTGGGCGGGAGCGGGCGAATTTCCCCCGCAGCGCGGGGCTGAGGCACGTCGTCGCGCGCGGGGAAACTTCGCCCGCTCCCGCATCTGTCGGCTTCAAGCCGACCGCCCGCCTGCCGTTTGACCAGATCGTCGATGACCTGGCGCTGGAAATGGCGCTGGCGGACCGCTTCGAGAATGTCGGCGTAGGTGGCCGCCACGGGAGCCAGGAACTCCACCGTAGCGGGGTCGTATCCCCCGGGGCGGTTGGTCAGCCCGATCATGCCGACAAGCGCCTTGCCAACATGTATCGGCACGCCGATAAAAGCGTGAACCGGCGGATGCCCCTCGGGCAATACGTCACAGCGCGGATCGTTGGCCGGATCGTTGGCAATCACCGTTTCGCCGGTACGCAATAACGCGCCGTACAAGCTGTCGAGCTTGCGGAATTCCATGCCCTTTGCCTGCGCCCGCTCGTACAGGCGCCGGCTGGCTTCGTTCCACTTAATGCCGGACAGGGCGTGGGTTTTAAGGTAAGGCGTATCGTCCGGGTCGTGCAGCACTTCGCCGATAAAGCCATAGCCGCTGTCGGTCAAAAGCAGCATGGCGTCGAGCAGCATCGCGGAGGTGGACGCCAGATCGTAAGCGACGATGAAGTGCTGGAGCGCCCGGCGGATCGCATCGAGCAAGCGCCCCTGGCGTTCCTGTTCGGCCTGCGCGCGCTTGTGCCCGGTGATGTCGGTGCGGATGGAGATGTATTGCTCGGGCAGGCCGTGCTCGTCGAGTATGGGCACGATGGTGCTCTGCACCCAGTAGTGGCTGCCGTCCTTGCGCCGGTTTTGCACTTCTCCCTGCCACATGCGGCCGCCGGATATGGTTTGCCACATCTCCTCGAAAACGGCGGGCGGGTGGTGCCCCGATTTGACGATGCGGTGGTTGCGGCCGATCAGTTCCTCGCGGCTATAGCCGCTGATTTCGCAGAATTTGCGGTTGGCGTCGATGATGCTGCCGTCCGGGGACGAGACGGAAACGATGGCGTGCGGTTCGAGCGCGCTCCGCAGGTTTTTCAACTGGCGCCAGGCCTGGCGGCGCTGGCGGTACGCCGCTTCAAACATGCGGAACTGCCGCGCCCGCGCCGTGACGGCCGCCACCAGCAGGCGCGCATCGGCCGGTTTGCCCAAATAATCCTCGCCGCCGGCCTGCCGGGCATCGAGCTGGTGTTCGAGATCGGCGCAAGCCGACAGGAAGATCACCGGCAGGCGGGCGAAACGCTTGTCGCGGCGGAACAACGCGGCAAGATCCGTCCCCCGGCAGGCCGGCATTTCGACATCGAGCACGCAGACTTCGGGCGCGAACCCGTCGAGAGCTTCGCGCGCGGCGACCGGATCGTCGGCGGCCAGCACCTCGAAACCGGCGTCGCGCAGTATGCCGGCGTGTGCCGCCAGCACGCTGCGGTCGTCGTCGACCAGCAGAACGCGATACGCCGTGCGCGGCATCCAGGCCAGACCCGCCAGCTCGGAAATCAGCCGGTGTACCTCCAGGGGGGCATCGAGCAGCAGGCGGGCGCCGGATTGCCGCGCCTTGACCTGGGAGCGGAAGTCGCCGGTATCGGCCACGGCGACCAGAACCGGGCGCGCCGCGCCTTTGGCGGCGGCTTCGCGCGGTGCGCCGGCAACGCGGTCCGCATGCCCGGCCAGCCAGGAGGCTCCGGCCAGCAGTACGGTTGGGCCGGTGGCGGCGACCGCCGCCGGCGATTCGATCCCGGCGGCGTGCTCGACGGCAAACCCCAGCGCGCGCAGGCTCCGCAAGACGCCTGTTCCGGGATCGAAGCCGTCGCCCAAGGCCACGAAAGTCCACTTGTCCGGCTCTGCCGGCAGAACGCCGCGATCCACCCTGTCCGGCAGATAACCGTCTTGCATCGCCCTGGCGAGTTCTGCGGCGGAGACCAGGGCGGGCGCCAGGCGATCCGCGCCCGGCGCCTCGCGCACGAACTCGCCCAGCACCTGGGCCAGCGCGTCGGCGCGCCCGACGCCTTCCAGCCAATCCGCGCGCCTGGCTTCGCCCATCGCCGCCGACACGGCATGGATCAAGCGCTGCCCGCGCAGGCGATCCCATCCGTCGGCGGTCAGCTTGGCCGACAGCTCGCGGATCTCGCGAGCCAGTTCGTGGCACTTTTGAGTCACACCCGCACGCCTTCGGGACGCCGGTTGACGGGGCGTCGCGGTTCGGGAAGCGGCGCTTGCCCGCCCGTCTGGTATTTGCTCATGTTGCTTTCGACGCTTCTGGTCTGAACGGTAGTTCCACTATTCCATTTGCCCGGCCAAACGCGGAATATCTTTCCGCATCAAGCGCGTATCATGCCACGCAAAGACGTGCGGAGGAAAGGGAAACAGCGGAAAAACAGCGGGGAAATTGCGGGAGAAATACCGGGGGGATGCCAAAAAAGCCCGTAGGATGCCACGCAACATCGGCGGGAAATGACGGCGCTGAAATGGTATCCGCAGCCAACGCCGGCATGTCGGCCGTATCCGCCAGTTTATACTGCACCGGATTCCCCGCACTTTCCAGCACTTTTACTTTCCCCGCAATGAACCACGCCCTGCTTTTTTCCGTGTTTGTCGTCGCCTCCTGCGGGCTGGCTTATGAGTTGATCGCCGGCGCGCTGGCGAGCTATCTGCTGGGCGATTCGATCACGCAGTTTTCTACGGTGATCGGCGCCTACCTGTTCGCGATGGGCGCCGGCTCCTGGCTGTCGCGCTACGTGCTGTGCGATCTGGTGGCGCGCTTCGTGCAAATCGAGCTGATGGTCGGCGTGCTCGGCGGCTTCTCGGCGGCGGGGCTGTTCTTCGTTTTCGTCTGGTTCTCGGCGCCGTTCAAGCTGGCGCTGTATCTGGCGGTGTCCGGCATCGGCGTGCTGGTCGGGCTGGAGATCCCGCTCATCATGCGTATCCTGAAACGCGATCTGGCGTTCAAGGATCTGGTGTCGCAGGTGCTGACCTTCGATTATCTCGGCGCGCTAGCTGTTTCCATCCTTTTCCCGCTGCTGCTCGTGCCGCATCTCGGGCTGGTGCGTAGCGGCCTGCTGTTCGGCCTGCTCAACGTGCTGGTCGCGCTGTGGGCCTTGTGGCTGTTCCGCGACCGGTTGCAACACGCAGGCGGGCTGCGCGCGCAGGGGCTGGTGTCGCTGCTCGCGCTGCTCGCCGGCTTCGCCGCCGCCGGGCAGTTTACCTCGCTGGCCGAGGCGCACCTGTACGCCGACGAGATTGTGTACGCGGAAAGCACGCCCTACCAGCGCATCGTCGTCACGCGCTGGAAGGACGATCTGCGCCTGCATCTGAACAATAATTTGCAGTTCAGCTCGCGCGACGAATACCGCTACCACGAGGCACTGGTGCATCCTGGGTTGGCGGCGCTGCCCGGCGCGCGCCGGGTGCTGGTGCTGGGCGGCGGCGACGGGCTGGCCGTGCGCGAGATCCTGAAATACCCGCAGGTCGAGACGGTGATCCTGGTCGATCTCGACCCGGCGATGACCGCGCTGTTTTCCACCGCGCCGCCGCTGCGCAAGCTGAACAACGATGCGCTGCTCTCGCCCAGGGTGCGCGTCGTCAACGCCGACGCGCTGCAATGGCTGGAAAGCAACGACGAGCCGTTCGATTTCGTCGTCGCGGATTTCCCCGACCCGTCCAACTTCGCCATCGGAAAACTGTACAGCGCGGCTTTTTACCGCCTGCTCGACAAACATCTGGCCGAGGGCGCGCTGGCCGTGATCCAGTCGACGTCGCCGCTTTACGCCCGGCAATCGTTCTGGTGCGTGGTGGCGACGCTGGAGAGCGTCGGCCTCGTCGCCACGCCGTATCACGCGCTGGTGCCGTCGTTCGGCGAGTGGGGCTTCGTGCTCGCCGGCCGCCGCGCCTACCGGCCGCCGGCCGCTTACGCGGTCGATACGCGATTTTTGACGCCGGAAGACACGCCCGCGTTGTTCCGGTTCCCGAAGGACATGGCGCGCGTCGACGCCGAGGTCAACCGCCTGAACACGCAGGTGCTGGTGCGCTATTTCGAGAAGGAATGGCGGCAAGTGATCCGCTGAGCGGTTTCCAGACGGCTTCAACATGACCATCGCAGCATGAGAAAATCGACCTCCCCGATTCTGGAAATATTGACGCATGAAACCGCAAGCGTTTGATCGAAGCGAGCATGTTTATAGAAACGAGGCCTTTGTCGAACTGGTCAAAGATGCGGTCAGGTTCTTTAATGGCACGCCTGTCCACACGCTTCCCCCACCAGAATCATTTCTTGGAACAGGGGTGTACGCGCTCTACTACACAGGTAGTAATCCTCTGTACAAACGATACGCCGAGCTAAACCGCCTTTCATACGGTTATCCCATCTACGTGGGCAAAGCCGTTCCCAAAGGATGGAGGCAAGCCCGCTCATCTGACAACGCACTAAATCAATCTCGCGAACTAATCGGTCGCCTGCGAGAGCATGGAAGGAGCATTACCCTTGGTGCCGAACTGGCGCTGGAGGATTTCATGTGCCACTTCGTCATTTTTGAAGAGGAGGGCTCAGACATGATCAGCACGATTGAAGCCGCCCTCATTAAACTAAATAAACCGCTCTGGAATACTGCCGTTGATGGATTTGGAAATCACGACCCCGGAAGCGGTCGATACGAACAAGCCAAATCAGATTGGGATGTCATCCACGAAGGCAGGGCTTGGGCGAATAAGTGCAATGGGAAACATGCCGAAAAAAGCATCATAATTTCCAATATTCGCCTTCATCTCAAGAAGTTGGGGTCGGCGCAATGAAAACTTTTGAGATTTTTTCAGGTGCAGGCGGTCTAGCAAAAGGCTTGGAGTTGTCAGGATTTGAGCATACAGCCTTCGTTGAGTTTAATAGGCATGCGTGTGAGTCGCTTTCTGAGAATTTCGACCCGACGCGAGTCTTCTTTGGCGACATAAAAGATTTTGATTTAGACAGCCTTGAGGATATTGACATTGTTGCAGGGGGGCCGCCATGCCAGCCATTTTCACTGGGTGGCAAGCACAGAGCCGACCAAGACAACCGGGACATGTTTCCATATGCCATACGTGCTATCGAAAAACTCGCACCAAAAGCATTTGTATTTGAAAATGTAAAAGGCCTGCTTCGCCAAACTTTTTCTGAGTATTTTGAATACATAATCCTCAGATTAAGTTACCCGGATTTTATGTCTGGTAATGACACCAACTGGAAAAGTCACCTTGATGAACTTCGCAATATTGGCAGCCTTTCTTATGCAGGGAAAAAATACAACGTTCAGTTCAAACTAATAAATGCCGCAGATTATGGCGTACCACAGACACGAGAGCGGGTTGTGATTGTTGGAACAAGAGCAGACATCTCATTGCCTTGGTCATTCCCTATTGAAACACACTCAGAAGATAGGCTTCTCTGGGACATGTACGTAACGGGTGAATACTGGGTGCGCCACAAAGTACCTAAGCTATTGCAACCTGATTTAGACGCACCACTGAGAGAAAGAATATCTCGACTAAAAGGCAAGTACGGAATGTTTGAGCCAGAATTATTGCCATGGCAAACCATGCGGGATGCTTTATTTGATACGCCAGACCCAAAATCAGATCATGGAATAATCGACCACATATTTCGGGATGGCGCGCGACCGTATCCAGGGCATACAGGTAGCGATTTCGATTGGCCGTCAAAAACAATCAAAGCTGGCGGGCACGGGGTTCCGGGGGGGGAAAACATGATCCGCTTCAATGATGGAAGCGTTCGCTACCTAACGACCTTTGAAGCAAAACGAATTCAAACTTTTCCTGATGATTTTGTCATTAAAGGCGCGTGGGGTGAGGCTATGCGTCAAATTGGGAACGCGGTACCTGTATTACTTGCAGAAAAAATAGGCTTAAAGTTAGCGGGGCAACTAAAAGCGTTTAGCCCGGAAATCAACGCGGGCGCTGCGCGATAAAGGCGCGTGGCGCCGCTTACTGACCGAAGAAAATTGCCCGGCAAAGAAGTGACTTTCCATGCATCGGCGTGATTTCCTGAACGCGTTGACTGTGGTTGGCTTTGCCGGCTTATCCGCATGCGACAGTTCGTTCAAGCCACCTTTGCCGCCCGGCGAGCTGTTCGGCGCTTCGTCAGACCTTGGTCATCGTCTGCGCAAAGCGGATTTTCCGCCGCCTTCCGAAACGCGCCACGTCCCCGTCGCCATCGTCGGCGCCGGCATCGGCGGGTTGGCCGCCGGATGGAAGCTGGCGAAATCGGGATTCGGCGACTTTCTGCTGGTCGAGATGGAGGGCGAACCGGGCGGCAATTCGCGCGCCGGCCGCAACGAGACGAGCGCCTATCCGTGGGGCGCGCACTATCTGCCGCTGCCGGCGCGCGAGGCGACAGCGGTGCGCGAACTGCTCGCTGAACTCGGTGTGCTGCAAGGCGATCCGCGCGCCGCAAGACCGCGCTACGATGAGCGCTACCTCTGCGCCGCGCCGCAGGAGCGCCTGTACCGCAACGGTTTCTGGCAGGAGGGCGTGCTGCCGCACGGCGGCCTCGATCCCGCCGAGCACGGGCAGGTCCGGCGCTTTCACGAGCTGATGGACGGCTTCAAAAAACGGCGCGACGCGCGGGGTCGACGCGCTTTCGCGCTGCCGATGGCGCTCTCCAGCCACGATGCCGACCTGCTCGCGCTAGACCGGATCACGATGCGCGGCTGGTTGCTCGCGCAGGGGCTGGATTCGCCGCGTCTGCACTGGTACGTGAACTACGCTTGCCGCGACGATTACGGAACGGGCAGCACCGAGGTATCGGCCTGGGCGGGCATCCACTATTTCGCGAGCCGCGACGGCGAGGCGCTGGGCGCCGGCGGCGACACCGTGCTCACCGCGCCGGAAGGCAACGCCTGGCTGGCGCGGGGCATGGCGCAGAGCATCCAGAACCGCGCGGGGGACCGGCTACTGACCGGCGCGTTTGTCTGGCGCGTCGCCGACAGCGGGCGGCAAACGGAAATCGACCTTTGGCTTTCCGCTGAGGCGCGAACTGTCAGGCTGGTCGCCGACCAACTGATCTGGGCCGCACCGCTGTTCCTGCTACCGCATGTCTTCGTCGGCCACGACGCGCTGAAAGCCGCCGCGCGCGGCATGAGTTACGCGCCGTGGCTGGTCGCCAACCTGACCCTCTCGCATTTCCCCGACGACCGGTTCGGTGCGCCGCCGGCGTGGGATAACGTGCTCTACGACAGCCCCGGCCTCGGCTATATCGTCGCCACGCACCAGCAGATGCGGCTGCGGCCGGACGCCACCGTGCTGACCTATTACCGGGCGTTGAGCGAGATAACGCCGCAGGAAGGCCGCGAGATGCTGCTCGACGCCTCGCGCGAATCGTGGGCGGAACAGATACTCGCCGACCTCGAAAAGCCACACCCGAACATCCGGCAGGTCACCACCCGCCTCGACGTATTCCGTAACGGCCACGCGATGGTGCGCCCGCTGCCGGGAACGATATGGGGCACAGGGGGCAAGGCGCGGCAGCGTTTTGCCGCCGACCGGCCACGCCTGCGTTTCGCGCATGCCGACGCGAGCGGTTTCTCGTTGTTCGAAGAAGCCCAGTATCGCGGCGTGCTGGCTGCGGAAAGAACGTTGCGCCGCCTCGGTGTACGATTTGCCTCGTCGCTGGCCTGAAACAGAGGAGCTGCCATGCACGGGCTACACCTGATCGCCGAACTGCACCAATGTCGCTGTGCGGCGCGCCTGCTCACCGACGCAGAAGCGCTGCGCAAGCTGTGCCTGAAAGTATGCGACAGACCGGGGCTGACACCTGTCGGAGCGGTCTTCCACCAGTTCGGCAGCATCGCCAGCCCGGCCGGTGCCACCGGCGCGGTCGTCCTCGCCGAGTCGCATCTGGCCGTGCACACCTGGCCGGAATTGCGGGCGGTAACGCTCGACCTCTATGTCTGCAACTTCAGCCAGGACAACAGCGCTGCGGCGCGCGCCGCCTGCGAGCAGCTGATCGCAGCCTTCGCGCCCGGGCAGGTCGTGCGGCGAGAGCTGGTGCGCGGCGGAGGAGAAGGATGCCAAGAGGGTGATCCGAGCCGGAAACACGGCGCCGAAGGCTGATATACTTTCGCGGCGCGCAGCGTTCACGCTGGCCTGGAACGAACGCCAACCGAAATCCAATATCCGAGGGAGCTCCATGGACACCATCCGCTTTACGCTAGAACAAAACGAGATACCGACACACTGGTACAACGTCGTGTCGGATATGCCCAACCCGCCATCGCCGCCGCTCGGGCCGGACGGCAACCCGGTCGGCCCGGAGCAGCTGGCGGCGATTTTTCCGATGGCTATCCTGGAGCAGGAGATGTCGGGCGAGCGCTGGATACCCATCCCCGAACCGGTGCGCGAGATCTATCGCCTGTGGCGCCCGTCGCCGCTGATCCGCGCGACGCGCCTGGAGGCCGCGCTCGGCACGCCGGCCAGGATCTACTACAAGAACGAAGGCGTTTCGCCGGCCGGCTCGCACAAACCGAACACCGCCGTGCCGCAGGCTTACTACAACCGGCAGGCGGGCATCAAGCGCATCACGACCGAGACCGGCGCCGGGCAATGGGGCTGTTCGATGGCCTTTGCCGGGCAGATGTTCGGCATCGACGTGCGCGTGTACATGGTGAAAATCAGCTACCAGCAAAAACCCTTCCGCCGCTCGATGATGCAGACCTGGGGCGCGGAAGTCTTCGCCAGCCCGTCGAACATGACACAAACCGGCCGCGACCTACTGGCCAAAGATCCCGACAACATGGGGTCGCTCGGCTTCGCCATTTCGGAAGCCGTCGAGGAAGCCGCATCGCGCGCCGACACCAACTATGCGCTGGGTTCGGTGCTCAACCACGTCGCCCTGCACCAGACGATCATCGGCCAGGAAGCCAAAAAGCAGTTCGAGAAGGCCGGCGACTGGCCGGATGTCGTCTTTGCCCCGTGCGGCGGCGGCTCGTCGTTTGCCGGCGTCGCTTTCCCCTTCCTCGCCGACAACGCGGCCGGCGGACACAAAGGCAAACCGACGCGCCTGGTCGCCGTCGAGCCGGCTTCCTGCCCGTCGCTGACCAAGGGGGTTTACGCCTACGACTTCGGCGACGCCTCGGGCTTTACGCCGCTGATGAAGATGTACACGCTCGGCCACGACTTCATGCCGCCGGGCATCCACGCCGGCGGCCTGCGCTACCACGGCGATTCGCCGCTCGTCTCGCAGCTTTACCACGAAGGCTTGATCGAGGCCATGTCCGTGCAGCAGCTGGCGACTTTCGACGCCGGCGTGACGTTCGCGCGCGCCGAGGGCGTCATCCCGGCGCCGGAATCCAACCACGCGATCAGCGCCGCCATTTCCGAGGCGTTGCGCTGCAAGGAGACCGGCGAGGCGAAAACCATTTTCTTCAACCTTACCGGCCACGGCCATTTCGACATGGCCGCCTACGATAGTTACTTTGCCGGCGAACTGGGGAACTTCGACTATCCGGCGGAAGCGATCCGAGCCTCGCTGAACCATCTGCCCAAGGTCGGCTGATTCTTTAAGGCCCACAAATGCGCGCGTTCGTCTTTCTGCTGGTTCTTGCCAACCTGCTGTTTTTTGTTTGGGCGCAGGGGTATTTCGGCGCACCGTCCAACCCCGACGCCTACCGCATGCAACAGCAGATCAAACCCGAGCAGCTAACGGTTGTCGGGCGCGGCGATTCGCCGGTAGCGGCGGCGGAGACGGCGCCGCCGCCGGCGGACGAAGCCGCGCAACAGCCGGAAGCGGAAACGGCCGAAACGGCGCCGGAGAAAGTCGAGAAGAGCGCAGAAAAAACCGCAGAAAAGCCAGAAAAGAAAGAGCCCAACGTCTGCTTGTCGTGGGGGGAACTGCCCGTCACCGACGCCGACAAGCTCGAACGTCTGATCGTCGGCAAATTCTCTTCGCTCAAGCTCAAGCGCCGCAACACGGCGGCCAGCGGCGCTTACTGGGTTTTCGTTCCCCCGGCGGCGAACCGCCAGGCGGCCGAAGCGAAAGCCGCCGAACTAAAAGAGCTTGGCGCGCCGGAGCATTTCATCGTCGCGGACGCCGGACCGAACCAGCTCGCCATATCGCTGGGCGTCTTTTCCACCCAAGGAGCCGCCAACGAACGCCTGGAAGCGCTGCGGTTGAAGGGGGTGAACGGAGCCAGGACAGGCGAGCGCAACGTCAGGCCGGCGACCTCCACGGTCGAAGCGCGCGGCCCGCAGGGACAGGCGGAGGCGCTGCGCGAGGCGGCACTCGCCGCGCTGCCGAAAAACAAGCCGGCGAACTGCAAGACCGCCGCGCCGCGATGACTTTTATCGTCGGCCTGACCGGCGGTATCGGCAGCGGCAAGAGCACGGTCGCCGAGCTATTTGTGCGGCGCGGCGCGGCTCTGGTCGATACTGACGCGATCGCCCGCCAGCTTACCGGCCCGCGCGGGGCTGCGATGCCGGAGATCGGTGCCGCTTTCGGGCCGGGCATCGCGGGTGCCGATGGCGGGCTGGATCGCGCCGCGATGCGCCGGATTGTATTTTCCGACCCCGCCGCCAGGGCGCGGCTCGAAGCCATCCTGCATCCGCCGATCCGCCGCGAAAGCATGGTTCGCTGCGCTGCGGCCGACACAGCCCCCTACGTGCTGCTGGCCGTCCCCTTGCTCGTCGAAACGGGCGGCCCGGACGGATTTCGCGGGCGCGTCGACCGCGTGCTGGTCGTCGACTGCGACGAAAAGTCGCAAATCGCGCGCGTCGTTGCGCGCGACGGCCTGACGCCCGATACGGTGCGCGCCATCCTCGCCGCGCAGGCGACGCGCGCACGACGCCGGGCGGCTGCCGACGACCTGATAAACAACGGGGGTGGCGTGGAAAACCTCGCCGCTCAGGTGGATATTTTGCACCGACACTATCTCGCGCTGGCGGCAGCCAAGAAAGCGGCGGACGACGACCCGTCCGCCGTCGATAGCCGTCGATTGCGTGGTTGAGGTTTGGCCGCAAATGATTCAGAATCATGGCAGTCTCCAGCATTTTTCTCCGGCGGTTGCGTGATTACTTACGAATACCCCTTCAACGAGCGTATACGCACCCTGCTGCGGCTGGAGGATCTGTTCGAGAAGCTGGCTTACTTCATGCAGCTGGATGGTTTGCACGAGCACCATGTCGCGCTGTTGTCGCTGTTCGAGGTGCTCGAAGTCGCCAGCCGCGCCGACCTCAAGATGGACTTGATCCAAGAGCTCGAGCGCCAGCGCCAGACTTTGCTCCACTTCCGCAACAACCCCGACATTTCGGAAGAAGCCCTTTCCGGAGCGCTGTACGAGATCGAACAGTCGTCCGCCGCCCTGCTCGGCATGACGGGCAAAACCGGCCAGTACCTGCGCGAGAACGACTGGCTGATGTGCATCAAAAGCCGCGCCGTCATTCCCGGCGGCGTCTGCGAGTTCGACCTGCCCTCCTACCACTACTGGCTGCACCATGAACCCGACCATCGGCGCGAGGCCTTGTTCGGCTGGTTGAAGCCCTTGCAGCCGTTGCGCGACGGCCTGACCATCGTTCTCCGCCTGCTGCGCGCGAGCGGCCGACCCGAGCACAAGACCGCCGTCGGCGGTGCCTTCCAGCTCATGCTGGGCGGCACCGGTACGTCGCAAATGGTGCGCGTCTCGCTCAAATTGCACGCCCCTTACGTGCCCGAAATCAGCGCCAACAAATATGCGCTGAATATCCGCTTCATCCGCCCGGACAACGACACCCGGCCGCGCCAATGCGATAGCGACGTTCCTTTCGAGATGGTTTTTTGCACGCTGTAGCCGCCCCGCAGCCACGGCTCCCGCATCTACCCCCGCCCCGGTTCCCGAAATGAAGACGCCCGCATGTCTGGTCGGCGACATAGGCGGCACGCGCGCGCGCTTTGCTTTGCTCGACGAACGCGGAGCGCCAGGCCCGGCCACTGTTCTGCCCGTCGCCGATCACGGCGGCCCGGTCGAGGCGATAGAGGCCTACCTCGATAGGATCGGACAGCCGCGCCTGGGCGCGGCGGCGCTCGCCGTCGCCGCGCCGGTCGGCGACGGGCCGGTGCGCCTGACGAACGGCGCGTGGACTTTCTCGCGGGCCGGAATACAGGATCGGCTCGGGATCGACCGCCTGCTACTGCTCAACGACTTCACCGCGCTCGCCCTGTCGTTGCCGCATCTGGCCGGCGGCGACTTGCGTCAGGTCGGCGGCGGCGCCCCGCTCGCCGGCGCCGCGAAGGCGGTGCTCGGGCCGGGAACCGGCCTGGGCGTTTCGGGGCTGTTGGCCGACCGCGGGCGCTGGTCGGCGCTGTCGGGCGAAGGCGGACACGCAACGCTGGCGCCGGCCGACGCGCGCGAGGCCGAGATTCTCGCCCTCGCCTGGCGCGAATTGGGGGGGGCTTCGCCGCACGTCTCGGCCGAACGCCTGGTCTCCGGCGGCGGCTTGCCGCTTCTGCACAGTTTGGTGGCCGAGGTGGACGGCTGCGTATTCCTTGCTCTGACCGGAGAAGAGATTGTTGCCCGGGCGCTGGTCGGCGACCCGCTATGCCGGAGCGTGATCGAAACCTTCTGCGCGATGCTCGGCACATTGGCCGGCAACCTGGCGCTGACCCTGGGCGCGCGGGGCGGCGTTTACATCGGCGGCGGCATCGTGCCGCGCCTGGGCGAGCTCTTCGACCGCTCGGCGTTTCGCGCCCGTTTTGAGGCGAAGGGACGTTTCGCCGGTTACCTGGCCGCAATTCCCGCGTATGTCATCCTGTCGCCGGCGCCCGCGCTGATCGGCGCGGCAAGCGCGCTGGTCGAGGCCGAAAAACAACAACCTCTTTAGGGTAATTTCAATTCCGTGCCAAAACGCGAATAATCGCGGGATCCGTGGAAATGGCCTCGGATGTTGTAGGAGCGCCTGACGACACACGGCTCTCATGGCGGCGCAGACCGCCCGGATAACGACAAGCCACAACTTTCAAATACCAAAAGGAACCTTAGTCCGATGCCCGACCCGCACACGTTCGACTGCGCCGAAATGCGCACCTGCCTGGACCGGCAACTGCTGTGTTCCGTCGCCACCGATCCCGCGTCGGCGGGAACGGCCGATCTCTACCAGGCGCTCTCCCAGGTGGCTCGCGAGCAACTGGCGGAGCGCTGGGTCGATACGCAACGCGCCGACACTAACGACAAGGCGCGGCGCGTCTATTACCTGTCGATGGAGTTCCTGATCGGCCGCACGCTGAACAACGCCCTGTCCGCCCTCGATCTGCGCGACAGCGCGGCCAAGGCTTTTGCCGGCGCCGCCGGCCCATCGCTCGACCAGGTGATCGAGTGCGAGCCTGACGCCGCGCTCGGCAACGGCGGCCTGGGCCGCCTGGCCGCCTGCTTCCTCGACTCGATGGCGACGCTGGAGCTGCCGTCCTGGGGCTACGGCATGCGCTACGAGTACGGCATGTTCGCTCAGTCGATCCTGAACGGCGGCCAGGTCGAGCATCCCGACGCCTGGCTGGAGAACGGCACGCCGTGGGAATTTCCGCGCCCCAACACGCATTACACGGTGCGTTTCGGCGGCACCGCCGAGCACCACGGCGAGTGGGCCGAATGGCGCGCCACCGATTCGGTCGAGGCCAAGGCCTTCGATTACGTCATCCCCGGCCACGGCACCGAGCGGGTCAGCACCCTGCGTTTGTGGAAAGCGGCGGCGCCGGCGCAGATCGACCTCGGCGCCTTCAACACCGGCGATTACGCGCGTGCCGCCGACTTCAAGAACCGTTTCGAGAACATTTCCTGGGTGCTTTACCCCAACGACAGCACGCCGGCCGGGCGCGAGCTGCGCCTGCGCCAGGAGTATTTCTTCGTCGCCGCGTCGATGCAGGACATCTTGGCGCGCCACCTGGCCGAACACGGGAGTTTCGACAACCTGGCCGGGTGCGTGGCGATCCACCTGAACGATACGCACCCGGCCATCGGCGTCGCCGAACTGATGCGCGTCCTGGTCGACGAACATGGCATGGCTTGGAACGCCGCCTGGGAGCAGTGCGGCCGCATCTTCTCCTACACCAACCACACGCTGATGCCAGAAGCGCTGGAAACTTGGACGGTCGAACTGATCCAGCACGTGCTGCCGCGCCACATGCGCATCATCTACCGCATCAACCAGGAATTCCTCAACGAGGTGGTTCGCCGCCATCCCGGCGATGTCGATCTGATGCGGCGCGTCTCGATCATCGACGACGGCAACGGCAGCGGGATGGATCACGACAAGCGCGTGCGCATGGCGCACCTGTGCATCGTCGGCAGCCACCGCATCAACGGTGTCTCGCAGTTGCATTCAGACCTGATGGTGCAAACGATCTTCGCCGATTTCGCGCGGCTCTACCCCGAGCGCTTTCACAACAAGACCAACGGCGTCACGCCACGGCGCTGGCTGGCGCAGGCCAACCCCGGCCTCGCCGGGCTGATCGACGAGCGTATCAGCAACAAGGCGGGGGAAAACTGGCGGCTCGATCTCGACCGCCTGCAGGAATTGCGCGCGAGCGCCGGCGACGACGGCTTCCGCACGGCATTCGCCGCCACCAAGCGCAGCAACAAGCTCCGCCTGGCCGACTACGTCCTGCGCGAAACGGGCGTCGCGCTCGACCCGGACAGCCTGTTCGACGTACAGGTCAAGCGCATCCACGAATACAAGCGGCAGTTGCTCAACGTGCTGCACGTCGTTACCCGCTACAACGCGCTGCTGCACGGTTACGGCAAGAGCTTCGCGCCGCGCAGCGTGATTTTCGCCGGCAAGGCGGCATCGTCGTACCACATGGCCAAGCAGGTGATACGCCTGATTAACGACGTCGCCGCCGTGGTCAACAACGACCCGCGCACGAACGAGTACTTGAAGGTCGTCTTTATCCCCAACTACGGGGTTTCGGTCGCCGAACTCATCATGCCCGCCGCCGATCTTTCGGAGCAAATTTCGACCGCCGGCACCGAGGCTTCCGGCACCGGTAACATGAAGCTTTCGCTGAACGGCGCGCTGACGATAGGCACCGAGGACGGCGCCAACATCGAGATCCGCGACCAGGTCGGCGCCGACAACATCTTCATCTTCGGCAACAGCGCCGCGCAGGTGGCGGATATCCGTCGGTCGGGCTACCGGCCAGAAGCGATCTTCCAGAACGATCCGGCGCTGAACGAAGCGCTCAACAAGGTCGACGGCGGCTTTTTCTCGCCCGGCGAACGGACGCGCTACCACGACGTATTCAACAGCCTGGTGCATTACGGCGACCACTACCTGCTGCTGGCGGACTACGCGGATTACGTCGCCACGCAACTGCGCGTCGACGCGCTCTACCTGACGCCGGCAGAGTGGCAGCGCAAGGCCATCCTCAACGTCGCCGGCATGGGGCATTTTTCGGCCGACCGCACGATACGCAATTACGCAGACGATACGTGGAATATGAAATAAGTATATGCAATTCAGCCCCCAGCAGCTAAATTTTGACCTGTTTGGCGAATCGGTTTTCCCGCATTCGTCGATGGTCGCTGCTGCGGTTGAAAAACTGTCTGTAGCTACAGGAACCGAATCTCGCGGGGCGATCTTTACACGTGCCGAGGTAGTGGATTTCATCCTCGATCTGGCTGGCTACACCGAGGATCAACCGCTCCATCAAAAGCGGCTTCTGGAACCTTCGTTCGGTGGTGGTGATTTTCTGTTACCGGCAATCGGACGATTGTTGGCAGCGTGGAGATCATCACAACAAGCAAGAAGTGTCGTCGAAGCATTAGGCGGTGCAATTCGCGCTGTCGAATTGCACCGCAAGACCTTTTCTACTACCCGCGCAGCAGTGATCGAACTGCTCAAGCGAGATGGGATAGAGGATAAATCCGCAGCAACGCTTGCTGATCGTTGGCTTGTGCAAGAAGATTTCCTTCTTGCGCCACTTCAAGGGCAATTCGACTTTGTTGTCGGGAACCCTCCCTATGTTCGCCAGGAGCTAATTCCGGCACCGTTATTGGCCGAATACCGCCGCCGCTACCCGACGATGGTTGACCGTGCCGACATCTACATCCCGTTTATCGAGCGCTCGCTGGTCGCGTTGGCGGAGGGAGGAAGCCTCGGCTTTATCTGTGCGGACCGCTGGATGAAAAACCGCTATGGCGGACTGCTTCGTCACCTTGTGGCCGATCGGTTTCACCTGAGAATCTATGTCGATATGGTGGATACACCAGCCTTTCGCTCCGATGTGATCGCCTACCCGGCCATCACGATCATCAGTCGGGAAACCCCCGGTGCGACCCGCATTGCCCATCGCCCAGCCATTGACCGGGCAACGCTGGCAGTCCTTGCCGACGCGCTTCTGGCGCGGACTCTACCGAAAGACGTTGGGCTGGTGCGCGAACTGGCCCGCGTCACGAATGGGTCGGAACCTTGGTTGCTTGGATCTTCGGATCAGATGGCGCTGATTCGCCGCCTTGAAAAACAATTCCCGCGCTTGGAAGAAGTGGGCTGCAAGGTGGGCATCGGCGTAGCAACCGGCGCGGACAAGGCCTATATCGGCGACTTCGACACGCTCGACGTGGAGCATGATCGCAAGCTGCCGCTAGTGACAACGAAAGACATCGTGTCAGGCGAGGTGCAATGGCGCGGTCAAGGCGTCATCAATCCCTTTGCCGACGGTGGTGGCCTTGTCGAATTGGGAAACTATCCGCGCCTGCGCCGCTACCTGGAGGCAAGACGGGAGGTTATCGCAGGCCGTCACTGTGCGCGGAAGACTCAAGCCAACTGGTATCGCACGATTGACCGTATCACCCCGGCGCTGGCATTAAGACCGAAGCTCCTGATTCCCGACATTAAGGGCGATGCACATATTGTATTTGAGAGTGGCAAACTGTACCCGCACCACAACCTTTACTACGTCACGTCCGACGAATGGGACTTGAGGGCCTTGCAAGCAGTGTTGCTTTCAGCCGTCACCAGTCTATTCATGGTGACCTACTCAACCAAAATGCGTGGCGGATTCATCCGGTTTCAAGCGCAATATCTCCGTCGCATCCGTATTCCGCAATGGGAAAATGTCTCGACAACGTTGCGGACAGAACTGGCGGAGGCTGCGACAAAGCGGGATATTCAAGCGTGCAACCGTGCGGCATTTCAACTTTTTGGCCTTGGTAACGAAGAACGATCTCTTCTGGGAGGCAACGGAGAATAAATGGCCCTTGATCTTGTCGATTACGAACAAAAAGCACATGAGGCTGTAAAAGCGTTCTGGGGAAACCGTGATACAGCAAGACAAAAACAGATCGAGTCCGGAAAAACCGATCAGGGCGAACGCGCTGGCGTAACCGCAGGCAAAAACATGGACGGATTTCTGGCTTTGGCGCTCGACATCGTGCGGGCCAATGGACTTGCCCATGCCGAGATTCATCAGAAACGGGTGATGTTGACACTGCCCGGCTACTTCAGGCCGACAAAGCTATGGGATCTTCTCGTTACCTACAAGGGCGAGTTGATTGCGGCCATTGAACTGAAAAGTCAGGTAGGTTCGTTCGGAAATAATTTCAACAATCGCACCGAAGAAGCTATTGGCACCGCGCACGATCTTTGGATGGCCTACCGTGAAGAGGCTTTCGGCAAGCAACCACGACCTTTCGTCGGCTGGTTGATGATGGTTGAGGATGCCCCGAAGTCCAGATGTTCGATCAAGAATGCGTCACCGCACTTTCCTGTTTTCAAGGAATTCAAGGGGGCGTCGTACCTCATACGGTATAACTTGCTCTGTCAAAAATTGGTAAAGGAACAGCTTTACACCGCTGCCGCCCTCATCACGTCGCCCCGCAGTGCAGCCGACACAGGGGAGTTTTCAGAAATGTCGGCGATGACGGGACTCAAGGCATTGGTTACGGCGCGGGCGGGCCACGTTGCCGCCGAGGCCGCCAGACTTGCGGTGAAAATGCGGCCAACAAATCGTTTCAGCAGACGCGCCAAAGCGGTGCGCCGCTAATTTTAAATAACATCCCCCACCTTGGATCCCATTCTATGCTCGATAACGCGCAAACTGTCGCCCTCTGCCGGGCAGAACACGGCGACCCGTTCGCCGTCCTCGGATTGCACGCCGACGCCGACGGGCGTTTGTGGGTGCGCAGCCTGCAACCGGGCGCGCTGTCGGTCGAGCTGATCGACGCGGCGACCGGTCGCTCCATCGTTGCCTTGGAGCAACGTGTGCTGGACGGCTGGGATCAACCCTCCGGCTTCTTCGAGGCGCGCGTGCCGCGTCGTCGCAAGGCGTTTGCCTATCGCCTGCGCATCGTCTGGCCGGGCGGCGAACAGGAGATCGACGACCCCTACCGTTTTCCGCCGGTGCTCGGCGAGCTCGATGTCTGGCTGCTTGCCGAAGGCTCGCACCTGCGCCCGTACGAGCGCCTGGGCGCGCATCTGCGCGAGATCGACGGCGTGCACGGCACCGCGTTTGCCGTCTGGGCGCCGGGCGCCCAGCGCGTCGGCGTGGTCGGCGATTTCAACACCTGGGACGGCCGTCGGCACGCGATGCGGCTGCGCCGCGAATGCGGCGTCTGGGAGATATTTTTGCCCGGCGTCGCGGCCGGCGCGCGCTACAAATACGAGCTGCGCGCGCACGATGGCCGGATGTTGCCGCTCAAGGCCGACCCTTACGGCTTCGCCGCCGAAATGCGGCCGTCGACCGCCTCGGTGGTGTGCGCGCTGCCGCCACCGATAGAGCCTGCCGGGAGCAGGGCGGGCGACCGGCTGAACGCGCCGGTTTCCATCTACGAAGTTCACCTCGGCTCGTGGCGGCGCGCCGACGGCGGCGGCTTCCCCGGCTGGCGGCAGCTCGCCGAAACGCTGATCCCTTACGCCACGGGGTTGGGCTTCACGCACCTCGAACTGCTGCCGGTATCGGAACATCCGTTCGACGGTTCGTGGGGCTACCAGCCGCTCGGGCTCTACGCGCCGACCGCCCGTTTCGGCTTGCCGGAAGGCTTCCGCGACTTTGTCGGCGCCTGCCATGCGGCCGGGCTGGGCGTCATCGTCGACTGGGTGCCGGCGCATTTCCCGACCGACGAACACGGGCTGGCGCGCTTCGACGGCGAACCGCTCTTTGAACACGCCGACCCGCGCGAGGGCATGCACCAGGACTGGGGCACGCTGATCTACAACTACGGCCGGCGCGAAGTGACCAACTTCCTGATCGGCAACGCGCTGTTCTGGGTCGAACGTTACGGCGTCGACGGGCTGCGGGTGGACGCCGTCGCCTCCATGCTCTACCGCGACTACAGCCGCGCCGCCGGGGAATGGTTGCCGAACGTGCACGGCGGCCGCGAAAATCTCGAAGCCGTCGCCTTCCTGCGCCGCTTGAACGAAGTGCTCGGCCAGGAGTGTCCGGGCGCCGCCACCTATGCCGAGGAATCGACCGCCTGGCCGCAGGTCAGCCGGCCGCCGGCGATGGGCGGGCTGGGCTTCCACTACAAGTGGAATCTCGGCTGGATGCACGACGTGCTCAACTACATGGCCTGCGACCCGATCTACCGCAAGTATCACCACAACCAGCTCAGTTTCGGGCTGATGTACGCCTTCAACGAAAATTTCGTGCTGCCGCTGTCGCACGACGAGGTGGTGCACGGCAAGGGGTCGCTCATCAACAAGATGGCCGGCGACGCCTGGCAGAAGTTCGCCAACCTGCGCGCGCTGTACGGTTTCATGTGGGCGCATCCGGGCAAGAAGCTGCTGTTCATGGGCGGCGAGTTCGGCCAGTGGCGCGAGTGGAACCACGATAGCCCGCTCGACTGGCACCTGCTCGACGACCAGCAACACGCCGGTGTCCAACACCTGATCGGCGATCTGAACCGGTTTTACCGCGACACGCCGGCGCTGTACCAGATCGATTTCGACCCCTCGGGCTTCGAGTGGATCGCCGCCGACGACGCGGGCAGCTCGGTGCTCGCTTTCCTGCGCCGGGGCTTCGACCGCTCGCGCGCCATCCTCTGCGTCTGCAACTTCACGCCCATCGTCCGCCACGGCTACCGCGTCGGCGTGCCCGGCCCCGGCGAGTACCGCGAGCGGCTCAACACCGATTCGCGCTACTACGGCGGCAGCGACGTCGGCAACGCGCTCGGCGCGGCGCACGCCGATCCGATCCCGGCGCACGGCCGCGACTGGTCGGTGGCTCTGACGCTGCCGCCGCTGGCCACCCTGTTGCTGGAATGGACGGCCTGATTCTGCAAGCCGGGCGGCCTTGGCCGCTCGGCGCGCACTGGGATGGCGCCGGGGTCAATTTCGCGCTGTTCTCGGCAAACGCCGAGCGCGTCGAACTGTGCCTGTTTACGGGTGAAGCGGTATGCGCGCTCGCGCTTACCGAGTGCTCCGATCAGGTCTGGCACGGCTATCTGCCCGGTGCCGCGCCCGGTCTGGCCTACGCATATCGCGTTTACGGCAGATTCGATCCCGAAAACGGTTACCGTTTCGATTCTGGCCGCCTGCTGCTCGATCCCTACGCGCGCGAGCTGGCGGGTGAATTTTCCTGGCCGACCAGAGACGGTCTGAGATCTCGCGTCGTCGAAGAACATTACGATCAGGGCGAAGAGTGGTGCGACGTGTGGGGCGACGACGCGCCGCCGGCCACTCCCTGGGCCGATACCGTTCTCTACGAAATTCACGTCAAGGGCGCGACGCGCCGGCATCCGGGTGTACCCGAAGCGCTACGCGGCACCTACGCCGGTTTGGCCGCACCGGCGATGATCGCGCATTTGCGGCGCCTGGGCGTCACGGCGGTCAACCTGCTGCCGGTACAGCAGTTCCTCGACGAAGAGCGGCTGGTGCGCGGTGGACGACGCAACTACTGGGGCTACAACACGCTGGCCTATTTCGTCCCCGAGCCGCGCTACGCGGCGCGCGTGGGCGGGCAGCCGGCGATCGCCGAGTTCCGCGCGATGGTGCGCGCGCTGCACGCGGCCGGCATCGAGGTCATTCTCGACGTGGTGTTCAACCATACCGCCGAAACCGACGAAAGCGGCCCGACAATCTCCTTTCGCGGCATCGACAACGTCAGTTACTACCGCTTGCCGGCCGACCATCCCGCCGGCTACGAGAACTTCACCGGCTGCGGCAACACCCTCAACCTGGCCCATCCGCGCGTGCTGCAACTGGTCATGGACGCGCTGCGCTACTGGGTCACCGAGATGCACGTCGACGGTTTCCGCTTCGATCTGGCGGTGACGCTGACACGCGACAGCGCATTTCTCGCCGCACTGGCGCAAGATCCCGTGCTTTCCCGAGTCAAACTGATCGCCGAACCCTGGGATTTGGGGCCGGACGGTTACCGGTTGGGACGCTTTCCCGCCGGCTGGAGCGAATGGAACGACCGCTTCCGCGACGATGTGCGCGCGTTTTGGCTGACCGGCGAGCGGGGCGCCGCCGCGTTGGCACGCCGCTTGTCCGGATCGAGCGACATCTTTTGCGACGCGAAACATGCTGCCGGACGCGCGCCGCAAGCCGGCATCAATTTCGTCGCCGCGCACGACGGCTTTACGCTGCGCGACCTGGTGACGTATCAGCGGAAGCACAACGAAGCGAACGGTGAAGACAACCGCGACGGACACGACCACAACCACGCCTGCAACTGCGGCTGCGAGGGCGAATGCGAAACCGACAGCCGCTCTCCGGCCATCCGCGAAACCCGCCGCCGCCTGCAACGCGCGCTGCTCGCCACGCTGTTCGTCGCGCAGGGCGTCCCCATGCTGCAAGGCGGCGACGAGCTGGGGCGCACGCAGAACGGCAACAATAACGCCTATTGCCAGGACAACGAACTGACGTGGCTGGATTGGCGGGAGTGCGGGGAGCGTGGCGAAGAGGCGCAGGCCGACGGCGGGCCGACCGGATTGTTTGAATTCGTCTCCGGACTGATCGCCTTGCGGCGCCGTTTCCCGCAACTGCGGCGCACGCGCTGGCTGACCGGAGAACCTCCGGCTACCGGGCGCGCCGACACGGTTTGGCTGCATCCGGCCGGGCATGAAATGCGCGTTGCCGACTGGGAATCGCCGGCTCTGGACGCTTTCGGATTACGCCTCGCGCCGCTGGCGGCCGGGCGCGGAGAAAACGACCTGCTCTGCCTTTTCAATCGCGGCGCCGGGGACGTTTCCTTCCAGCTTCCGGGCGGCGGTTGGTCGCAGATCTGCGATAGCGCCGCCGGGGCGCCTTTCGCGCCCGCACCCCGCGTATCCGCTAGTTCCGTGGCGGCGCGTAGCGTGCAAATATTGACATCGGATTAGCGCCCCATGACCTTTCCCCGACGTAGCGGCGTTTTGCTGCATCCCACCTCTTTGCCCGGCGCGCACGGCTGCGGCGATCTGGGCGCGGCCGCCTATCATTTCGTCGACTGGCTGGAAACCGGCCGACAATTCTTGTGGCAGGTGTTGCCGCTCGGCGGGGCAGGCCCGGGCAATTCGCCGTACATGAGTCCGTCGGCCTTCGCCGGCAACGAGCTGCTGATCGACCTCGTGCAGTTGCGCAATGCCGGTTGGTTGGGCGACGACGATCTGGCGCCGGAACCGGCGTTGCAGGACGCGCGGGTCGATTACCCGGCCGTCCAGGATTTTCGCATGACGCGCCTGCGGCGCGCTGCGGCGCGCTTCTTCGCCGGCCCGCCGGGTACCCGGCACGATGCCTTCGCCGCGTTCTGCGCCGCAGAGCGGGCGTGGCTGGACGATTTCGCGCTGTTCGTGGCCTTGAGCGGCGGCCACGGCGGAGCCGGCCCGGTCTGGCAGGACTGGCCCGGTGCGCTGGTGCGCCGCGAAGCCGATGCCTTGCGTGCAGCGACGGCGCAGCAGGCCGACGAGATCGCATTCCGGAAATTTTGCCAGTGGCAGTTTTCCGTCCAATGGAGCGCGCTCAAGGACTACGCGAACGGGCGGGGGGTAAAGATCGTCGGCGATGTGCCGATCTTTGTCGCCGCGCACAGCGCCGATGTGTGGGCGCACCAGCACTTGTTCGATCTCGATGCCGGCGGCCATCCGCGCGTTGTCGCCGGCGTGCCGCCGGACTACTTCAGCGCGACCGGACAGCGCTGGGGCAACCCGCTCTATCGCTGGGCCGCGCATGGCGCCGAAGGCTACCGCTGGTGGGCGGCGCGCATGCGGCGCACGCTGGCCACCTGCGACATCGTGCGCATCGATCACTTTCGCGGCTTCGAGTCCTACTGGGAAATACCCTCCGACGCGCGAACTGCCGTCGACGGCCGCTGGCTGCCGGGACCGGGCGCCGCGCTGTTCGAGGCGCTCGACACGATTCTCGGTTTCACACCGGGAGAACTGCCGATCATCGCCGAAGATCTGGGCATCGTCACGGCGGAGGTGGCGGCGCTACGCGAAACCCTGGGTCTTCCCGGTATGCGCATCCTGCAATTCGCCTTCGACGGCAAGCCGGACAACCTCTATCTGCCGCACAATTTCGAGGCGAATACCGCCGTTTACACCGGCACCCACGACAACGATACGACGCGCGGCTGGTGGGCGTCGATTGGCGAGGGCGAGCGCCGCTACGTGCGGCGTTACCTCGGCACCGGCGGCGAGCGGATCGAGTGGGATTTGATGCGCGCCGCGTCAGCCTCGGTGGCCGCGCAATGCATCTTCCCGCTGCAGGACGTACTCGGGCTGGATTCAAGCGGGCGCATGAACCGGCCCGGTGTCGGCGAAGGCGCCTGGGAATGGCGTTTTGTCTGGGATCAAGTCAAACCCTGGCACGCCGACCGGCTCGGCGAACTGACCCGGCTGTACGGGCGCTGCCCGGAAAACGCGGGGGCAGAGATCGCCTTGTGACGCGCTGTGGCAAGTTGTTGCAGCGTGTAAAAACGGTCGGCCGGCCACGCCGCCGCCCGTTATTTCCTCGGGGACGCAAACCGCGGCCCGGAGGAGAAAGCCATGAAACGCGCCGTCGTTCCGCTGTCCCTGCTGCTGGCCGCAGTGCTGTCCGGCTGCGTCGTCGCGCCGCCGAGGTATCGCGCGCCGCCGCCCGGCATCTACCTCCCGCCGCCAAGCGTCGCCCCCGGCTCGGGCTATCTCTGGATCGATGGGCTATGGCTGCATGAAGGCGGCCGCCGCACATGGCAACCCGGGCGCTGGGAGCGCAGGCCGCACGGCAGCGCACGGGAAACGCCGCACCATCCTCACGAATACGGCGAAGAGCGCGGGCACGGAAGAGGCGGGTGGCGCTGAACGAGATTTCGGATAGCGCCCCGAACTACCGCAAATCCTGCATCAACCGCTGGAACCCTTCCGACTGGCGCAGCAGTTCGCCGCCGACGCGCACCAGCCGGTCGACCTGCTCGTCGGTCAAGCTGAGGGTGGTCGGCGTTTCGAGCAAGGCCTTGCGGTCGGCCGGGTCGCGCACCGCTTGTAAATTGATGTTGACGAGGAGGAACTCGGCGTCGGGCGCATACGCCGGATCGGGGTCGCTGGCGGCGGCGCTCCTGATTTCCGCCCGCCAGCGCCCGAAGCTGGCGCGCAGCAGCTCTATCGTCTCGAAGCTGTAGCGGATGAGCGGAATCTGCGCCGCAGCCTGCGCGGTCACCAGCGCGTCCGGCATATTGGGGCTTTGGTCGAGGTCGAAGCGGCTGACGCGCGACTCGGCGTTGATGACGATGAAGACATGCTTGCGCACACCGCGCACGCCCAGGCTCTTCATCGCCGGATAAATGCCGCCGGCTAGATCGAACATATCGAGCGGGCCGCGCAGGCCGAGATTGTCGGTCAGGCCGCCGTCGATCAAATGGACGTTGGGGCGCAGCGCTTTGTCCTGATAGGTGCGCAGCTCGCCGATGCGCCTTGCCGTGCGTTCCCCGTTCTGCCAGCCGGCTTGCGGTTCGGGCAGCGTCACCGGCGCGCAATCCCCGGCGCTGTTGGTCAGCCTGATCGGGCTGAAGACGACCGGCAGCGAAGTCGACGCCGCAACCGCGCGCGCCACTTTGAAGCGATCGAGATCCGAGCAAATGAGATCGAACTGCTCCTGGACGAAATCGAAGCGCGCGCGCAACGACATGTCGGAGGCCGAAATCACGACCAGAGGCCGAACCTTGCGGAAATCGGCAAACGTCTTGCCGTCGAACAGCTCGTGGTCGAGGTGCTCGGCCAGCATGTCGCCCCGCCCGTAGCGCGGCGACAGCGCGTTGCGGATCCCGGCCCAAGACAAAATCAGCGATTGCAGCTCGTGCTGGAAGTTGCGGCGCAGAAAGCGCGTCTCGAAATCGTCGAAGATGCGCTCGCCGAACAGCGCGTAGTAGGCGGCGGGAAAGCTGCCGCCCGATACCGCGTTGATCGTATCGACCTCGTCGAGCAACGTCGTCTCTTTTCCCTCCCAGAAAAACTTCGTCCGGTGCAGTTCGCGCATCACGCCGTAGGCGAGGGCGGCGGCGCGCGAGCCGCCGCCGGAAAAAGTCATATTGATGAACAGGCTGTCGCCGGAAGGATCGGGCTGCAGGTTGCGCAGACGATAACCACCCGCAGGATCGGTCTTCTCCAGCGGCACGTTGCTCTCGTATTCGACGGGCGCCGACGCGCAGCCGGCAAGCAGCAGGATCGCGGAAGCCGCCAGAATGCGGGAGAAAGCCGTCGTATTCATCATCCGATCCGATGCGTCAAAGAGAAAGTAACGGAAGCGCGCAGCCCGCAGTATCCCCGCGATTTTCTGGATCAACAATCCCCGATTTTTACCCGGCGCCCGATGGATAAAGTTCTGCACCGGCTAGACCAACTATAGTGGTCACCGTTTTTAGGACGAAGGTTTAGACTGTACGCTATCACAACAGGATATGCGGCAGCGCAACTTTTCTCTGTAAATATTTTCAGGTAATTCCATCGGTATGGAAGTCTCGGTCTTTCAGGTTGAGATAGATTTTTCCGGTCATCCAATCCTCATCGCATTCGGCCAGCAGAGCGGAGACAAGGCGCAGGCAGGAAGCGGTATTGGGAAAGATGGGAGCGGCCCGGGTGCGGCATTTGATCTCGCGGTTGATGCGCTCCGGGTCGTTGGTGGTGCGTAGCCGGACGCGCCGGGCAGGGCCATCGCACTCGAACACCATAGCGGTCAGATTCCCGGGATGGTCGCTCGGATATCGTCATCCCAAGCGGCCAGCTTACGCTTCTGGCGCAAGCTGGTCTTGGCCTTGCCGGCCGTATCCAGGCGGAGCATGTTGAGCACGATTTTTTTCAGGAGCGAGAAGTTTTGTGGCGCATGGCCCTCCCTGATCTGGCTGGCGTCCTCGCCGAACGTGACATCGAGTACCCAGTGAAGCCGATTTTCAACGCCCCAACGCGCCCGCGCGCTCAGCGCCAGGTCTCCGGCAGTCATCTGGCGAGAACTGATGTAGTAGCGCCACTCAGCATCGGCCACCTTGTTGCCGGCCACCCGCTGAGACACGATGCGTCCAACGGTCTTGCAGGCTGGCCGGCCGGTCGTGTTGACGACCCCTTCGGCGGGTGCCACCCAAGCGGATCGGCCTACCCCGCAGCCATGCGGACGTTCAATATGCTCATGCCGGGGCCGTGCGGCCGACAAGTTGTCGAAGGCATCCCGGATCGCCGCGTGCAGGGTCGGCTGGTTACCTTTCGCGGCCAGGAGATAATCTCCTTTCTGAGCGACGATCTGTCTGGCAACGGCCTTCTGGCAGCCCACCGCATCGATCGTCACCAGATGCCCCTCGAGATAGAGCGCCTGGAGCAACTCGGGAATGGCCGTTATCTCGTCGCTTTTCCCAACGACCTTCTCCTGACCGGGAACCAGTCCCAGATCGGTGGCGAAAGCGCCGACCCTATGCACGGGCGAGCCCGCCCCCTTTCCCGATCCGCGCAAGGTCTTGCCGTCAACGGCAATGGTGCGGCCCAGCGCGGGGACAATGCCGCCCGCCCAACGGCGAAAGGCCGCCTCGAACCGCTTGGGGTTGATGGCGCCGAAAACCCGGAAGAAGGTGTCTTGCGAGGGAATGCCGTTCCTGAGCACCGGGAAGCGCCGCAACCAGTCTTCCTTGACGCGAGCCCATGCCGCGAAATCGTCGGCGTTATCCGCGTCCGACAGCACCGCTCAAATGGCGATCGCCAGGATCTCCTGAAAGTCATGAAGCGTTCCATTGCTCGGCCTGCGCGGGTCGTCCACCTCGTTCAGCAGGGCCGTCAGCGTCTTTCCGGAAGTGCTCATCTCGTCCGCCCAAAAGACGGGAGTAGACGCTGTTTTCACCGGGTTTACAAGACTTATGCATAACGCTTTGACTGTTAACGAATTTGTGCCCTGCGCTTCAAACCGGTTATCCTGTACGGATATGTTGTCCGAGTGCGATGGCGCTGACGCGCCGGGCAATTGGTAACTGGAACGTAGCGAAGCCCTCCGGTAGATTTTCCTCGGCCCATTGGGCGAGTTTGGGCGCCTCGGTGCGCCAGCTGTCGGTCGCCTGGCGCAAGAGGCGCTCCGCCCCGGTTTTGTCCGGCGCATTGAAGATGGCGCGGATCCGTTGCGCCACCGGTTTGCGCTGATCGGGGCGCGTGACATACGGCTGGGCGTTCTGTTGCAAGTGGAACGGGCAGCGCTGCCGGAGGGCGCCGGGCAAAGTTGCGCGGCGCGCGGCCTTGAGCCCGGCGCGATCGTCGGAGATGATCGTCTTGACGCCCTCGAGACCGCGCCGGATCAGACTGTCCGGGAAAGCCCGCCAACGCACCTCGGCCTCGGACAAGGCGACCGAGACCCCGAGCACCCGGCGATGCCCGCTCTGCGTGATGCCAGCCGCCACCGGCACGGCACGGTCGGCCAGCTGCCCGCCTTCGCGCACCCGCCCGTAGCGGGCATCGAGAAAATGGTTGCGCCCAGTCCGGCCCGCCCCGTTAACCGGGATGCGCGGCGCTTCGCCGGCGCCATCCAGGCCGTTGTTCAGCAGCGCCGCAAAAGCGGCCTCCAGAGGGGGATGTTTTACGCGTTGTGCCATGCCGTCGGTTCTTTCGTGGGTATAGACAGGTAAGAATGCCCCGAAGAAATCGCCTGCGGGAATGCCCTGTCGAGGTTTTGCCGCGCGGCTGTGCCGCCCTCCGCGCTTCGGCCACCATAGCCGCGCTACAACAACAGGCCATGAATTTACGGAAAGGATTTTGCACTAACATCAAGGCCGCCTGGCAATATGGCAATATCCGGGCTGCGCTGGAGAAACTTGAGCAGCCGATCAGCGTCAACGATCTGCATATCGCCGCGCATGCTTGCAGTCATGGCCTGACCCCGGCAACCAACGAGCTGCGCGAATTCGAGAGAGTGCCGGGGCTGCTGCTGGAAAACTGGATGAATCACTGAGGTTTCTAGGTTGAAAACACACATTCTTCTGGTCGAAGACGATGAACGTCTGGCCGAACTGACCGCCGAGTATTTGCGCAAGAACGATTTTGCCGTGGCCATCGAAGCGCGCGGCGACGCCGCCGAGGCGCGCATTCTGGGCGAGCGCCCGGATCTGGTGATCCTCGACGTGATGCTGCCCGGAAAGGACGGTTTTGAAGTCTGTCGCGCCGTGCGCCCGCACTACGCCGGGGTAATCCTGATGCTGACCGCGCGCGACGAGGATTTCGACCAGATTCTCGGGCTCGAGCTGGGCGCCGACGATTACATCGCCAAGCCGGTGCAGCCGCGCTTGTTGCTGGCGCGCATCAAGGCCTTGCTGCGTCGTGCGCCGACCACGGCCGGCGGCACCGGTGGCGACTCCGGCGAACTGACCGAGCTTGCCTTCGGCAGTTTCCGCATCAGCCAGGCCACGCGCAGCGCGCATCTCGGCGCCGAAGCCATCGATCTGACCACCGCCGAGTTCGATCTGCTCTGGCTGCTCGCCCGCCACGCCGGCAGCATCCTGTCGCGCGACGATCTGTTGCAACAGTTGCGCGGCATCGGTTTCGACGGCCTCGACCGCTCGATCGACGCGCGCATCTCCCGCCTGCGCAAGAAGCTCGGCGACGACCCGGAAAATCCCACGCGCATCAAAACGGTGCGCGCCAAGGGCTACCTGTTCAGCAAGCATGACTGGCAATAGCGGCCGTAGCTCCGGCAGCAACAACAGGCTGCTCGCCATCCTCGGCCGTTATAAACCGCCTCCCTGGCGCGGGCGGTATAGCCTGTCGCTGCTGTTTTTCAACTTCTACCTGATGGCGATGGGTTCCTTTGTCGTCATCGCGGTATTTGCCGATTTTGTCATTTCCACGGCGGTCAGGGGAATCACCGACGAGTACACCAGCCGCTTCATGGGCGGCACCATCGTGCTGATCGAGGACGAACTTTTTCGCAAGCCGCGCACCGAATGGCCGAGAACGATAAAAGCGCTGGGCGGCAAGTTTGCCTATAAGCTGGAGATCGTCGAGCGCTGGACGTTAAAGCTGAGGCCGAAACAGGCCGAAAAACTCGATGCCGGGGAGCTGGCGATCGATTCCGAAGGCGATGTTCTCTACCATCGCCTGAAACAGACCTCGCAGGTGTTGGTCGTCGGGCCGTTGTCCCCCAACGCCAACCCCGAAAACCCTAGGGGCATGCCGTTGGAGCTACGCATCCGGCTGCTGACTTGGGGTCTGATCGGCCTCTGTCTGGCGGTGGCCGTCTGGCTGTGGGTACGCCCCGTCTGGCGGGATCTGGAAGCCATGCGCCAGACGGCGCGGGCTCTGGGCGACGGTCGGTTCGGGGCGCGCGCGCCATCGGCGCGCACGCGCGCGTTCGAGCTGCTGGCCGAAACGCTGAACGGCATGGCCGAACGCATCCAGCGTCTGATCGCCTCGCAAAAAGAATTGTCGAGCGCCATCTCGCACGAACTGCGTACGCCGATCGCGCGCATGCGGTTCGCGCTGGAAATGCTCGCCGAAACCGACGAACACCGAGAGCGCGAACGCTTGGGGCGACTGATGGAAGTCGACCTCGACGAGCTCGACAACCTGATTGACTCCAGCCTGACCTATGCCCGCTTTGAGCGCGAGCTGCCCGAACTGCACCTGACCCCGGTCGATCTGGTACCGTGGCTGGAAGAAGAGGTCGAGTCGGTGCGCATACTCGGCCGCTCGCTCAAGCTGGAGGTCGACAGCTCGCGCCTGGCGACCCCGCAGCTTGTCGAACTCGATCGCAAGAGCATGCCTTATGCGGTGACAAACCTCTTGCGCAACGCCATCAAATACGCAAAAAGCCATATCGCCATCAGTGCCGAGATCTGCGGCGGGCAGATTTGCCTGCATGTGGACGACGACGGCATGGGGATTCCGCCCGACGAGCGCGAGCGCGTATTTTCCGCCTTTACCCGCCTCGACCAGTCGCGCGACCGCGCGACCGGCGGTTATGGGTTGGGCCTGGCGATCGTCCGGCTGGTTCTGGAACAACACGGCGGCACGGCGACCGCCGACGAGTCGCCGCTCGGCGGCGCGCGCTTCACACTCACTTGGCCGCTGTTACAAAGCGTAACGAAAACCTGACGCTTACACCAACAATGTTTACGGTTCAGTCGACTATCATCGCCTCACACGATAACAAAAACGACGAAAGAGACCGAAATGAACGACCCGAAGAGATCCGACGAAACGCGCGAGCGCTTTCTCGCCAACGCCCGCCAGCACTTTTTCCAAAACGGAACGGCTGGCCGCGCGTCACAGGGCGCGTCGTGCGGCGATCACGTCCAGTCGCCGCGCATCGCCGCCACGACCGCCTGCAAGTGCTCGGGCGTCGCCTCCTGAGGCGCGACCGGCGCGCCGACGGCCAGCCCAATCTTTGAAAACAGCCCGCGCCGCAGCGGTTTGCTCATCGCCGAGCCATCCTTGCGGCTGAAGAAGCTGCCCCATAACCCGCGTAGCGCCATCGGCACGACCGGTGCCGGCGTCCGCTCGACGATGCGCCCGATCCCCGGCCGGAAGGGGTAAATCTCGCCGGTATCGGTGATCCGCCCTTCCGGGAAGATGCCGACCACCTCGCCGGCCGCCAGCGCGCGGGCGACCTCGTCGAAAGCCGCCTCCATCATCGCGGGATCTTCCTTTGCCGGCGCAATCGGGATCGCGCGCATGTGGCGGAACACGAAGTTGAGGAACGGCGCGCGAAAGATGCGGTGATCCATCACAAAACGGATCGGCCGCCGCGTCGCTGCGGCAATCACGATGGGATCGACGAAGCTGACGTGGTTGCAGACAAGCACGGCCGGCCCTTCGTCGGGAATATTCTCCAGCCCTTTCTGTTCCAGCCGGTACACCGAATGCACGAGCAACCAGGCGACGAAACGCAGCATGAACTCGGGCACCAGGCTGTAGATGTAAACGGCGACCAGCGCGTTGCATAGCGCGGCGACGCCGAACAGAGCCGGTATCGCCACCCCCTGGCCGAGCATGCCGGCGGCGGCGAGCGCGCCGACGACCATGAACAGCGCGTTGAGGATGTTGTTCGCGGCGATGATGCGCGCGCGGTGGCCGGCGGCGCTGCGCAACTGGATCAGCGCGTAGAGCGGCACGATGAAGAAGCCGCCGAACAACCCCAGCGCGAACAGGTCGAACAGCACGCGCCAAACCTCGTGCACGGCGAGCAGCCCGGCCAGCGACAGCGGCGCGCCGGCCGGCAAGCTTGCCGGCGAAGCAAAAGCCAGGTCGAGACCGAACACCGTCAGCCCGATCGACCCGAAAGGCACCAGGCCGATTTCGACATGCTTGCCCGAGAGTTTCTCGCACAGCAGAGAGCCGATACCGATGCCGGCCGTAAACGTGGCGAGCAGCAGCGTGACCGAGGTCTCGCCGCCACCGAGCACGTTCTTCGCGTAAGCCGGAAACTGCGCCAGGAAGAGCGCGCCGTAAAGCCAGAACCACGAAATGCCGAGAACCGACAGAAACACGGTACGGTTCTGGCGGGCAAAGCCGATGTTGCGCCAGGTCTCCGAAAAGGGGTTGAGATTGACCGCCAGCGCCGGTTCCGGCGCCGGCGCGTCCGGGATGCCGCGACTGAACAGATAGCCGGCGGCGGCGACGACCAGCCCGGCAAACGCGACCCACGTCGGGTGCCCGGCCGCTCCGGCGAGCAAACCGCCGGCCAGCGTGCCGACCAGGATCGCGACAAAGGTGCCGGCCTCGACCAGCGCGTTGCCGCCGACCAGTTCGTCTTCATGCAGATGCTGCGGCAGGATCGCGTATTTGACCGGCCCGAACAGCGTCGAATGCAGGCCGAGCAAAAAAAGGGCAAAAAACAGGACGGGCAGGCTGTGCAGCGAAAAACCGAGCGCCGCGACGCCCATGATCGCCATCTCCAGCACCTTGACCAAGCGCGCCAACCTCGATTTGTCGACCTTGTCCGCCAGTTGCCCGGCGGTGGCCGAAAACAGAAAAAAGGGCAAGATAAAGACGCCGGCCGCGAGGTTGGCGAGAATGCCGGCATCCAGAGCCGTCCAGCTCGCTGCCTGAAACGTGAGCAGCACGACCAGCGCGTTTTTGAACAGGTTATCGTTGAAAGCACCGAGAAACTGCGTGGCAAAAAACGGCGCGAAGCGACGGGTCTTGAGCAGGTTGAACTGGGTCATGCAGTCGGCCGATCATCGGTTGAGATAATGCGCAGTATCCGTATTGGAACGCGATACGTCTAGCGGCCCCGGCGCTGTATTGCGTATTGCGACAAACCCCAACTTGCCGGAAAGTGCCCGGCGTCACGCTTTCAATAACTGCTCCCGATTCCCCAGCCAGCGCCGCAAATGCTTTTCGGCGGCCCCGGGGTCGTTGCACAGCAAATGTTCGGCCATTTCGCGGGCCAGTTCGACGAGATCGGCATCAGCTTCGAGATCCGCGTAGCGCAGCAGCGGTACGCCCGACTGGCGGCTGCCGACGAACTCGCCGGGGCCGCGCAGGCGCAGATCCTGGCGGGCGATTTCAAAGCCGTCGGTGTTTTCAAAGATGATCTTCAACCTGTCCCGCGCCGTTTCCGACAGCGGTTGCTGGTAGAGCAGGACGCAAACCGAGCCGTGCTCGCCCCGCCCGATGCGGCCGCGTAGCTGGTGCAGTTGCGAGAGGCCAAAACGCTCGGCGTGTTCGACGACCATCAGGCTGGCGTTGGGCACGTCGACGCCGACTTCGATCACCGTCGTGGCGACCAGCACGTCGGTTTCGCCGGCGGCGAAGGCGGCCATCGCGGCGGCTTTTTCATGCCCCTTGAGGCGGCCGTGAACGAGGCCGATGCGCAGATCGCCAAGTTCCTCGGACAACGTGGCGTGGGTGTCGAGCGCCGTTTGCAGTTGCCGCTTTTCGGATTCTTCGATCAGCGGACAAACCCAGTAAGCCTGCCGGCCGGTGGCGACGGCGCCGCGTATGCGGGCGATCACTTCGTCGCGCCGCGCGTCCGAGACCAGCTTCGTTTTGATCGGCGTGCGTCCCGGCGGCAGTTCGTCGAGCACCGAAACGTCGAGGTCGGCGTAATAGCTCATGGCCAGCGTGCGCGGGATGGGCGTCGCCGACATCATCAGCTGATGCGGCGGGCGGGCGTCTTTCGTTCCCTTGCGGCGCAACTCCAGGCGTTGCGCGACGCCGAAGCGGTGCTGCTCGTCCACGATAGCCAGCCCGAGCCGCGCGAAGCCGACGCCGTCCTGGATCAGCGCATGGGTGCCGACAACGAACTGGGCGCTGCCGGCGGCGTGCCGTTGCGCCGCCTGTTTGGCGGATTTTTTCAGGCTGCCCGACAGCCTGGCAACGGACACGCCAAGCGGTTCCAGCCACGCCCTGAGCTTGAGGTAATGCTGCTCGGCGAGAATCTCGGTCGGCGCCATGAAGGCGGCCTGATAGCCGGATTCGATGGCCTGGCAGGCGGCGAGCGCGGCGACGACGGTTTTGCCGCTGCCGACATCGCCTTGCAGCAGGCGCTGCATGGGGTAGGGTTGCAGCAGATCGGCTGCGATTTCGGCGGCGACACGCCGCTGGGCGGCGGTCAGCGCAAACGGGAGCGCGGCGAGCAGCTGCTGCACCAGATGCCCGCCCGGACGCATGAGCGGCGCACCTTTTTGCCGGCGCGCCATGTAGGCGCGGCGCAGCGAGAGTTGCTGGGCGAGCAGTTCGTCGAATTTGATGCGCCGCCACGCCGGATGCGTACGCAGTTGTAGTGCGGCTTCCGGCACGTCGGGGGGCGGGGCGTGGAGCAGCCTCACGGCGCCGCCAAACCCGTCGAGGGCGTGTTTGCGGCACCAGCTTTCATCGAGCAGCTCGCCCAGATCGGCGCCGCTCACGGCTCGGGCGATCAGCTTGCGCAACGCGGCCTGCGAGACGCCCGCCGCCGTCGGGTAGATCGGCGTCAGCGCGGATGGCAGCACATCTTCATCGCCGGCCGGGCGGTAGCGCGGATGCACCATTTCCGCGCCGAGAAAGCCGTGGCGGATCTCGCCGAAGATGCGCAGGCGCCGGCCATCGTCGCGCGCGGCCTCCAACTGTTTGATCTGGCTGCCGTAGAAGTTGAGAAAGCGCAGCACCAGCTCGCCGCTGGCGTCTCTGACATGCACCGCCAGTTGCCGCCGGGGGCGCAGCACCGCCAGTTGCCGCCGGGGGCGGAACTGCACCGAGACATCGACGACCCCGGCCTCGATCTGCACCGGTACGCCGGCCGGCACTCCGGCGATAGGTGTTACGCGGGTTTCGTCCTCGTAGCGCAGCGGCAGATGAAGAACGAGATCGTCCTGCCGGGCAAGGCCAAGTTTGCGCAGCTTTTCTTTGGATGCCGGCGACGCCCCGATCTCGTCCGGCGACGACATTAGCCGCCCAGCACCATCACGGCGTCGGCCTCGACCAGAGCGCTCCGGGGCAGCGACCCGACGCCGACCGCAGCGCGCGCCGGATACGGTTGAGAAAAGTACAGCTCCATCGTTTCGTTGACCTTGGCGAAATGGGCGAGGTCGCAAAGAAAGACGTTGAGCTTGACGACATCGGCCAGCGATCCGCCGGACGCTTCGGCGACGGCCTTCAGGTTTTCAAAAACGCGAACGATTTGCGCGTCGATACCGTCAACCATCTGCATGGTGGCCGGATCGAGGCCGATCTGTCCTGAAAGGTAGACGGTATCGCCCGCCTTGACCGCCTGCGAATAGGTTCCGATAGCGGCGGGAGCGTGCGGGGTGGATACGATGGATCGGGTCATTGTGTTGTCCTTTGGTGTATTCGACGAAAAAATGGAGCATCTTAAATGAGCGCGGCAATCATCGCCAATCTGGAAAAACTGCTCGGCGGCCCGCGTGACGGCGCCCTGCTGCGTTATTCGTTGGGCAACGAATGGCTGAAAGCCGGCGACGCCGGGCGGGCGGCGGCACGCTTTCGCGAAGCGGTCGAGCGCGACGCCGGCTATTCGGCCGCCTGGAAGCTGCTCGGAAAATCGCTGGCCGAAAGCGGAAGAACACGCGAGGCTCTGAGCGCCTACGAGCAGGGAATCGCCGTTGCCGGGAAAAAGGGCGACATTCAGGCGGCGAAGGAAATGACGGTTTTTGCCAAACGCATGCGCGGGCTGCTGGCGGAAAGCGCCCCCGAGCCCGCGGGGCCGTAGAGAAAGTCGTGGGCTTACGGGCGATTCCTTGACGGGCTTTAACGCCTGATCCCTTTCGGCAGCAACATCACCGAGTCTATCCCCAAGGCTTTCATCTTCTCGCGCACGGTATCGGCTTCTTCGCGCGTTTTGAAGGGACCGACGTTTACGCGCGCCTCGAAGGTCGAAGGTATCCCGTGCAGGGTCAGCTTGGCGTGCAGTTCCTCGGCGCGCCGCAAATCGGAGAAAACGCCGGCCTGCAGCGCGAAACCCGAAAACAGGCGGGGCGGCGACGGCGGCGGGCGGGCAACTTCCGGGTAGTCTTCCGCCCTCACCGGCGGCATCGGCGGCGCGGGCTGAGGCTGGGCCGCCGCCTTTGCGCTGGCGGCGGGCGCCGCCGGGCCGGGCGGCGGCGCTGCCGGCGGCAAAGCGGGGCGCGACAACGGTGCCGTTTTCGCGTCGCCGCGCTGCGGCATTCGCGCGCCCGGCCCGGGGGCTGTACTGGCGTCCGCTTTTGCGTCCACCCGAGGCTGCGCGGACACTTGCGGGCGCGGCGGCGACCCGGCGAGCGGCGATGACTTGTCGACCGGAGCCGCGCTGCTTTCCGGTTCCGCCGCGACCTTGATTTCCTTGCCGACCTCCAGCGCTTGCTCGGCGATCTTCACCGGTTGCGTGACTTCCTTGCGGGCGACCGGCGCCGGCCGGCCCGTTTCCGGGTTTTGTTCGTCGGGATCGTCGTGCGAGCTGAGGTAGTCGAAGAGCACCAAGGTACCGAGCAGAGTGACGATCATCAGGCTGGCAAATCCCATCCGCCAGACAAGCTTGCGCTTCAGATCGGTGTGTTCGGTCTGCGCTTTCACAGAATCGCCACTTTTCTCACCGGCCATTTTGTCCCCGCCTCCCGTATTCCGTTATTTCTATCATCTCGACCGCACCAAGGCTACCACCAACTCGGCCTCGGCGCGGGCGACGCTGCAGTGCTCGGAAATCGTCTGCGCATCGTGCCCCTGCATCGCCATCTGCATCGCGTCGCTGTAGACCGGAGAAATGCCGTGCGTCGTCCTGTTCTGCGACAACTCGCGCCGAAACTCTTCGCGCGTCTCCTCCAGTTCGGCGCGCAGTTTCGCCACTTCGCCGCGCAGTTGCGCGAGTTCGCGCTTCAGGCGGTCTATCGCCTGCTGGCCGGGAATTTCGGGCGGGGGCTCGTTCCAGGGGAAATCTGGCTCGGCACGCGGAGCAAGCCCGGGTTCCGGTTCCGGCTCCGACGCGGCGGTGTAAGCAGCGACCGCAGATTGGGCGGAGATTGCGGCCGCAACCTTCTCGTGCCTGAGCCGGCGCATGCGCAACAGAGCCACCAGAACGTAAACGGTCAGCAGCGCGACGATCAGGATCAGCGCATCGCGCCAGTTCAGAAGGGTCAGCACATCGAAATCCATCACTTGCCCGGGGGCTGAATCTGGCCGATATTATCCTAGAAACCGCCATTGAACGCGCCCGGCAAACGAAAACGGGGGGCGCCGCCAAACAGTTGGCCGCGACCCCCGCGTTCCGCCAACTCCGTTCAGAACATCGCTTCGAACACTCCGGCCGCGCCCATGCCGGTGCCTATGCACATCGTCACCATGCCGTAGCGCTGCCCGGTGCGCCGCAAGCCGTGGACGATGGTCGCCGTGCGGATTGCGCCGGTCGCACCGAGCGGATGTCCGAGAGCGATGGCGCCGCCGAGCGGGTTAACTTTGGCCGGATCGAGGCCGAGCGTGCGCACGACGGCCAGCGCTTGCGCGGCGAAGGCTTCGTTCAGCTCGATCCAGCCCACATCGTCCTGCCGGATGCCGGCCTGCCCGAGCGCGCGCGGGATCGCCTCGACCGGGCCGATGCCCATGATCTCCGGCGGCACGCCGGCCACCGAGTAGCCGGCAAAGCGGGCGAGCGGCTTGAGGTCGAACTGTTTCAGGGTTGTTTCTGAGACGACCAGCACCGCCGCCGCGCCATCGGACATCTGCGAGCTGTTGCCGGCGGTGACCGAGCCGCGCGCGGCGAACACCGGCTTGAGCCGGGCGAGACGCTCCAGCGAGCTGTCCGGGCGCGGCCCCTCGTCGGTCTCGGCGAGAAAGTCCCTGACCGCGACTTCGCCGGTTTGCAGATCCGGGACGCGCGCGGCGACCCGGTACGGCGAGATCTCGGCCTTGAAGTGGCCGGCTGCGATCGCCGCGCACGCCTTCCGGTGCGAGGCGACGGCAAAGGCGTCCTGATCTTCGCGCGACACCTTCCAGCGTGCGGCGACTTTTTCGGCGGTAATCCCCATGCCGAAGGCGATCGCGGTGTTTTCCTCTTTCTCGAAGAAGGCCGGATTGATCGCGATCTTGTTGCCCATCATCTGGTTCATCAGCGACATCGTCTCGGTGCCGGCGGCGATCATCACGTCGGCCTCGCCCAAGCGGATACGGTCGGCGGCCAATACGACCGCCTGCAAACCGGACGCGCAAAAGCGGTTGACCGTCATCCCCGGCACGCTGTCCGGTAGTCCGGCCAGCAATGCGCCGATGCGCGCGACGTTCATTCCCTGCTCGGCTTCGGGCATCGCGCAGCCGACGATGACGTCGCCGACCAGCGCCGGATCCAACCCCGGCGCCTGCGCCAGCACCGAGCGGATCGCGTGCGCCAGCATGTCGTCCGGGCGAACGTGGGCGAACATGCCTTTGCGCTTGGCCACCGGCAGGCGCGTCGCGGCAACGATGTAGGCATCCTGAACCTGTTTGCTCATGTCTGTTCTCCGATCAGTTGCGTAGCGGCTTGCCTGTTTCCAGCGTGTGCTGGATGCGTTGCCGGGTTTTTTCGGTTTTCAGCAACTCGAGGAAAAGCTTGCGCTCCACGGTGAGCAGCCACGCCTCGTCGACCGGCGATCCGGTCTCGACCTCGCCACCACACAGAGCCGTAGCGGCGGCGCGGGCAACGGTGTAGTCGTGCGCAGAAATCATGCCGCCTTCCTTCATGTTGGCGAGCATCATTTCGCAGTTGGCGATGCCGGTTCGCCCCGCGACCTTGATACCGCGCGGCGGCAGCTTCGTGGTGTAGCCCGCCTCGGCCATCCCGCGCGCCTCGCGGACGGCGATGTAGAGCAGCTCGTTGGCGTTGAAGACAACCCGGTCGGTATCCAGCACAAAACCGAGTTCCTTCGCTTGTGCGCCGCTTTTTGAGACACTGGCCATGGCGATGGTCATGAACACCGGTTGAATGAACTCGAAGGGATCGTTGCCGCCGGTCTTCGCCGCGTTCTGCCAGGCACGGATGGCAAACTCCTTGCAGCCTCCCCCGGCCGGAATCAGCCCGACACCCGCTTCGACCAAGCCGATGTAGCTTTCCAGCGCGACGACGCGCTTGGCCGCGTGCATCAAAAACTCGCAGCCACCGCCGAGCGCCATGCCCTGTACGGCAGCAACCACCGGCACCTGGGCGTATTTGATGCGCAGCGCGGTGTTCTGGAACTCGCCGACGTACTTTTCCAACAGGTCGAACTGGCCGGCGGCAATCGCTTCGACCACCTCCTTGAGGTTTGCACCGAGCGCAAACGGCGCTTCGTGCCAGACGACCAGCCCCCGATAGTCGGCCTCGGCACGGGCGATGGCCTCTTGCAGGCCGACGATCACGTCGCGGCCCAGCGTGTGGTTCTTCGACTTGACGCTGACGATGGCGATTTCGGCGTCAATCTGCGGCAAGACCCACAGGTGGACACCGTCGTTTTCCCACACGGTCGTGCCTTCTGCCGCCAATTCGCCCAGCATCCGCTCGGGGAAAATCTGGCGCCGGTAGACCGGCAAGGTCGAACGCGCCCTGAGCGCATCGGCGCTGGCCGAGTACGAACCCGCAGGCGCATGCACGCCGTCGCGGGCGAACACCCAGGCCGGCAGCGGCGCGCCGCTCATCGCCATGCCAGCGGCGATATCGGCCTGCACCGCTCCGGCAATCGTCCGCCAGCCGGCGGCCTGCCAGGCCTCGAACGGGCCTTGCGACCAGCCGAACCCCCAGCGCATCGCGAAATCGACATCGCGCGCGTTGTCGGCAATTTCCGCCAGATGACAGGCAACGTAGTGAAAAATATCGCGGAAGATCGCCCACAGGAATTGCGCCTGCGGATGCTCGCTGGCGCGCAGTTGGGCGAATTTTTCGGACGGGTTCTTGGTTTTCAGGATGGACAGCACCTCCGGCGCGATGTCGCCGGCCGAATCGCGGTAGTCCTGTGCGGCGAGGTCGAGCACCTTGATCGTCTTGCCGTCTTTCCTGTAGATGCCGCAGCGCGTTTTCTGGCCGAGCGCACCCTTGCCGATCAGCGCCGCGAGCCACGCCGGCACGGCGTAGTGGCGATGCCACGGATCGCCGGGCAGCGTGTCCTGCATCGTCTTGATAACATGCGCCATCGTGTCCAGTCCGACGACGTCGGCGGTGCGATAAGTGGCGCTCTTCGGGCGGCCGATGAGGGGGCCGGTCAGCGCGTCCACCACATCAAAGCCGAGGCCGAGGCGGGCCGTGTGGTGCATCACGGCGAGGATCGAAAATACGCCGACACGGTTGGCGACGAAGTTGGGTGTATCGGGCGCGCGCACGATCCCTTTGCCGAGACGCGAAACCAGCCACGATTCGAGGTTGTCGAGCAGCGCCGGATCGGTCGTCGCGGTCGAAATCAGCTCGACCAGATGCATGTAGCGCGGCGGGTTGAAGAAATGGATACCGCAAAAGCGCGACCGCAAGATCTCGGGCAAACCTTCCGATAGACGGTTGATCGACAACCCGGAGGTATTCGAGGCGATGATCGCGCCGGGCGATATGAATGGCGCAATCTTTCGGTACAGATCGTCCTTCCACTCCATCTTCTCGGCGATGGCTTCGATAATCAGGTCGCAATCGCGGAGCTGCTCAAGGTGCTGACCGTAATTGGCGGCGTCGATGGCGGCGGCGCGATCCCTGGTGGCGAGCGGCGACGGATCCAGCTGCTTGAGTCCGTCGATGGCTTTCGCGACGATCCCGTTCGTGTCGCCCTCTTTGGCCGGCAGGTCGAAAAGCACCACCGGCACTTCGGCGTTCGCGAGGTGCGCGGCGATTTGCGCACCCATCACGCCGGCGCCGAGCACGGCGGCCTTGCGTACGATGAAGTTGCTCAAGCTGTTCTCCTGAATGGTGTGATCCGTGGTATTCGTCGCGCCGAGGTTTTCTGGAACGCTTCCCCATGAAACCGCGCGACCGCGAGTTAAACGAACGTTTGAATTATACGGCGAATGATCGGCGCGTCAAGTGCTTCCGGCAAAAAAACAGCCCCGCAGCTCGCGCTCCGGGGCTATTTCGCAGGAAGAGAAAGCCGGATCAGAAGTTCATGTTGTACTGCATCGACAACAGGTCGGCGCTGGTCTTGAAATCGCCGCGAACTGTTTGCAAGGTGGCGGTCTCGGCGGTATTCGTCACAGCGCGGTTGGTCGACGTATCCTTGAAGAAAATATGCGCGTAACCGACATCGAGAGAACTGGCTTTGGAGAGATTCCAGCGCGCGCCTACAGACAGCCAGGTGCGATCCGAATCCGGCACCGTCATCGTGCGGCTTTCGGCGTTGGGAACCGGCGACTGGTCGTAGGCCGTACCGAAGCGCAGGCTCAGCGCCTCGCTAACCTGGTACTTGGCGCCCAGGCCGACCCGGTAGGAATCCTTCATGTTGTAGCGGAGCGGCGCCGCAACCGCCGCTCCGCTGGCGGAACTGACCGCCGTCAGAGCCTTGACCGAACTCCACCCCGTCCACGTGATGTCGCCGAGCATCTCCCAGCGGTCGCTCAACTTCTGGCTGACCGCCATGGAGAAGTTGTCGGGCGTTTCGAGCTGGGCGCGGATCGCGCGGTCTACGCCCAGCGCGTCGACGCGCTGCTTGCCTTCGAGGTGGAACTTCATCGCCGAACGGTACGCCAAACCGATCCGCGTCGACGGCGAGATCTGGAACATCGCGCCCAGGTTGTAACCCCAAGCGTCGTCGTCGCCTTCGAGGATGCCCTCCGGCCCGAGCCCAGCAGCGGAGATGAAAGGCGTGGCCTGCTTAAACTTGATCTCGTTCTTCGCATAGTTCAAGCCGAATCCGAGCGACACCATGTCGTTCACTTTATAGGCGACCGAAGGGTTGATGTTGATCTGGTGGATAGACGTGTAACGCCCGGAGAAGCGTCCCGCGAAGCCGGGATCGTATTCGGTCTCGCTGCCGTAGGTGGCCGAAATACCGACGCCGACGCGCAGTGCCGGGCTGATCGCGTAAGAGTAGAAACCAGCAGGAATCAGCGCCAGGCCACCGCCGTCGCCGCCGTCCGAACCGATCGGATGAAATGCGCCGGTCGGCGCGCCGGTCGCCGGATTGATGACGGGCATCGGCGTGGTGCCCTTGTTCGAGAAATGCACGGAGCGGTTAAGCAAGGTGCCCGCCGCACTGATGCTGCTCCCCTCGGACAGATAGGTCATGCCGGCCGGGTTGAAGAAGATCGTGCTCGCGTCCTCGGCGACGGCGGCCGCGCCCGCGTAGGCAACGCCAGTACCCGCCCCGTTCTGGTTTTGCAACTGAAAGCCCGAGGCTGCGGCGTAGGTTGAACACAGACCCAGAACCAGCGCTGCAACCGGCTTCATTTTTGTCTCTTGTATCATTGTTTGGCACTCCTCTACAGTTCTACAGTTGGTGGTGGTCGTGGTGTTAAGTGCCCGCGCAAAAAATTCCCCGGCAGCGTTGCGCCTTCCTTGCCGTACTAAAACACTCTCTGCGTCGGCGCACCTTGCTGGAAAATTCTTGCGCAGGCACTTATTGATCCCACGTGTTGCGAAACAGATACATGGATTCTAAGCACAGTTGAAAAAAAATAGCTCGAATTAATCGCTGTCGGGCAACTCGCGCTTGTTGCCGTGTTGGTCAATTGCAACATAGGTGAGCGTCGCCTCGGTCACCTTGACGGTTATCGGCTGCGTCGGGTTGCGCTCGGCGTACACCTCGACGTTGACCTTGATCGACGTTCGGCCAGTGCCGACAACTTCGGCAAAAAAGCTGACGACATCGCCGACCGATACCGGCTGTTTGAACAAAAACGAGTTGACCGCTACCGTCGCCACCCTGCCGCGCGCCCGGCGCATCGCCGGGATAGCGCCGGCGATGTCCACTTGGGCCATGATCCAGCCGCCGAAAATATCGCCGTTCTGGTTGACGTCGGCCGGTAGCGGCATGACGCGCAGCGTGGGCTGCCGCTTCGGCAGTTGTGCCAGGTGGTCAGACATGCAAATTCTTCAGGTAGTTGAGCGGCCCGCCCCGGAAGGGCGCGAAGCCGGTCCCGAATATTACGCCGGCGTCGGCCAGATCGGCGTCGGCGACGATGCCCTCGATTACCAGTTGCTGCGCGCGCGCCAGCAGCGGCTTGAGCAGGCGCTGCACCAGTCCGGGCGGCACATTGCCGGCCGGATTTTTGTTCGCCTTGCCGTTGGCGTAGCTGTAAAAGCCGCTGCCGGTCTTGCGCCCGAGTTGGCCGGCATCGACGTGTTGTACGAGACATTTCGGCGGCTCGCTGCCCATGCCGGCCAGGCCGCTGGCGAGGCTCTTCCCGGCTGCCAGAGCAATGTCGAGACCGACGGTATCGATCAGTTCGATCGGCCCCATCGGCATGCCGAACGCGAGCATCGCTTCGTCTACGGTCTCCGGCGAAATGCCTTCGTCGACACAACGCATCGCTTCGAGCATATAGGGTGCGAGCACGGCGTTGACCAGGAAGCCCGGCGCGCTTTTTACCGGCAAAGGCAAACGGTCGATCTGTTTGACGAAAGCGGCGGCGCGTCTGGCCATCTCGGAATCGCCCCCTTGGGCCGAAACGACCTCGACCAGTGGCATCTTGGCCATCGGATTGAAAAAGTGAATGCCGACCAGGCGTGCCGGATTGGCCAGCACGGTGCGCAGATCCTCCAGTTTGAGACTGGAGGTATTGGTCGCCAAAACCGCATCGGGTTTCATCGCCGCGTCCAGCTTCCTCAGTAGCGCGTGCTTGGCTTCGAGGTTCTCGAAAACGGCTTCGATCACGATGTCGGCACGCGCCGCGCCGTGTCCCTCGGGATCCGGTATTAGGCGATCCATGACGTTGCGCAGTTGCAGCTTGTCCTTGATGCGTTTGCTCCACGCCGCATAAGCGCGCTTCAGCGCCGGTGCGATGCGTTCCATGCCCTGATCCTGCAGTGTCACGGTAAGCCCGCGTAGCGCGCACCAGGCGGCGATGTCGCCGCCCATGACGCCGGCGCCGACCACATGCACGTGGTCGGCCGGAAAGTCGCCGCTTTTGCCAAAACCTTTGAGCCGTTCTTGCAGGAAGAAAACCCGGATCAGGTTGCGCGCCGTCGGCGAGCTGACGACGCTGTCGACCAGCTCGGGTGCGGCCAAGGCGTTTCCGCCATGTTTGGCCCAGAGGTCGATGATCGCGTAAGGCGCCGGATAGTGCTCGGGGCGTGCCCGCCGGGCGACCTGCTTCCGGGCGCCGCCGGCGACGATACTTTTGAGCGGGCCGTTCAGCAGCCGTTGCAACAACGGCAAGCGGCGGCGCGGCGTGTCTGAGAGGAGCAGGATACGCGCGGCGCTTTCCATCACTCTGGGCGGCACGCACTCGTCGGCCAGACCGAAACGCTTCGCTTTTTTTGCGTCAATGGATTTGCCGGTAAGCATCATGTCCAGCGCCGCCTGCGGCCCGATGCGTTGCGGCAAACGCAAGATGCCGCCCCAGCCGGGGAAAATGCCGAGCATCACTTCGGGCAGAGCCATTTTTGTTCCCGGCTCGTCGACCGCCAGCAGGTAGCGGCACGCCAGCGCCAGCTCCAGCCCGCCGCCCAGGCAGTGGCCGCGCACCAGCGCCAGCGTCGGGTAGTGCGCGGCGGCCAGGCGGTTGAAAAGATTCCAGCCGCGCGCGACCAGCCGGCGCGCTTTCTCCGGCGTATCGAGCTGGCCGAATTCCTGGATGTCGGCGCCGGCAGCGAAGCCGGCGGCTTTGCCCGAGCGGAAGATCAGACCCGCTGGCGGATAAACTTCCAGTTGGTCGAGAATCTGGCCGAGTTCGTCCATCACCTCGGCGGACAGGGAATTGGCCGACTCGCCGGCCTTGTCGAGCGTCGCCCAGGCGATGCCGTCGGCGCCGACTTCGAGCTGCCAGTGCTGGGTATTGTTTGTATCCATGTTAGGCATTCCGTCAGGCCATCTTAGAAATAACCGGCGCTGCGCGTAAGTTACCTGCCTACCAAGCAACAACCACGCTGCGAAAGTGTTTTGATGTCGGCTGCAAAGGTTTGGGAATGAGAAATATCCTCCCGTAGCACTCCAGCACTGGCAGTTGCCACACTTACCAGCTCGTCCATTTCCAAGCCAAAGAAT
>JACQYA010000079.1 GCA_016208425.1 Betaproteobacteria bacterium
CACAAGATCGACGGCAAGCCCATGGCGCTGCTCGCCAGGGCGCTGGAGATCAACGACAAGGAAGAAAAGGCACTGGAACTGCTGGGGGTCGCCGCCTACCAGAACAAGAACTTCGCCCAAGCCGCTTTCTATTGGCGGCAACTGCTCAAAGCGATTCCCGGGGATAGCGGCTACGCCCGCGACATCGCAGCCGCCGCCGAAGAAGCCGAGCAATCCGCCGCCCGGTTTTCAGGCTTGGGCGACAGGGCGCAGCTGGGTGCCCGAAGCGTTGCGGTCGACCGGATGAAGCGGAACGCCGGGCAGCCGGCGCACGACGGCGCGCGCTCCGTCGGCGGTACGGCGATCGGCCGGGTTTTGCCCTGACCGCCTGCGTTCCTGCTTCCCCAGACTTTTCCCGCGAGAGAAAAAGCCAGCGGCCGCCGCTGGCTTTTTTCGTTCAAGAACCCTCCGGTTCCGCCCTACTCTAGGGCGCGCGCACCTTAGACAGCACCATTGGCGTGCGGTTCCGCCGGCTTGGTGCCGGGTGCAGACCCAACCCGCATCTGCGGGTTCGCGCGCTCGCCGCAGCGGTTTGCCGGAGACGCTTCCGGTGGGCGGAGCCATTCTTCATCTCTCTGATTATAGGTAAATATACGGCGGAATAGCGCATCGTGCCGCGATCTGGTTTATGGCGTCAGGCCGCAACAAACGCCGTGCCGGCGCCGGCGTTTTACGGCCTGGCACGTTTTTTGAGTACGGTTCTTGCGGGTATGCCACATAACGGGCAGACACAAGTCACAGATCGCCGGGAGTGACTCGGGCTTTTTTAATAGGTGGGCGCTGCTCCGAAAGTTCGGGCTGATAGGCCGGACGGGGTCGCGCCGCCACAAAGGTGGGTTTTTTCTTTCAGGGAGGAGAGCTATGCGCAAGTCCCCGCTTTTATCAATCGTGGCGTTTTGCGGTGTTGTCGCGGCGAGTTCGCCGTTTGCCGCAGAGATCAACATCGTCGGCCTCGCCAATACCTGCAACAGTTGCCACGGCATGGACGGGTTCAGCGCCGGGCAGGCCAACCCCAGTATCGGCGGCCAGTCCGCCGATTATTTGAACAAGGTGATGCGGGAACAGCGAAGCGGGGAGCGTTACTCCTCCGTCATGGGAAGGCTGCTGAAAAGCTACACCGACGAAGAGATCGCCGCGCTGGCCGACCACTATTCCAGGCAGGAATGGCGTGCGGCGGTTCAAGAAAGGCAGCTCCGCTTGTCCCTGCGCGGCAAGCGGGTGCACAACATGGTCTGCAAGAAATGCCACGGCGCCAAGGACAACAAGGCGAAGGACGAGACCATCAGGCTCGGCGGGCAATGGGCCGGCTACATCCAGGCGGTTCTGAACCGGTATGTGGACCCGAAATACCAACGGCCCAGCGATGAAATGGCGGAGGCCGTGAACTCGCTCAGCCCCGAGGACATCGAGGCGGTGTCCCATTTCGTCGCAAGCAACAAGTAAGGGAGAGACAACATGCTTAACTGGACTCGCCGGGATTTCATCAAGGCAGGCGGCGCTTCGCTTGCCTCGGGACTTGCCGGAGCACCCTTCGTCGCCTCGGGCGCCGCGAGGAAGGCGCGTGTCGTGGTGATCGGCGGCGGCTACGGTGGCGCGATTGCCGCAAAGTACGTCAAACGGCTCGACCCGCAGATCGACGTCACGCTGGTCGAACGCAACAAGCATTACGTCAGTTGCCCGTTCAGCAACGAGGTGCTGTCGGGCGAGCGCGACATCGAGTCGCTGACCTTCGACTATCAGGGGCTGGCCGCGCGGGACATCCGTGTGATCCACGACGAGGCGACGGCGGTCGATCCGGTCAGGAAAACGGTCTCGCTCAAGAACGGCAAGGCGCTTGAGTATGACCGGCTGGTCGTTTCTCCCGGCATCCAGTTCAACTGGAAGGCGATCGAGGGATGCGGCCCGGAAATGGAAAAAACCATGCCTCATGCGTGGAAGGCGGGCGAGCAGACGCTGCTGTTACGCAAGCAGCTCGAAGCCATGAAGGACGGTGGAACGGCGATCATCGTCGTGCCGCCCGCCCCCTTCCGCTGCCCGCCCGGCCCCTACGAACGCGCCGCGCAGATGTGCGCGTATTTCAAACACCACAAACCGAAATCCCGGGTGCTGATTCTCGATGCCAACACGGCGATGAGCAAACGCCCACTTTTCGAGCAGGCATGGGCTGCGCTCTATCCCGGCATGATTACCTGGACGCCGGCCAGCAATTCCGGAAAGGTGCTTCGCGTCGACCAGAGCAAGCGGACGCTGGTGACGGAATTCGACAGCTATACGTCCGACGTCATCAACTTCATCGCACCGCACAAAGCCGGACAAATTGCGCACATCGCCGGGTTGACCGACGCGGCGGGATGGTGTCCGGTCGATCCCTTCACGATGGAGTCGACGAAACACAAGGCGATACACGTTATCGGCGACGCCAGCGCGGCCGGCGACATGCCCAAGTCCGCGCATTCCGCCGGCTCGCAGGCCAAGGCGACGGCGGCTGCGATCGTCGCCGCGATCAACGGGCAGACGGCGCCCAACCCGTATTACGTGAACACCTGCTACAGCCTGGTCGCTCCCGATTGGGGCTTTTCGGTTGCCGGCCTGTACAAGGCCGATGGCGACAAGATTGCCGCCATTCCCGGATCGGTGGTTATTTCGCCGACCGATGTCGCCCCGTTCACGCGCAAAGAAGAGGCAGCGTTCGGTTTGAGCTGGCTCGCCAACATTACGGCCGAGGCTTTTTCCTGAGCGCGGTGTCGAGGCCTCGAAATTTTCCATACTTCACAGGGGTAAACATGAATAAAACGACCGCCGAACCCAACCGATCTGGGTAGTTCGCCGAGCCAGGTGTTTCCAGGGATAGCTGTTTTGAATCCAAAGTCCGGAGAAAAGATCATGAAAACAGGAAATTCATTCAAGCAAAGCCTAGGAGCGGTACTGCTTCTGGGGGCGGTGGCGTGGGGCGCGTGCGCTCAGGCGGCCAGCGCCGATGTCGTCAAAGCGCAAGCGGAAAAATCCCGCGTCACCATAGAGCAGGCGGCAACGGCGCTGCCCAAGAGCGTCAAAGCGATGGTCGCGCCCGCCAAGGTGGAGGAGTGCTATGCCTGCCACAAGGATATCCAGCAATTCCACGAGAAAAACAAGCATGCGACGGTGAACTGCGTCCAGTGTCACGGCAACCTGGACAAGCATGTGGCGCTGGAAGGCAAGGGCAAGGAAGCCGAAGTGACGGTACGCACCGAGCACGAAGCCTGCGGCACCTGCCACAAGGAGCAGTTCGACTCCTTTACCGCCGTCAATCTGGATTCCAAGGCGCGCGCGGAAAAGGCCACCCCCAAGGGGCGTTCGCCGCTGTTCGACAAGCTGATTGCCCCCCATGGCTTTGCCAAGGAGCACAACCAGCCGCGCAGCCACGCCTTCATGCTGGTGGATCATTTGACCGTCGACCGCGCCTACGGTGGCCGTTTCCAGTTGAAGAGCTGGATGCACGTCACGGATAGCGAGGGCGCCACCAAGGATGCCTGGTCGATTCTGACCGACAAGGATCCCAAGTCCAGCGACAACAAGAACTTCATGCCGCAAGCCGCGCCCGCAGCCAATCCGGTGTGCCTGCAATGCAAGAGCCAGGACAACATCCTCAAGTGGAAATACATGGGCGACAAGGATCCCAAAGCCAAATGGGACCGCACTTCCAAGGTGGTGGATGTCGCTCGCGACACCAAACACGCCCTGAACTGCTACCAGTGCCACGACCCGCATTCGACCTCGCCGCGCGTAGTGCGTGACGCGCTGATCGAGGCGGTGGTGGATCGCGGCGAGGGCACCTACCCCTACGACAAGGCCAAGAGCAAGAAAACCACCATGACCAAGGTGACGTTCCGCGACGGCTTCCGCGCCATCGGCATCCTGAACAAGCCTGACTCCAACGTCATGTGCGCCCAGTGCCATGTGGAATACAACTGCAACCCCGGCTTTGACGCCAAGACCGGCGAGCCTAGCGTCAAGATGGACGACCGCAGGACCAACTATTTCCCTTGGGTCAACGTGATGGACTACAAGGCAAAAATGAGTTCGGTCAATTTCAAGGACTTCAAACATGCCACTACTGGCGCGTTGTTGAGCAAGCTGCAACACCCGGAATCGGAAACCTTCTGGAACAGCAAGCACGAGCGCGAAGGGGTGGAGTGCAAGGACTGCCATATGCCCAAGGTCAAGTCGGGCGGCGGCAAGGCCTACACCTCGCACGGCCAGAAGAGCCCCCGTTTCATGGTTAAGGACACTTGTCTGACCTGCCATGAATGGACGGAGAAAGAAGCCGAGTACCAGATCGACGCGATCCAGAATTACATTGTCGGCAAAATCACCAAGGCCGAGTACTGGCTGGGTCAGTTCATCGACACCTTCGCCAAAGCCAAGGCTGCGGGCGTTGGCGAGGACACGCTTAACAAGGCGCGCGCCCACCATGATTCGGCCCACATTTATTGGGAGTGGTGGACTGCGGAAAACTCCAGGGGCTTCCACAACCCGGCAATGGCGCGCGAGTCCCTGGCGCGCTCGATGGACGAATCGCAGGCCGGGATCAAGCTGCTGAACGAGGCGATGTCCAGGAAGTAGCGGGCGGCATCGCAGAACGCAACGGGAGCCGGCGCAATGCCGGCTCTTTTTTCGCCCGGAGCTTGATCGCCCCCGTCGGCAATGCCCTGCGCTATAGTCCGGCTATCGGCAGCGCGCTGCTTGATCGGTGGAGGAGCGGACGATGCGGGAGTTTTCCGGGAAGTGGTTGCGCCATTCGGGCGATTTGTGGGGCGGGCTGGCGGCGATGCTGGTGGCGCTGCCGGCGGCGGTCGGTTTCGGCGTTACCGTCTATGCCGCCATCGCGCCGCAGTACGCGGCTTTCGGCGCGCTGGCCGGCATTCTGGGCGCCACCGCGCTGGGTCTTGTCGCGTCGGCGCTGGGCGGCACCGACCGGCTGATCAGCGCGCCGTGCGCGCCGGCCGCCGCCGTCCTTTCGGCCTTCGCCATCGAGCTGGTGCGGCAAGGGGTCAGTCCGGGCAGCATCGTCCTGATGATGACGATGCTCGGCATTCTGACCGGACTGATCCAGATTCTGATCGGCTTTCTCGGCATCGGCAAGCTCATCAAATATATTCCCTACCCGGTGGTTAGTGGCTACCTGAGCGGTGTCGGCCTGATTATCATCGGCAGCCAGATCCCCAAGTTCGCCGGTGCGCCGGCCGGTTCTGTCTGGCTGGAGGTGCTTGTCTCGCCGCAGCATTGGGACTGGCGCGGGCTGACCATCGGCGGCGTCACCGTCCTCGCCACGCTGCTCGCGCCCTGGGTCACCCGGCGCGTGCCGGCGACCATCGCCGGTATTCTGGGCGGCCTGCTGGCCTATGTCGGGCTGGCCGGCGGCGACGCCTCGATGCTGGAGCTGGCCGGCAACCCGCTGGTTATCGGCCCGCTCGGCGCGACCGGCGAGGGTTATATCGCGCTGATCGCCGACCGCTGGACTCAGATCGGCGAACTGAAGCTGTCGCAGGTGGCCGCTCTGGTCGGCAGCGCGCTGACGCTGGCGGCGCTGCTTTCGATCGATACGCTGAAAACCTGCGTCGTGCTCGACCAGATGACGCGCACCCGCCACGACCCGAACCGCGAACTCGCGGCGCAGGGCTTGGGCAACCTGGTCGCCTCGACGATCGGCGGCATGCCCGGCGCCGGCACGATGGGCGCCAGCCTGGTCAATCTGAGCAGCGGCGCGCAGACGCGGGTTTCCGGGGTCGTCGAGGGCGTTCTGGCGCTCGTCGCGGCCTTGCTCCTCGGCGCCTTCGTCGCCTGGATACCGGTGGCGACCCTGAGCGGCATCCTGATCGTCGTCGGACTGCGCATGATCGACACCGACCCCTTCCGTTTCCTGGAGTCGCGGTCGACGGTGCTCGACTTCGCGGTGGTGCTGGCGGTGGTCGGCGTCGCCTTGACGGTCGGGCTGATCGCCGCGTCGGCGGTCGGCGTCATTCTCTCGATCATGCTCTTTCTGCGCGAGCAGGTGGGCGGCAACGTGGTGCGGCGCAGGAGCCTGGTCAGCCAGCGCTCGTCAACCTGGTATCGCCCCGAGAGCGAGATGCGGGTTCTCGAGAAGAAGGGCGAGTTAGCGGTGATCTTCGAGCTGCAAGGCAGCCTGTTTTTCGGTACGACGCACCAGTTTCACCTGACTCTGGAACCGGAGTTGCGCACCTGCGAGTACCTGGTTCTCGACATGCAGCGCGTGCAGTCGGTCGACATCACCGCCACCCATATGCTGACGCTGGTGCGCGACTCGCTGGCCGAGCGCGGCGTGCCGCTGCTGCTGTCCGGCGTCCGCGAGAGCCTGCCCAACGGCCGCAATCTGCGCGAATTTTTCGAGCTCTCGGGGCTGACCGGCGGCAACGGCAACGTCATTCTCATGCCGACGCTCGAAGCGGCCATCGAATGGGTCGAAGACCGTCTGATCGGCGACCTGGCGCCGCCCGACGACGATCTGGCGCCGCTGGAGCTGCAGGAAATGGCGCTCTTCCAGGGGCGCAAAGACGCCACGTTGAGCGACCTCGAGGCCTGCATGGAGAAACGTTCGTACAAGGCGGGCGAGCGGATATTCGCGCAGGGTGGTGCCGGCAACGAGCTGTTCCTGATCCGTTGCGGCGAGGTGCGCATCATGAGCCTGGTCGGCGCCAGCAACCAGCTGCACCACATCGCCACCTCCGGGCGCGGCGATTTTTTCGGCGGCCTGGCTTTTCTCGACCGCCGGCCGCGCGGCGACGAAGCGATAGCGCATCGCGATACCGAGCTTTACGTGCTCACCCGCGAGAAATTCAACCAGCTCGCCGAAGAACACAAGCGCATGGCCTTCATCCTGCTTTCGGCGATTGCCCGCACGCTCGCCATCCGCCTGCGCCACGCCGACGACGAGCTGATTCTGTTGCAGGAGAACTGAGGCGGGTTCCTGCAACCCTTCTGGCGGAACGCGCTTCCAGAGCCCGGACTGCCGGCCGCGAAGCTTGGGGCAACATGACCGCCACCCGTCTTGGAAAGCGTCGGTTCGAGCGATGGTCGGCGTGCGGCGCCGGCGATCGCCGCGCGGATCTTTACGTCGAGCCCCCGAAGCTGATCGCCGAAGTGCTCTCCGATTCCGCCGCCGGCCGGGTAACGGATGGCTGCTCCACGACTATACCGGCGAAGCGGCTTGCCGCTTTGAGCCGGTCGGGCTGACGCTCGATATGGGACGGGTGTTCGAGGATGCAGATGCCGGATGATCGGCAGAAAAGCGAAGCGCTACGGTTGTAGCAGAGCCCCGCGCGCCGCCGCGACGCCGCTGCGCACGGCGCCTTCCAGCGTCGCCGGATAGTCGGCGCAGACGTAGTCGCCGGCCAGCCAGAGGCCGGGAAGCGGCGTTTTTGCCGGCGGTCGGGGCAGCCCGGGGCGGCACGAGAAGGTGGCGCGCCGTTCGCGGATGACGCGATACCATTGCGGCCGCGGTAATTTTCTCCGCAACATCTCTCCCAGTTCCGCGTGCAGCGCGGCGGCCAGCTCTTCGTTGTCGCGTTCGTCCCAGGCGCCGCCGGCACTCAGCACGAATCCCATCACGCCGGCCGCGCCACCGGGCGGGCCGCGGTCGAAGACCCATTGCCCGAGCTTGCCCGGCCGGCCGCCGTTCATCCCGAGCATGGGGAAGGGGAGCGCGAGCTGCGGCGGGTAGCCGAGGTAGGCGGTGCCTATCGGTTCGTAGGCGTAACCGGCGAGCATGGCGGCGATTTCCGCCGTTTCGGCGTGCCGCGCGAGAAAGGTTGCGGCGTGTTGCGGGGCGACGGCGAGAACGACGCGGTCGAAAGCCAGGCCGTCGACGGTCGCGCCGCCGATGCGGGAAACGCGCGCCGACAGGCGGACTTCGCCGCCCCCGGCGCGGATGAAGCCGGCGGCGGGCAAGGGGAAGAGCCGGCCGAGGTCGGCTGCGGGGAGCAGCAGATCGGTGTCGGCGGCGCCGCCGCCCAGGCTGTCGCGCAGCACGTTGGCGAAGATTTGCGCCGAGGCGTGTGCCGGCACGGTATTTAGCGCGGCCAGGCACAGCGGTTCCCACATATGGGTGCGCAGGCTGCCGCGCTGGGCGTGGCGGTCGAGCAGTTCGGCGACCGTGCAGTCCGCTTCGAGCCGGTAGCCACCGGCTTGCAGGGCGCGCATGAAGCGCGCGGCGGCGAGCTTTTCCGCCAGGCCGGCGCCGCGTGCGGCGAGCAGGCCGAAGGCCAGGTGCAGCGGCGCCGGCAGGCGCGGCAGACGCAGGCGGAAAGGGGTGGGGCGGGCGCCGGGAAAGCTCAGTTCGAGCGGCAGGCGCACGATCAGTTTCTCCGGCGCCGCACCGACGGTTTCCATCAGGCGCAACGTTTCGCGGTAGGCGCCGGCCAAAATGTGCTGGCCGTTGTCGAGCGTGTGGCCGCGCACGCCTACGCTGCGCGCGCGTCCGCCGAGCTGGCGGGCGGCCTCGAAAACGGTGGCGTGGGTGCCGGCTTTTGTCAGTTCGACAGCGGCGGCCAGCCCGGCCCAACCGCCGCCGACGACGGCAACTTTCATCCCGCGATCCAGGTGCGGCAGGCGATCCACAGCTTGCGTACCGGCGTCAGCGAAATACGCTGGGCGAGCACCTGGCAGTTCTCGCGCTTGATCTCGTCGAGCAGCGTGCGGTAGATGCCGGCCATCACCAGCCCGGGGCGCTGCGCCTTGCGGTCGCTTTCGGGCAACTGGTTCATTTCACCCATCGCCTGCGCGTAGTACTGTTCGGCGCGCTCGATCTGGAATTCCATCAGGCGGCGGAAGTTGTCGGAGTAGCGCGCGTTCAGTATGTCGGTGGCCGGTACGTCGAAGCGCTGCAATTCGTCCGCCGGCAGGTAGATGCGGCCCCGGCGCGCGTCTTCGCCGACATCGCGGACGATGTTGGTGAGCTGGAAGGCCATGCCCAGATCGTGCGCGTACTTCTGCGTTTTGCGATCCCGGTAGCCGAAGATCTCGGCGGCGAGCAAGCCGACGACGCCGGCCACGCGGTAGCAGTACAGCGAGAGCGCCTTGAAGTCGGGATAGCGCGGCTGCTGCAAGTCCATCTCCATGCCGTCGATGATCTCGCGCAACAGCTCCTGCGGCAGGTTGAACTCGGCCAGCGCCGGCAAGAGCGCCCGCGTGACGGGATGCCGCGGGTTGCCGGCATAAAGATTGTCCAGCTCGTGCCGCCACCAGACCAGTTTGGTCGCGGCGATCTGCGGGTCATGGCACTCGTCGACCACGTCGTCCACCTCGCGGCAAAAGGCGTAGAGCGCGGTAATCGCCCGCCGCCGGTTCGGCGGCAGAAAGAGAAAGCTGTAGTAGAAGCTGGAGCCGCTCTGCGACGCTTTTTGTTGGCAGTAGTCTTGTGGGGTCATGCGGAGTCTGGTGTCGGCACTTCTGCCGTTTACATGAATAATGCCCGGCCGCCCATCAGCAACCAGTCGGCCCGGCGAAGCGTCGGCCGGCGATGGAAAACATCGCCCCGCACGCGGCGGATTCTTTCGAGGATGCGCAAGCCACCCTGCACCGTCAGCCGGATCTCCCAACCCATGCGCCCCGGCAAAGCGTGCACCAGCGGTGCTCCGGCGAGCATCATGGTGCGCGCCCGGCCGGTCTGGAAATCGAGCAGCGCCGCCCATTCGGCGCTCCAGCGTTGGCCGGCGATCTGCGCTTCGCCGAGGCGGAAGCGGGCGAGGTCGGTCTGCGGCAGGTAAACGCGATCCTTCTGCCAGTCAACCGCGATGTCCTGCCAGAAGTTGATGAGTTGCAGCGCCGTGCAGATGTTGTCCGAGCGGCGCAGGTTCTCTTCGCTGGCGCGGTCGACAAGGTGCAGCAGCAGCCGTCCGACCGGGTTGGCCGAGCGCCGGCAATAGTCGAGCAATTCCGGGTAGTCGGCGTAGCGCTTTTTCACCACGTCCTGCGCGAAGGCATCGAGCAGGTCGTGGAAGAGCGGCAAGGGCAGACGCCATTCGGCGACGATCTGCGCGAGCTCGGCGAAGGCGGGGTCGGCCGGCGCCCGCCCTTGTCCGATGCGATCCAGCTCGGCTCTGTAGGCGTTCAGCCCCTGCAGGCGTTCCGCGTCGCCCGCATCCCCTTCGTCGGCAATATCGTCGGCCGCGCGCGCAAAGCGGTAAATGGCCGCTACCGGGCGACGTAAATGCCTCGGCAGCAGCAGCGAGGCGACGGGAAAATTTTCGGTGTGGTCGACGGACATCGGGGCGCCGGGTTTGGGGACGAGAGGTGGGACGAGAACCAAGGCGGCTGACAGTATAGGGTCATCTCGGTTAAAATGGACGTTCCCGATTGCCGCAACGTTTGTTTTTGCCGGCAAGCACAAGCCCAGGTGGCGAAATTGGTAGACGCACCAGATTTAGGTTCTGGCGCCGGAAGGTGTGGAGGTTCGAGTCCTCTCCTGGGCACCAATCAAGCAGTCCGAAAAAAGCCAGAGATCCGTGTAACAGAAGGATTCTGGCCTTTATTCCGTCCATGGTAGGCCGGCGGCGACAAGCCGCCAGCGTTCTGGCTCAGTCGTGCCAGTCGGCGTATTTTTCGCAGATCTTGTTGATTTTCTTGCCGCGCGGAGTTTCAGCCAGAATCGCCAGGTTGCCCTTGAAATCGTCCGGCGTTTCGTTCCACATGCAGGTGCAGAAAGCCTGAACCTTGGTTTGTCCCTTGATCGGGCTTTTTTCGTTGCCACCTTCCCAGCCCAGCTTGGCGGCGTAGGCGATGCATTGTTTGTATTGCGGGTCGCCGGCCGGAACCGTGTTGTATTCGTCTACGGCAAAGGCCTTGCCGCCAAGACCGAGCAACAGCATGGCGGCGATGGGGAGCAGGTTTTTCATGGAGCTATTCACGGAGTCATCCTTCCTGGATGGGGTCATGGGCTGGTGCATGGTGTTGTCGGGTACAACTCTGCGATTCCGCGACTCTGACAGGCTCACCAGAGCCGATGAATACTGGCGGCGACCGTCGACCTCGACCGCCATTCGACCCGTCCGCGCACGTGCGGTTCCTTGACGCGAACAATAAAAACGATGCCGACGTGCGGCACGAGACCATCGTGCCGGGCCGGGAGTACCGGATCAGGCTCTGGGTGGACAAGGCTCCGAGCGTTGGCTCCGGGTTGGAGGGATACCCCCTTTTCGGCTACAATTCGGCTTTCCCGCTGCAAGTATATCCATGACAAAATACGTCTTCGTCACCGGCGGCGTGGTGTCCTCCCTCGGCAAAGGCATCGCTGCCGCGTCCTTGGGAGCGATCCTCGAATCGCGTGGCATCAAGGTTACCCATCTCAAGCTTGACCCCTATATCAACGTCGATCCCGGAACGATGAGCCCGTTCCAGCACGGCGAGGTGTTTGTCACCGAGGACGGCGCCGAAACCGACCTCGATCTGGGGCATTACGAGCGCTTCACCAGCGCCAAGATGAGCAAGCGCAACAACTTCACCACCGGCCAGATTTACGAGACGGTCATCAAGAAGGAGCGGCGCGGCGAATATCTCGGCAAAACCGTGCAGGTCATCCCGCACATCACCGACGAGATCAAGGCGCACATCAAGCGCGGCGCGGAGGGCGCCGATGTGGCCATCGTCGAGGTCGGCGGCACGGTCGGCGACATCGAGTCGCTGCCGTTTCTCGAAGCGATCCGCCAGATGGGTTTGCAGGAAGGACGCAACCGGGCCTGTTACATCCATCTCACCTTGCTGCCCTACATTCCGACCGCCGGCGAGCTGAAAACCAAGCCGACGCAGCACTCGGTGAAGGAACTGCGCGAGATCGGCATCCAGCCCGACATCCTGCTCTGCCGCGCCGACCGTCATATTCCAGAAGACGAGAAAGCGAAAATCGCGCTCTTCTGCAATGTGCAGCGCGAGGCGGTGATCGAGGCGCTCGACGCCGACTCGATCTACAAGATCCCGGCGATGCTGCACGACCAGATGCTCGATGAAATCGTCTGCCACAAGCTTGGCATTCTGGCCAAGGCGGCCAATCTGACGGTGTGGAAAAATCTGGTTCATGCGCTGGAGCATCCCGAGCACGAAGTGCGGGTCGCTTTCGTCGGCAAATACGTCGACCTCACCGAGTCGTACAAATCGCTCACCGAAGCGCTGGTGCACGCGGGCATCTACACGCGGAGCAAGGTCAGGGTCAGCTATATCGACTCCGAAGAAATCGAAAAGAACGGCTGCGCCGCGCTGGCGGGAATGGACGCCATTCTCGTCCCCGGCGGCTTCGGCAAGCGCGGCACCGAAGGCAAGATCGCGGCGATCCGCTATGCGCGCGAGAACAAGGTGCCGTATCTCGGCATCTGTCTCGGCATGCAGCTTGCCGTCATCGAGTTCGCGCGCGATGTCGCCGGGCTGGCCGGCGCCAACAGCAGCGAATTCGAGCCGAATGCCCCGCACCCGCTGGTCGGCTTGATTACCGAGTGGAAAGACAGCTCGGGCAAGACAGAAGTGCGCAGCGAGTCCTCCGACCTCGGCGGCACCATGCGCCTCGGCGCGCAGTCCTGCCCGGTCAAGCCCGGCACGCTGGCGCACCGCATCTACGGCGATGCCGTGAAGGAGCGCCACCGTCACCGCTACGAGGTCAACAACCACTACGTCGACCGGCTCGAAGCGGCCGGCCTGGTCGTCTCGGCGCGCACGCCGAGCGAGCAGTTGTGCGAAATGATCGAACTGCCGGGCGACGTGCATCCGTGGTTCGTCGGTTGTCAGTTTCACCCGGAATTCACCTCCAACCCGCGCAATGGGCATCCGCTGTTTACCAGTTTCGTGCAGGCGGCGCTGGACAATCGACGTAACGGATCCTAGGCATGGCTATGCACTTTCCACCCATGTTGTTCCGGCGGTGATAGGGGAATCGGCCTCGATGTTAACGCCGCATGCCATAGATGCCACCGCCCAGCGCATCGCCGCTGCCGCCAGCCAACCGGCGCGGGTAATCGTGTTCGGCTCCTATGCGCGCTGCGATGCTACGGAGGACTCCGACCTCGATTTGCCGGTCGTCGAAAAACGGGTCGTTGACGATACCCGCGAATATCTGCGTCTGCGCGAGGCGGTCGGTAGCGTCGGTGTCGGCGTGGATCTCCTGTTGCTATCCGAATCGGGGTTTGAAAAGCGACGTCACTGGTGGACGACGCCGGTCTATTGGGCGGAGCGCGAAGGAAAGGTGCTGTATGAATTCGCATGATGAACCGCCTACCCGTCAATCGATGAAACGCGGCGGTTTCTGTGGGAGCGGGCTTGCCCGCGATAAACGCTCCCATCGCGGGCAAGCTCGCTCCTGCCAGGCAGTCACGGTGAAATTGTGGGACAACTTCGTCATTCCGGCGAAAGCCGGAATCCAGTGGCGCACGACTGGGTTCCGGGTCAAGCCCGGAATGACGGCGCTTCTGAAAGGCGTTTGTTTCGTGTTGACTGCCCGTCACGTTGGTTCGTTTCAAGCGGTTTTCCGCAACCAGGAGCGTCGATCATGAATCTCTGCGGCTTCAACGTCGGCCTCGACCAACCTTTTTTCCTGATCGCCGGTCCGTGCACCGCCGAGTCGCTTGAATTATGCGTCGACGTGGCCGGACACATGAAGGAAGTTTGCGCCCGCCTCGGCGTGCCGTATATCTTCAAGGCGTCCTACGACAAGGCTAACCGCAGCTCGGGCAAGTCGGCGCGCGGCCCCGGTCTCGACGACGGTTTGCATCTTCTTGCCGAAGTGCGGCGGCAGGTTGGCGTGCCGGTGTTGACCGATGTGCATGGCGAAGCCGATGTTGCGGCGGTGGCCTCGGTGGTCGATGTGTTGCAGACGCCGGCGTTTTTGTGCCGGCAAACCGACTTCATTCACGCGGTAGCCTCCTGCGGCAAACCGGTGAATATCAAGAAGGGCCAGTTTCTGGCGCCGGGCGACATGAAGCATGTCGTGGATAAGGCGCGGCAGGGCACGGTTTCCGGCGGTCAGCGCGAGTTTGTCCCGGTGCTGGCGCGCGCGGCGGTTGCTGTTGGCATTTCCGGTTTATTCATGGAAACGCATCCGCATCCGGAAGTGGCGCTCTCCGATGGTCCCAATAGCTGGCCTCTGGCGCGCATGGAGAGCTTGCTGACGACGCTGGCGGCGCTGGACAGGGCGGTCAAGGCGGCCGGTCTTGAAGAACTGAAATAGCAAACGTGGGCTGTTTTGTCGTCCAAGGTTGGTCACTTTAATTTTGTCAATGTTTTGTTACTGGTGAGGAAATAACATGAGCTCAGTTGTCGATGTCGTCGCGCGCGAGATTCTCGATTCGCGCGGAAACCCCACTGTCGAATGCGACGTATTGCTGGAGTCCGGCGTCATGGGTCGGGCTGCGGTGCCGTCCGGTGCTTCCACGGGGTCGCGCGAAGCCATCGAACTGCGCGACGGCGATGTCGGCCGTTACTCCGGGAAGGGCGTCCTGCAGGCGGTCGAGAACGTCAATACCGAGATTTCCGAGGCGATTATCGGCCTCGACGCCCAGGAGCAGGCGTTCATCGATCAGACCTTGATCCAGCTCGACGGCACCGAGAACAAGTCGCGCCTCGGCGCCAATGCCATGCTTGCCGTTTCGATGGCCGTCGCCAAAGCGGCCGCCGAAGAAGCCGGCTTGCCGCTCTACCGCTATTTTGGCGGTTCCGGCCCGATGCAGATGCCGGTGCCGATGATGAACATCATCAACGGCGGCGAGCACGCCAACAACAGCCTGGACATCCAGGAATTCATGATCCTGCCGGTCAGCCAGACCTCGTTCCGCGAGGCGCTGCGCTGTGGCGCCGAGATTTTCCATGCGCTGAAAAAACTGCTCGACAAAAAAGGTTTCTCGACCGCCGTCGGCGACGAGGGCGGTTTCGCGCCCAATCTCGGCAGCCACGCCGAAGCCTTGCAGATGATCGTGCAGGCCATCGAGAACGCCGGTTACACGCCGGGCGAGGACGTGCTGATCGGCCTCGACTGCGCCGCCTCCGAGTTCTACAAGGATGGCAAGTACCATCTGGCCGGCGAAAAGCTGCAACTGACCTCGGCGCAGCTCGTCGATTACTTGGCCAACCTGGCCGACCAGTTCCCCATCGTTTCCATCGAGGACGGCATGGCCGAAGGCGATTGGGACGGCTGGAAGCTGCTCACCGACCGCCTCGGCAAGAAAATCCAGATCGTCGGCGACGACGTGTTCGTGACCAATACCCGGATCTTCAAGGAGGGCATCAAGAAGGGCGTCGCCAATTCGATCCTCATCAAGATCAACCAGATCGGCACGCTCTCGGAAACCTTCGCCGCCATCGAAATGGCCAAGCGCGCCGGCTACACGGCGGTGATCTCGCACCGTTCGGGCGAGACCGAAGACAGCACCATCGCCGACATTGCCGTCGGCATGAACGCGCTACAGATCAAGACCGGCTCGTTGTCGCGTTCCGACCGCATGGCCAAGTACAACCAGTTGCTGCGCATCGAGGAAGACCTCGGCGATACGGCCGGTTACCCGGGCCGCGAAGCGTTCTACAACCTGCGCTGACCCTCCTTACCCTCCCGACCCTCCGGCTGCCTTAGTTTGCCGCGATGCGCTGGCTTTCCCTCGCGCTGGTCGCCCTGATCGTCCTGCTCCAGTATCCGCTGTGGCTCGGCAAGGGCGGCTGGCTGCGGGTCTGGGAATTCGACCGGCAATTGCAGCAGCAGAAGGAAGGCAGCAAAAAGCTGGAGATGCGCAACGCCGGCCTCGACGCCGAAGTTCGCGATCTCAAGCAGGGTTACGATGCGATCGAGGAGCGCGCGCGTTTCGATCTGGGCATGGTCAAACAGGACGAAGTGTTCGTCCAGATTCCCGAACGTGCGGTAGCCGAGAAGAGCGCTGCCGAACAGTCCTCGCCCAAGCCGGCGAGGCCGAAGTAGCTTTGTCCTAATCCACCAGCTCGATCTGCCCCGAAACGCTGGCGCCGATCTGCGAGTCGCCGCCTTCTATCGGCATCGGTGCGGCGTCGGCCGCATAGGCGGCGCCGGCGCGTATCATCGGCGCGACCGGCGGGCGGCCGCTGCTGTTGATCGCGAGCTGCTTGATGCGGTAAGGCTTACCGAGCGCGTCGGCGACCAGTTTCGCGCGCGACCTGAAGGCGGTGATGGCGTCGAGTATCGCTTCGTTTTCGGCTTTCTTGCGCGTTTCCGGCGCCGGCAGCATCGTCAGGTTGCCGACGCCCAGCGTGGCCTGGAGTTTGCCCAGCAGCTCGGACAGCGCGGCGGTATCGCCGGACTCGATGGCGAGCTCGGAGCGCATGCGCCACGATTCGATCTTACCGCCCTTGGCGTATACCGGGTAAGTGTAGGTTCCCGCGCTCTGCGTCTTGATGTCGGCGTATCCTTTGGCGGTTTTAAGACCGTCGGCGACCATCGCGTTGACCCGCTTCGAGAGTTCGCCCGGCGTTGCGCCGACGGCTTCGGCAAAGACCGTGGCGCGAGCCAGATCGTTGGCGGCGGCGCGGCTCGCTTCGGCCGAGAGTTCGATCACCGTTGCGGCTCCGGCCGGTGCGGCCAGGGCTGCCAGAAGCGGTAACAGGAAAAGGGTGGGCGGGGGGCAGGTCATGGCGGCGGCTCCGTGGTTGCGCGAATTCGGGGCGTTTAAATTGCGGCTAACGGCTTGAGCCGGAAGGTTTCCTCAGCCCCGGTCTGATTGTAGCGCAGGTTTTGGCGCGCTTTCTTGTCGCCGGGTGCGAGAAGCCCGGCAAAAAACAAGTAAAATCCGCCCAACCCGCCCGTTTCGGCGAGCCGGGTCTGGTCTTTGAGGAGGCAGCATGCTGAAAGCGGGACAAGCAGCACCAACATTCGTCCTCCCCGATGCGGATATGGAGCCGATCGATATTGCGCAGTTCAACGGCAAAAATAACGTCATTTTGTTTTTTTATCCCAAAGACGACACACCGGGCTGTACGCTCGAAGCGACCGATTTTTCCGATCACGAAGACGAGTTCGCGCGTCACGGTTGCACGATCATCGGTATCAGCCGCGACGACTGCATCAAGCACGCGGAATTCCGGGACAAGCACGGCATTTCGGTGCGCCTGCTGTCGGATGCGGAGGGCGCTGCCTGCAGGAAGTACGGTGTGTGGCAGGCGAAAGAGGTCGACGGTGTGAAGAAACACGGCATCGTGCGTTCGACTTTTGTCATCGATAAACAGGGCGTTGTTCGCCTCGCGCTTTACGGGGTCAACGCCAAAGGCCACGCGCTCGATATGCTGCGCGCGGTGAAGGAACTCGATTCATGAACATGCAAGTTGCCAAGAATACTGTCGTCACGCTAGATTACAACGTGACCGATCCCGATGGCGGGCTGGTCGATGCCGGCGCCGAGCCTATCGTTTATCTGCACGGCGGCTACGACGACATCTTTCCGATGATCGAAGAAGCGATGCAGGGCAAGAAAGTCGGCGAGTCCGCCATCGTCAAGATGCAGCCCGACGACGCCTTCGGCGAGTACGACGCCGAGCTGATCCAGATCGAGCCGCGCAGCGGCTTTCCGAAGGAGCTGGAAGTCGGCATGCAGTTCGAGGGGGCGCCCGATGGCGCCGATGACGACGATATTCTCATCTATCGCGTCACCGAGATCGCCGGCGACAAGGTGGTGCTCGACGGCAATCACCCGCTGGCCGGGATGGCGCTAGTGTTCACCTGCACGGTGACCGCCGTGCGCCCGGCGAGCGCCGAAGAAATCGAGCACGGGCACTTGCACGAAGCCGAAGGATGCGATTTCGACCACGACGACTGATTTCCGGTTTTCCGGGATCTTCGCTCGGATGAGTCAATCATGAGCGCCAATCGGGGGGCGGCCAAAGTCCCGTTGCGCGAGCCGCTCCTGCGCGGCGACCGGCGGCCCCGAGTGGCGCTGGTCGGGCGTCCGCGCACCGGCAAGAGCGCTATTTTCCACGCCGCATCGAGCGCGTCTCCGCAGCACGAACAACTGCTGCGCGAAGGGCAGGTTTACGAGGAATGCCTGGTCGAGATCGGAACCAGCGCATTCGATCAAATTTCGCTGGTCGATCTGCCATCCGTAGATTCCCTGCATCGCCTCGGCGAGGCGGATCTGGTCATCCTCAAGTACCTGCTGTGGGGCGACCGTTGGCCGGTGATCGCCGCGCACGAAGCCGAGCAGCCGGCGACGATCTTTCCGCCGCCCGATGTGCTGATCCAGGTAGTGGACGCTACCGTGCTCGAACGGGATCTGGAACTCACGCTCGAACTCAGCCTGCTCGGCAAGCCGCTGGTAATTGCGCTCAACCGCGTCGACGAAGCGCGCGACAAGGGTCTATACATCAACGCTAGGGCGCTTTCCGGGCAGCTCGGCGTGCCGGTGGTGGCGACTGTGGCGCATATGGGTATCGGCGTTTCGGAGTTGTTCGCCAGCGCCGTGCGCATGGCGCGTGAAAAAGTCTGCCCGCTGCCGCAGCGGCCCAGCGCCTACCTCTGCGACAGCCTGAAAGCGTTGAACGACTTGCTGGCCAAACCGCAGATCGAAGAAGCGTTTCGCATGCCGCGACCACTGCTGCTGATGCAATTGGCCGAGAACAACGACTATTTCCTGCAGGAGCTGGGCTGCCATTTTCCGGAGATGCTGGCCGATGTCGGCGCCGCGCGGCTGGCGGCCGAACGCCAGCTGCCGCGCCCGCTGTCGGACGAGTTGCACGCCGACCGCCACCATCGCGCCGCGACGCTGTTCGAGAGCGTGACGCAGTTTGGCGGGCCGGCCGACACGGATCGCTGGAAACGCTGGCTCGACGAAATTTTCCTGCATCCGCGCTGGGGGCTGATCGGCAGCATGGCGGTCTTTGCGCTGGTGCTGTTCGTCGTGTTTGAAGTCAGCACGACGCTCGATTCATGGACGGCCGCGCGCCTGGTGGACTGGGCGCAGCAGTGGCGGCCCGAATCGACCGCCGGCGTGGTCGGGCGGGCTGTGGTCGATGGCCTGATCGGCCTGGTCGGCATCGTCGTACCTTATATGCTGCCGCTGGTTCTGCTGCTGGTCGCGTTGGAGGAATCCGGCATCATGCACCGCGTCGCTTTCGTCGTCGACCGGGGGTTTCACCGCATCGGTTTGCACGGCGGGGTGGCCGTACCCTTCCTGATCGGGCTTGGCTGCAACGTGCCCGCCATTTCGGCCGTGGCCAGCGCGACCGGCGGACGCGACCGGGTGGTCGCCTCGCTGCTCGTCAGCTTCGTTCCCTGCTCGGCGCGTTCGGCGATCATTTTGGCGATGGGTGGCAAGTACCTGGGCGGCATCGGCGTTTTCGCCATCTTCGTGCTGACGTTGCTCGTTCTCGCGCTGCTCGGGCGCTTGCTCGCCAGGCGTTACACCGAAACCGCACCCGGCCTGATCCAGGAGATCCCGCCCTACGCCTGGCCTACGTGGCGGGCGATGGCCGCCAAAACCTGGGAGCGGACTAGCGACATCCTGACCATCGTCACCCCGCTGCTGGTTGCCGGCAGCGTCGTTCTGGCGCTGCTCAACCACGTTGGCGCCGACGATGCGATCAATTTTCTGCTGCTGCCGGTCACCGCCTGGTGGCTCGGTCTGCCCGTCGTGCTCGGCGTACCGATCCTGTTTGGCGTGCTGCGCAAGGAACTCTCGTTGCTCATGATCTACCAGGCGCTCGGCACGACGGAAATCGTCCCGCTGCTCGACGGGGTGCAGATCTTCACCTTCCTCGTCTTCCTCACCTTCTACGTTCCTTGCGTCTCGACCTTCGCGGTGATGCTCAGGACGATAGGCCGGCGCGAAGCGCTGTTCTCGGTGGTGCTGTCGGTAGCGACGGCCTTGCTCATCAGCGGCGCGCTCCGCTGGTTGCTGGAAGGGCTACGTTTGGTCGGCGGTTCTGGAGCGGTTTGAGGTTCGTGGTGGCAGGATGCGGCTCACGGTCGGTTCGTAGCGGTTGCCCGCGGATGGCATGCGTGCCAGCTACTTGGCTGCGCCAGCTATACACCGCGTTCCGTGTCTTCGCTAACGCCGATTTTAATTTCGTGTGAGGGGGGCGCAGGTACGTGGCGCCAATCAATAACTCATAGAGGTAAGCCCCCGGCTTTGCCGGGGGACTCACCAAGGTTTGACCTTTACGACGGTCTGCGTGAATTTCTGATCTCGACCAAGAGACAGGAGATTCACAGTGAAAGAGTATCAGAGCCTGAGCCATACGAGA
>JACQYA010000080.1 GCA_016208425.1 Betaproteobacteria bacterium
GTACCGGGAAGCCGTGGCCGAGTTCTTCGCCGCCTCCGAGGCGGTCACGGTCAGCGTCATCAATCCCGCTCAGATCAAGGCCTTCGGTGCCTCGCGGATGGCGCGCACGAAAACCGGCAAGGCCGATGCCAAACTGATCGCCGGGTTCTGCGCCGGGCGCCGCCCGGCGCCTTGGCAGGCACCGGCACCCGCCGGGCAGGCTTTGCGCGCCTTGGTGTTGCGTCTGGGTGCGCTGCACGGGATGCGCACGCAGGAGTCCAACAGGCTCGAGGTGGCCAGGCCTGCTGTCAGGGTGGGTATTGCCAAGCATCTGCAATGGCTGGACAAGGAGATCGAGGCGATCCTTCAAGTTATTCGCGATCATATCGATGCCGATCCGACCCTGCGCGACAAGCGGCGCTTGCCCGATAGTGTCCCCGGCCTCGGGGAGCGCACCATCGCCGTCCTGCCCGCCTTCTACGGGACACCGGAGCGCTTTGGCAACGCCCGTCAGGCGGTGGCTTTCGCCGGCCTTGATCCGCGCCAGCATGAGTCGGGCTCCAGCGTGCATGGCAAACCGCGCTTGTCCAAGGTCGGCCATGCCTTTCTGCGCAAAGCGCTCTATATGCCGGCGATGGTTGCCCTTTACAGAACCGGCTGGGGCAAACGCTTCCGTAGCCGTTTGGCCGCTTCCGGCAAACCCCCCATGCTCATCATCGGCGCCATGATGCGAAAACTCATTCATGTCGCCTTCGGCGTCCTTAAGTCCGGAAAACCTTTCGATCTAGCTATGCATGGCGCTTGACTTGGATAACAGTATCTACGAAGCGCAACGGTTATTCGCATTTGTATTGCGAATCGGAATAACTACTTGTTTTCTCAGCGTGCGCCCGGCGCCGCCACGAATAAATCAGCGGTTCCCTAATGGAGTTTTTCAATGTTCACGAAAATCCTGATCGCCAACCGTGGCGAAATCGCTTGCCGCGTCATCAAGACGGCGCGGCGCATGGGCATACGCACGGTTGCCGTTTACTCGGAGGCGGACGCCGGCGCGCGCCATGTGCGGCTGGCCGACGAGGCGGTGTGCATCGGGCCGGCGGCGGCGCGCGAATCGTATCTGGTGGCCGGGCGCATTCTCGACGCGGCCCGGCGCACCGGCGCGCAGGCGGTGCACCCCGGTTACGGTTTCCTTTCCGAAAACGCCGAATTCGCCGATGCCTGCGCGGCGGCCGGCGTCGTCTTTATCGGCCCGCCCGCCGACGCGATACGGGCGATGGGGTCGAAGTCGGCGGCGAAAAAAATCATGGGCGCGGCGGGTGTGCCGCTGACGCCGGGCTATCACGGCGACGAGCAGACGCCGGACTTCCTGCGCGCCCAGGCCGACGCCATCGGCTATCCGGTGCTCATCAAGGCGGCGGCGGGCGGCGGCGGCAAGGGCATGCGGCGGGTCGAGCGCGGCGAAGACTTCGCCGCGGCGCTAGCCTCGTGCCGGCGCGAAGCGGCGGCGTCCTTCGGCTCGGATCTGGTGCTGATCGAGAAGTACCTGGTACGCTCGCGCCACATCGAGATCCAGGTCTTCGCCGATACGCTGGGCAACTGCGTGCATTTGTTCGAGCGCGACTGTTCGGTGCAGCGCCGCCACCAGAAGGTGCTGGAAGAGGCGCCGGCGCCGGGGATGACCGCCGAGCGCCGCGCCGCGATGGGCGGGGCGGCGGTCGACGCGGCGCGCGCGGCCGGCTATGTCGGCGCGGGGACGGTCGAGTTCATCGCCGGCGACAGCTTCGCCCAGGACGGCGCCTTTTACTTCATGGAAATGAACACCCGCCTGCAGGTCGAGCATCCGGTGACCGAGATGATTAGCGGGCAGGATCTGGTCGAATGGCAACTGCGGGTGGCCGGCGGCGAGCCGCTGCCGCTGCGCCAGGAAGAGCTGGAGATACGCGGCCACGCGCTCGAAGCCCGCATTTACGCCGAGGATGCCGACAAGGGTTTCCTGCCGTCGACCGGCCGCCTCCTGCACTTCGCGCCGCCACGCGAAAGCCTGAACGTGCGCGTCGACACCGGCGTCGAGCAGGGCGACGAAATCACGCCGTATTACGACCCGATGATCGCCAAGCTGGTCGTCTGGGATGTGGACCGCAACGCCGCGCTGGCGCGCATGCGGCAGGCGCTGGCCGACACGCGCATCGTAGGCGTCGCGGCCAACGTCGGCTTCCTCTCGCGGCTGGTCGCCTGCCCGGCCTTCGCCAACGCCGACCTCGACACCGGGCTGATCGAGCGCAGCCGGGACTTCCTTTTCCCCGCTGAGAGCGAACCGCCGAAAGAGGTGTTTTTCGTCGCTACCGTCGCCGAATTGCTGCGCGAACGCGCGGCGGCGCACGCCGATGGAAGCCATTCCGGCGATCCGTGGTCGCCGTGGAGCACGCGCGATGGCTGGCGCCTGAATCTTCGCGCCGACCGCACCGTGACCTTCCGCAGAGGCGACACGCTGCACGACGTGGCGGTTACTTACGAAGCCGGCGGCTGGCGGCTGGCGCTGGGCGGCGAATCGGTGCTGGCGCGCGGCCGCGTGCTCGACGCCGGGGAGTTTGCCGGGCAGATCGCCGTCGAACTCGACAACCGGCGGCTGGTCGCCAGCGTCGTCGCCGTCACCGAACGGAATGCGCAGCGGCGCCACGTTTTTCTCCACGGGTCGGCCCATGTGCTGCTGCGCGACGACCCGCTGCATCGGGTCGAAGCCTGCGGCGCAGACGGCGGCGGCCTCACCGCGCCGATGCCGGGCAAGGTCGTCGCGCTGCTCGCCGCACCGGGGCAAGGTGTCGAAAAAGGCGCGCCGCTGCTGATCCTCGAAGCGATGAAGATGGAGCACACCATCACCGCGCCGAAGAACGGAACGGTCAAGGCGTTCCGCTACGCGGCCGGCGACCAGGTGAGCGACGGCGTGGAACTGGTCGAATTCGAGGCGTAAATGAACAACCCCGCGGCAAGCCACGGGGTATCAAAGCCCACGACAACCGCAAGAGTGAGCGCCCCAAGGGGCGGGGAATTGCACCCGGAGAGATTAAAGGGCGATATCGCCTGCATCCGGATGCGGCACGGCTTCCTGTACCCGTGCGCCATCCCCGGCCGGGCGACGCGAAAGGTGCTGGCCTGGCGCCTGTCGAACACCCTGGCCGGCGGCTTCTGCACGGCAGCGCCGAAAGAAGCCGTTGCGCGCTGCGGCACGCCGGAGATCTTCAATGCCGGCCAAGGGTGCCAATCCACCGGTGCCGGATTCGCCGGCGCGCTCAAGGAGGCCGAGATCCGGATCAGCGCGGACGGGCGGGTCTATCTGCGCCCCTGCAACGACGGCATCGGGCGGCAACGGAGCCCGGCCCAATGTTTCGGCTGGTACGGCCGTCTGCGCCCGCACCGGCCGCCGGAATGGGAGACGCCGGATGAAGCCTGTTCCGGCGCGCTGGCGCAAACGCGGCCGGCGGCCGCCCGAACGACGGGCAACGAAAGGCGTTGCCCGCAGGTCGGCAGCCGCCCACAAGCCCCGCAGCGCACCGTTCATCCCGTATGAAATCCGGGAAAGCCAAAACCGTCTCTCCGGCACCAGCCTTAGCTTATTCCACCCCGGTGGCTGTCCAAGCTACTGTGACTACCGCACAAATCGCATGGGGTCACGGTTCATGATGCCCAACGTCCAAATTGAGGGTCTGGCTGACCGCAAAGCTTGGCCGGAATCCCGAAAGTTCAACAACCAAAGGCCATGAAGAGAACGCTTATCGGCCAGTCCAGCTCGAATGCAAAGTTAAGCACGGACGAAGAAGCGGAACTGATTACGTCCGCAGGATTTAGCAGCATACATGGCGCTGTCGGCATTGCGGATCAGCGTATCGCCGTCGTCGCCGTCTTCCGGGTAGAGACTGATGCCGATGCTTGGCGTCGTTTCGAGCTGACAAGTATCAATGAGGTAGGGCTTTGCCAAACCACTGGCAATCTTCTCGACTACCTTCCCTGCATCTTCGCTGCCGTTGACCTCCGGCAGAACGACGACGAACTCGTCACCGCCGAGGCGCGCCACCGTGTCGCTTTCACGCACGACCTCCAACAATCTGGTCGCGACCGCCTCCAACAGGGCATCACCAATGTGATGTCCGTAGGTATCGTTGATAGGCTTGAAACGGTCAAGATCGATGAACATCAGTGCCAGACGGCGTCGGTCGCGGCGGTGCGCCGCCAGCGCGTGGTTGAGTCGGTCGCGCAGCAATGTGCGGTTCGCCAGCCCTGTGAGCGGATCGAAATGCGCCAGTTGGCGGACACTCTCCTCGGCGATCTTGCGTTCCGTGATCTCGCGCTCCAATCGGCGATTGGTCTCCTGCAACGCCTCGTTGGCGGCAACGACTTCTACGGTGCGTTCTGCGACCCGATGCTCCAGGCCACGGTTCACCGTCGCCAGGCGCTCGGTGAGTTTGAGCGCATCGCCCAGCGAATGCTTCAGCGAGTACATTTGCAGCAAAAAATCCGGCACCGAATCGTGGATGGCGAAATCCTTCAGCGTCAATCCCAGAGCGATCATGTCGGCGTTGGACGCAGTCCACGGCGAGCCGAGAAATACGATCACGTCGCCCTGTGTCAGGTACAGCATCTGTCCTTTCAGGGTGAGCTTGTCGAGGTCGCGGGAATGGAGCTTGAACAGATGGCGGCAGTGCGCCCGGACATCATAGAACTCGACCGTGACGGCAGGCAGTTCGATGCTGAAAACACGATCAAGGAACTCGTTTTCAGCGATATCCGGTAACAGGCGACGCAAGGCCGTCCCGGTGCGAACGATGCGCATGGCGCGGTCGATGACGATATGAAAGGGAAAGACGATATCTAACTCGTTCGTTCCCAGGCAAAGATCGGTCACGACGGACACCTCATGCGTGCTTGTACTGGACGACGAACTCATCGTGATCGTCGCCTTCCGCCCGGCGCTTGTCGTGCCGGATATCGACCGGCGTAGCGGCCCGCTGGCCGAGTCCGGCGATCAAACCTTCGACGAATGGCGCGAGCCCTTGGCGCACGGAACGATAGTGCAACCGGAATGACTCCGCGGTAAGGTCGGAACAGCGGAAGGACGGTGGCCGCATTTCCGGGAAAATCAGGGTGGCGCGGGCATGAATGTCGTCGACGCTATCGAGAATGGCGACCAGATCCTTGCCCGCGAATTCCAGCATTTCGTCATAATTCTGTTCTGCCACCAAAATCCAGTATTCGCCGAACTGGAACAGGACATCTTCCGCCGGCATGCCCAGCATCTCGCTGGCGGCACCGACGATCCGGTAGGTTGTCTCGTCCGGATAACACCCCATGGACACGAAGAACGTCTCCTGAACACCAGATTTTTCCCGGATGGCATCCCACTTGTCTTCGCCGTGGCGGGCAACAATCATATCTTGTAAAATTTTGTTCGCAAGGCCGTACATGCAATCACCTCCATGGGCGTTGGGATGGGAAATGCCAATGTGCCGTCCCGGTGGCGTATCCGGTTTAAAAATGATCCGTGAAAAACCAGCGGTGTTCTACTGTCTACCCCAGCCGCCCCGACACCGCCGTCAGCGGGTCGGTGACCAGCGGGTTGATATGGCTGCTCTTTTCGAATTCATCCTGAAAGTACTGTTCCAGCCCGGCGACGAAGGCGGCGACATCTTCGGGCGGGTCGAAACGCTTGCCGAGACGAATCCGGTAATGGATGGGCATCGCCGGCTTCCTGAACAGCGGCCAGCCTTTGCTCAGGTAGGCGGAATCGGTTTCGATGATGAGCGTCTGCACGGGGACGCCGCTGCGCTTGGCGATCAGGCCGACGCTGTTCTTGCAGGGGTTGACCGGGTGACGGATCGTGCGCGTACCTTCGGGGAAGATCAGCAGATGGCTGTCGCCTTTCATTTCCCGGCAGGCGCGGCGGATCATGTCGAGCGGCGCGTCGTTGGGGATGTAATGCGCCAGGCGCGAGCCGGCGCCGAGAAAGATGTTTCGCAGCAACGCGCCTTTCATGATGCAGGCGACGTTGGGCAGGCGCGAAATCACCATCACGGCGTCGAGCAGGCAGGGGTGGTTCGGCGCGAGGATCAGCGGCCCCTGGGCGCGCAGGGTATCGAGCGCCCCGATGTCGAAGCTGCACGCACGCATCCCGCGCAGAATGTTCAGGTACAGCCGGAAGCCGAGCGTGATCGCCAACCGCCCCAGCGGGCGCCCCCTGGCGGCCGGCAGCACCGGCGCCAGCAGCGCGGCGAACGGTGTCCACGCCAGGCAGATGACGCCGAGAGCACCCAGACCGAGGTAAAGCCGGGCGGTATCGAAAAGGGTGCGCAGAGCGTGCACAATGCGGGGCATCGCGCAATGTTGCCCGGTTAGTCGACCTTGACCCGTGCGCCCGACTCGCCAAATATCCACGACACCGCGACGCCGCCGGCAAAACCGCTCTTGCGCGTGACCAGCGGGCTGTTCTCGAACACCGCGCCGTTCAGCTTGTCGTAACGCGCGAAACCGCCCACCCAGTACGACGGGAAGCGCTTCCATAGCGCCGACAGCACTTGGGTGCCGGCGTAGCCGGCCTTGGCCTCGTAGGCGGGGCGCTGCGCGCCGGCGTACTGGGGCGCGACGCCGTAAAAGTATTCGTGCTGTTTGGCGTTGCCGTAGATCGGCCCGCCGACGACGCCCAGCGTCCAGCCGGGCAGGCCGGGCGGGTTATCGATATCGAGGTTCAGGCGCGGCGTAAACTGCCAGCCGATGAAACGCGGGTCTTTTTCCAGCGTAAAGGCACCGCGCAACGGCACGAACAGCCGGAACTTGGCGTCGCGGCCCGCCGACTGCCAGAGCTTGATATCGACCGACGGGCCGAGTTCGAGGCTGGGTTTGAGGTCGGGCATGTCCCGGCGCGCGCCGACATCGCGGCCGCTGACCGGCGGCGAAGCGGCGAGACTGAGGTTCAGCTCGACCCGCCCGGAATCGAAGAATATCCCTCGGATACCGTCGCGGTCGGCGCGGAAAAAGTCTCCCCGATAGACGAAATACGGCATCGGCAACACGAAATTGCGCGTATCTCCGGAGCCGCGATAGGCCGGAAACAGCATATCCGCGACGCCCAGCCCCAACTCCCACAGGGGCTTCTCCTCGGCCGCCAGCGCGCTGGCAGGCGCCTGAAAAACGCTCAGGCCGGCAACAACCAAGAACGGGAACACTTTACGGAATTTCATCGGACACCCCTGTTGTAACGGGCCGCGCCGGCCTCGACCTCGACCAGCAGATCGGCGCGGCAAATGTCTGCTTGAACGATCATCACCTGAGCCGGACAACCGCGCCCCAAAAACTCGGTCATCGCCTGGCTGACGGCGGCAAAGTCCCGGGCATGACGGATGTAAACCTTGTAGGTCAGCGATTGGGGATCATAGTCCCGGTGCCTGCCGAGGCGGTTGGCTTCGCCCAGCAGCGCCGCGATATTGGCCAGCGTTTCGCGCGCCTGAGCCAGCGCGTCGCCGGCGTGCAAGGTTTGGTGGCCGACGATGCTGGCCGTCCCGGAAATCAGCAAAATCTCTTGGTCGGGCAGCCGCACGAGGCCGGCGCGCGAGAAGGTCGGGCTGCGCGGCCCATACGCCACCGGATAGTGGTAAGCGCTGGTCTGGCGCGGATTCTCGATCGGAACCAGCGGCTCGCGGCCGGCGAGGAAGGCCAGGCAGAGCGGCCCTTGTCGTGTGCCCAGCGCGCACGCCGCCGGCACCATCCCCGATGTCGGGCGCCGGCAGCTCGTAAAAGCCTCGTAGCGGCCGATATTGAACTGCCGGTAGCGCTCCATGCCGAAAGATTCGCCGTTGATGTCGGGAAAGTAGTTCCAGACGCGCAACAGTTCGGGAAACCCGGACTGGTCGAGCAAGGCGAAAATTTGCCGGTAAGCCGATTCGGACGCCTGCCGCAACGGGCTGGAGCCGCCGTCCGTAACCGGAAAACCGGCTTCGTCGAGGCTGACCGTGCCGAACAGCAGCTCGCTGTTGCAACGGTACTGCACGTCGCCGTGCCTGCCGGCCAGCAGCGGCTTTTCGGAAAACCAGGTCTCGCCCCACACCTGCTGCGGCGATGCCGGTAGCACCGGGAAATTCAGGTCGAGCAACGGTGTCGCCGCAGGCAGTTGCGCGGCGACCGCCCCCGCCGAATCGCCTTGCAGGATCAGGCCGAACAGGTTGGCCCGCCCGCCGCTGGCGTGCTCGATGATCTGGGCGGGCGTCAGGCACGCCAGACGAACCTGCGGCGCTGCCCTCATTGGATGGTCGCCATATTCGGGTCGTCGACCGGCTGGATGTTGATCGCGCGCCGCTTTTTCGCGCGCCACGAAATCAGCGGGTTTTTGAGCGACGAGAGGTAGTACATCAGCTTGAACATGGCGAGCGAAGCCCAGATCGGCGTCTTGCCGAAAATGTCGCCGGCCAGCACCGACAGCAGCGCCTCCTTGACCCGCCAGACATTCCTCGGCCCCATGAACAATTCGCGCATGATGGGGTTGTTCATGCGGTAGATGAACCAGGAGAACTCTTTCGGGCCGTGGTGCATCTGGCGGTCGAACTCGCGCATCGCGGCCGGCGCTTCCTGCGGGTCGCGCAGAAACGTATCGACCGCCATCGAACCGACCACCCCGCTGTTCATCGCGAACAGCACGCCGGACGAGAAAATCGGGTCGATAAAGGCAAAGGCGTCGCCGAGCAGCAGATAGTTGGGGCCGTAGGTACGGTCGCTGACATACGAGAAGTTACCGGTCGCTTCCGCCTCGTTGGCGATTTTCGCGCCTTGCAGGCGCTCGGCGAGCGCCGGGCACATGGCGATGGAATCCAGCAAAAACTGCTCCAGCGAGCGCTTTTCGCGCGTCTTCATGAAATGCGGCCAAGTCACGACGCCGACGCTGGTGATGCCGCCAAGCATCGGGATGAACCAGAACCAGCCGTGCTCGAACCAAAAGATCGTGATGTTGCCTTCGGCTTTGCCTTCCAGCCGTTTGGCGCCGGTGAAGTGCGCGTATACCGACGAGCTGTTATGTTTGGGATTGCGCGATTTGGCCTTGAAGCGGTTGGCGAGGAAGGTATCGCGCCCGGAAGCGTCGACCACGAAACGCGCCTGCCAGGTCGCCTCGCGCCCATCGTCGTAGCGGGCGGTGACGGCCGCGCCCCGGCCGTCGGGCAGGAATTCGACGCCGACGACCTTGCAGCCTTCGATCACCTGCGCGCCCTTGGCGGCGGCGTTCTTGATGAGGATGTGGTCGAACTCGGCGCGCGGCACCTGGTAGGCGAAGGGCATGCTCTTGTCCCAGGCGTCGCCGAACTCGAAACGCTGGCGGTGCGCGTGCCACGGCGAGACGAACTCGGCCCCCCACTTCTCCATGCCGATGGCCTTGACCTCGCCGGCGACGCCCAGCCGCTCGAACAGCGGCATGTTGGCCGGCAACAAGGATTCGCCGATATGGAAGCGCGGATGGTGCGCCCTTTCCAGCAAGACGACGCGATGGCCTTTTTCCGCCAGCAGCGTGGCGGCGGTCGTCCCCGCCGGACCGCCGCCGATGACCAGCACATCGCAGAGCGCGTGCTCTGCCGGCACGACAGATTGTTGCTCCGACATGATTCCCCCTGTTCGATCCAAAACGACAATAACCGGCGAGGAAAAACGGCGCAATCCAATGCAATTGCCCGACCCCAAACCGGCGCCAACCGACCCGGGATTATACCTGCATGGCTTGAACTGGGCGACACCCGGCCAAAGCGGGTTCGGCCTTCAGGAGTTCGACGGCGTAGCGGCTACCCACGGTGATTTCCCCTTTTCGATAAGGCTATGTCCGCATTAGCGTATTATGTACGATAATCGTATATGGATCATACAGATAGGTGTTTCGATGAATGCCAAGGAATTCCGGAAGCTGGTGCAAGACGCGAAGCGGCTGACGCCACACCAGCGGCAGGTGTTGCATGACCGGATTTTGCCTTCCGGCCAATCCCAAGCGTCTGCCAAGCTG
>JACQYA010000048.1 GCA_016208425.1 Betaproteobacteria bacterium
GTCCGGTCGGCGCAGGTGTGCAGGCCGTAGCGATCGCGTGCGCACATTGTTTCCCGGTCAGCTTCGGCGCTTTCACCGGACGCGGCCTGTCGTGCAAGGCCGCTTCCACGCATTCCCCGACACCGCGTTGCCGGGCGCTGTAGAAAATGGCGGCAGAAATTGCCAAGGCTTCCATGATTGCCGCGTCTTTGATGCCGGTTGCCGCTTTCAACAGAATCCGCGCCCGCGTCTGCTTGCGCGCCCCGCTCTTCCCTTTGCGCAGCAAGGATTCCAGCATCTCCACTTCATCGTCCGTCAGAGTGACCAGATACTTGATTGCCGGCATATCAATCTCCACAGGGTTGGCGATAGCACCACCTATGCAGATTGCGTGCCAGCTATCTATCCAATTTGTCGTGACTGACTACTACGGGTGGCGCACATTGGATTAGTCCCGGTTTATGCACTACCCGAAACCGCTGGCGAGCATTACAGACAGATTCGCGCCAGCCTGCACAAACTGGAGCAACCCATCGGTAATAGCGGCCTCTGGCTGGCCGCCCACGCGCGTGCCGAAGACTGGATTCTGGTCACCAACAGCGAACGGGAATTCGTTCGCGTTCCCGGTCTGCAAGTCGAGAACCGGGCAAAGCCGACTCGGGATTCCGGCTCAAGCCAGGAATGACGGGCTGTACGGGCTACCAGGCGGCCGCTTGCCTGTCTCGCATCGTCCCGGAAATTTCTCTTTCAACCAGATCAGTCAAAGCGCAGCAACGGGTGACCGAGGCGCGGCGTTCGCCCGTCGAGCAAATCGGTGAGGAACTTCCAGATGGCGTCGCCCGACGGCGGGCAGCCGGGAATGAAGTAGTCGATACGCACGATCTCGTCGATCGGGTGCACCTTGTCGAGCGGCAAAGGCAACTCCGGGTCGTTGGGAATCTGCCCATTGACGAGACCCTCGCCGGTCAGATAAACCTCTTGCAGGCACTGGCCGAGGTCGAGATGGTTGCGCTGCGCCGGCAAGCCGCCGTTGACGGCACAGGCGCCGAGCGCGATCAGCACCTTGCAGTTGCGCCGGAATTCGCGCAGGACGTGTACGTTTTCCGCATTGCACACGCCGCCTTCGATCAGGCCGATGTCGCACGGGCCGCAATGCTTGATGTCGGTGAGCGGCGAGCGGTCGAAATCGACCCGTTCGATCAGTTCCAGCAGGCGCTCGTCGATGTCCAGAAAAGACATATGGCAGCCAAAACAGCCGGCCAGCGAGGTGGTCGCCAGGCGGATCTTGCGTTTGTCTAACACTCAGACCTCGACTTTCGCAGTGCGCGCCGCCAGACGCTCCATCTGCTGTCCGATCGGCTTTTCGTCGTACAGGCGCTGGCCGATCGGCACGGCGAACCCCTTGCGCTTTTCGAGAATAACGCCCACAGGGCAGACATGCGCCGCGCGGTCGAGCAGGGAAAAATCCGTATCCGCCAGGCGGCCGGACTCGGCATTGACGATCAAATGCTTGCCGATGCCGCGCCCGGAGAGCGCAAAAACGCTCTTGCCGTCGACATCGCGGCTGGCGCGCACGCACAGTTCGCAGAGAATGCAACGGTTGAAGTCGAGCAGCACGTCGGGATGCGAGGCGTCGACCGGGCGATCCGGGTAGAACTGGTCGAAATGCGGACTGAGCATTTCCAGCTCGTAGGCCAGCGCCTGCAACATGCAGTTGCCGCTCTTCTCGCACGAGGGGCAGAAATGATTGCCTTCGACGAACAGCATTTGCAGCAGCGTGCGCCGCTTGTCGTTCAGATCGGGCGTATTGTTTTCCACCTCCATGCCGTCGCGCGCCTGCATCGTGCAGGACGACACATGGCGGCCATTGGCCTTCACCGTGCAAAGCTTGCAACTGCCCTGCGGCTTGAACTCGGGGTGGTGGCACAGGTGCGGGATGAAGGCATCGGCCGCCATCGCCGCATCCATGATCGTCTGCCCTTCCTCGAAAGGCACCGGCATTCCGTCGAGCAAAAAAGTGGGCTGTTTCATGGATGGACTCCGAAACCCTGAGACTCGCCGACAAAATGCGCGCCCGGATCGTCTCGCCCCGTCATCTGGCGGGCCGAGGCGAGCGCGCCGTCGAGGTCGAACGCCGGCTCGAAGTCCAGCGAGCGCAGACGCCGCTCGTAGGCCGGCCGGAATTTATTCAGCGTGTCGAACACCGGATTGCACGCCGCCTGCCCCAGCCCGCAATGGCTCGCCACGTTCAGCAGGCGATGGATGCGGAAAATTTCGCGGATCTCGTGCTGCGAACCGAGCCCTTTGGCGATCTTGTCCATGCAGCGCACGACCAGCGAGGTGCCGACCCGGCATGGCGTGCAAAAACCACAACTTTCGTGAGCGAAGAAATGGGCAAAATTGCGCGCCACTTCGAACATGTCGCGATGCGCGCCGAAGACCATGAAGGCGCCCGCCGTCGGCACGTCCTCGAAGGCGATACGCCGGGAAAACTCATGCATGGCGAGGCAGACGCCCGAAGCGCCGCTCACCTGCACCGCCGCTGACCTGAACGGCCTGCGCATTGCCCGCCCCGCTATCGAGCAGGACCTGCTCGACGGACACGCCGAAGGGATACTCGTAGATGCCGGGATGCTCGACATCGCCCGAAACCGATAGCAGTTTGGTGCCGGTCGATTGTTGGGTGCCCAGCCCGGCGAACCAGGCGCCGCCTTGCTGGGCGATCAACGCGGCCTGGCACAGCGTCTCGACGTTGTTCACGACGGTCGGCTGGCCGAGATAACCTGCCGTGACCGGGAACGGCGGACGGTTGCGCGGCACGCCGCGCTTGCCTTCCAGCGATTCGATCAGCGCCGTTTCTTCGCCGCAGACGTAGGCGCCGGCACCCAGATGGATCTCGATATCGAAATCGAAACCGGCCCGGCCTGCGACGGCCGCGCCGAGCAAGCCGTTGCGCCGCCTTCTTTCGAGATTCGCGCTAAGAGCCGGCAGCAACCAGGCGTACTCGCCGCGCAGATAGAGCAGGCCGCGCGCCGCGCCTATCGTGTAGGCGGCCACGGTCATGCCGTCGAAAACGAGATCGGCGTGGCTGGCGAGCAGCACGCGATCCTTGAACGTGCCCGGTTCGCCCTCGTCGGCGTTGCACACCACGTAGCGCACCGCAGGCTGCGCCAGGCATTCGGCGTCGCGCGCCGACTCCCATTTGATCGCCGTGGTAAAGCCGGCGCCGCCGCGACCGCGCAGATTCGACCGCTTCATCTCGGCAAGCATCGCCCCGGAACCGCGCGCCAGCGCCGCCCGGATCGCCTCGCCGGCGACCCGTTCGCCGCCGAGCAGCACGTCGCGGCGACGGATGTTGTCCGCGACCGTGAAATATTCGCCCGGCCAGTCTTCAAGCAGGGTTTGCGCGCGAATCAGCTCGCAGATGCGGTCGATGCGCTCGGCGGACATCCGCGTCGCAGCCCGGCCATTGACCAGCAGCGCCGGCCCCTGGTCGCACATGCCGGTGCACGAGGTAGTGTCCACGCTGACCAGACCGTCTTCCGAAATCTTTCCGCGCTCCAGCCACAGTTTGTTGCACATGCGGTTCATCAGCTCGGCGCTGCCCAGCATGCGGTCGGTGATGTTGTCCGAAAACAGCACGCGATAGCGCCCCACCGGCTCCAGGTGCAGGAACGAGTAAAAACCCGCCACGCCTTCGACCCGCGCCCGTGGCACACCAAGGCTGGACGCGATGTGGGTCAGCGCAACCGGCGGCAGATAGCCGAAAGCCTCTTGCGCCTCGCGCAGGATCTGCACGAGTTTGCCGGGTTCCGAGCGGTAGCGGTCGAGCACCGGCGCCAACACATCGGCCAACTGGCCGGAATCAAGGTTCACAACGATCTCCCAAAGCGCCATCATAGCGGCGTAGGCCAAGCTTAACGCCGAACATCGCGGGATTCTCCCGCGCATATCAAACTTGCCGGTTGAAGCGGCTTACCCAAGGGAGGAATTCGCTCAAGGGCATCGGTTTGGCGATGCCGTAGCCTTGCACTACGTCGCATCCGCTGCCGGTCAGCCAGGCGAGTTCCGCGCTGGTTTCGGCTCCTTCCGCCACGACCGAAAGGCCGAGTTCCCGGCACAAAAGAATCGTCGAGCGGACGATGGCCGCATTTTTCGGCGTGCTATCGACCTCGGCAATAAAGGCGCGGTCGATCTTCAATTCATTCACCGGCAGGGTTTTGACGTAGGCCAGAGAAGCCTGGCCGGTGCCATAGTCGTCGATGGAAAGTTTCAGGCCATGGGCAGACAACTCGTTCAGGTGTTTGAGCGCCAACTCGGGTTCGTCCAGCAGGGCGCTCTCGGTAATCTCCAGGCAGAGTTGATCGGCCGGCAAGCCAGACTGCGCCAGCATGCTCCGGATTTCAGGCACCAGATCGCGATTCAACAGATCGCGCGTCGACAGGTTCACCGAGGCGACGACAGCCATGCCCGTCCGCTGCCATTGCGCGGCGTGCCCGATGACGTGCCCGAGCAACCAGGGCGTGATTTCGCGGATAAACCCCGTCTGTTCGGCGAAGGGGATAAAGCGCATCGGCGAGATCAAACCTTTTTCGGGGTGCTGCCAGCGAATCAGCGCTTCGGCTCCGCAAATCCTGTTCTGCGCAATATTCAGCTTGGGTTGGTAGTGCACCACAAACTCGCGTCGCGCCAGAGCTTCGCGCATCTCGCCGATCAGGGAAAGCTGTTCATGTGCCGGCTCGTCGTCCAGCGCCGAACCGCAGGCAAAACGTTCGTAGCGCCGCTTGGCGACGAGCATGGCCAGGTCGGCGCGCCGCAACAAGGTGGGTGCGTCGGTGCCATTTTGCGGGTAAAAGACGAAGCCTAGGGTGGCGCCAAGATCGAGGCGCTGGCCGTCAAGCACCGTGGGCGCGCCCAGTACCGACAGAATTTGTTCGACAAAGGCCACCGCCGTCGCCCGGTCTGCCCCCTCCAGCAAGAAAGCGAACTCATCCCCCCACAGCCGCGCGATCACATTGGTTTTTTCGGTCGCCCGATCCAGGCGCACGCTGATTTCCCGCAACAGGCGGTCACCCACGTCGTGGCCCAAAGCGCTGTTGATCGGCGCGAAACGGTCGATATTCAGCACGACGACGGCACCCGTACTGCCCTCGGGGAGCGCGGCGAACCTTTCCAGAAAATGCGTGCGATTGGAAAGCCCGGTCAGACTATCGACATACGCCAGGCGCAGGATTCTTTCTTCGCGACTGCCGATGCTGTCGCGCATGACGGTCAGCGCACGCAGCAATGCACCAATTTCGTCGCGCCCGCCGTGGGGAACCTCCTTCTTGTAGTCGCCGCTGGCGATGGTCTGGGCGACAGAGACGGCCTCACGTACCGGTTGCACGATGCTGCGGGCGACAGTCCATGCCAGCACGCCCCCGAGCAAAAGTGCGCTGACCGCCAGCGCTATCACCAACCGTCGCGCGTTCGTAGCGGCCAGACTGAGCTGCTCCAGTTCAGCTTGCATCGCCTGAAGCTGCCCGCTGGCCAAAGCCAGGGTCTCATTCAGCAGCGTATTCAGCGCCATCTGTGTCTGGCGTTCAAAGTGCACGCGAGCCGACAACGGACCTCCAAGCTCGATGATTTCGACCGTTTCCTGAAACAGCTCGCCATAGCGCTGGCGCAAGTTCACCACACGCATGATGTCGGCCAGAGTGTCGGGCGTCAGCAACGTTTTTTCGAGATCGCCGACCGCCCTATCGGAATCGGCAAGCTGCCGATCCATCGCTGCGTACAGCGGCACGCGCTTCTCGCGATCGGGCGTTTGCAGCAGATTGAGCAGGCCGATGGCCGCCGCCTGGGCGTGCTGGTTGGCGCGCTGGGCGAGAAAAACGCGGCGCACCTCGTAATCGACCACCCTTTGCGTGGTGGCCGTCAGCCCTTCAAAACGCTGTAGCGACACCGCCGCCACCGCGATCAGGAGGCATAACAACACCGAAAATGAAAAGGCGAGGCGCGAGCGAATGGAGATTGAGCCGAACATCGTGGGGTGATTCCTTATTAAAATTCGCGATAGAAGCCGTAATTTCGTAGGAGCGGGCTTGCCCGCGATTGCGTCCGTTTCGCTACAGGTCACAGGATTGCTTCGCCGTCTATTCGATCTCGCCCACGCGGGCGGCGATCGCCTGGCTCTTCCGTGCCTGTTCTCCCGGCGTGAATATCGCGCGCTGCGACTCCTGTTTGCGCGTTGATGCCGGCAATCGTCCGGTCAATCTCTCTCGCAGCATCGGCGGTGCGTTTGGCCAGTTTTCGCACCTCGTCGGCGACTACCGCAAAGCCGCGACCGCTTTCGCCGGCTCTTGCCGCTCCAATAGAAGCATTGAGTGCAAGCAGGTTGGTCTGGTCAGCGATTTCCTTGATCACACCGACCGTTCCGGCAACTTGCTTGGCACTCTGATCGAGTCGCTCAACGGATCTTGCGGAATCCGATACCGCTGGTGAGATGGGCAACTGACTTTTCGATGTACCCGGCCAGCACACTTTGTTCTGTCGGGCCGTTCGTTCCTTACGCCGCTCGCCGGATGACCGAGTTCCGCCGCCTGCCCGACCTTCGTTGAGCTATCGCGAACGGTGCCGATCACGTCGCGCAACTATTGTCGCATGTTGCCCATGCGGGCAAGGAGTTGTCCGACTTCATCGCTGCCGCCCACGGGCACTTTGCTGACCAGAACTCCGCTGGCGATGTGGTCGGCGGCGACGACTGCCGTCCCGGGTAGACCGAAAATGCTGCGGATCATGGCAATGGCCATCAACAATCCGACAAATCGACCAGGACAGCGACGAGAAAGAGCATGACCATAGCGTAGACAATCATCAATCGGCGGCCTATTTTCATGTTGGCGCTACGGTGCTCGCCCGCATATCGGCATCTAGCGCGCTGATTCTCCTGTAATCAGAGCGCGAAAATATCAAGCAAACCGCCGCCAAATCCAGTGATCCAGGGAAATGGCGCCCGGCCCGCGAGCCGCCAGAAACAGTAGAACAGCGGCCCACACACCATGCGTGGGATAGGCATCGGGATAGACCCAGATCTGGATGGTGAGGGTCATTAGCAATAAGGCGATCGCTGAAAAGCGGGTCGCCAGACCCAGCAGAATCAGCAATGGGAACAAGTGTTCCGCGAAGGCGCCCATCAGCGCGGCGATTTCCGGCCGAACAAAAGGCAGGCGGTACTCCTCGGCAAACAGCGCGACGACCGAATCGGACAGGTGCGGCATACCCAGTCGCACATCGCCGGCAACAATATCGACGACCAGCCCCTGCACTTTTGTTTGCCCAGACTTCCAGAATATCGCGGCGATCGAAAAGCGGCCAACGATGGCGATCAGAGAATCGGGAATGCGTGACAGCCGCCCGATAACCCACCGAATCCGTTCCGAGATCGGGGCGATGCCGAGGATAATCCGGCGCAAGCGAGGTGCAGGAATCACTTCACCTCTCCGAGGTGCCGGGTGCGCTGAATTCGCTGAATGCGCTGAATTCGCAGATGGTTTTCCAGCGAAGCAGGACGCCCAGGCTGGCCACAAGATCGAATTCCGTGGCTCGGGGTTCGGCGGTGGAAGCGTAGATAGCGGCGTCGGCGAGCGTTGCGCCCTGTATCAGGCGCCCGATAAAGCGGCCGGTCGCGGCGTCGATCCCGACAACATTGACGTCGAGGCCGATGCGGACGACCAGCGCTGTTTGGGGGGCTGTCGGATCGACGGCGGCGATGTCGCCCAGACCTTGATGCGCGCCCCATAACGAAACCACCGCAAAGTTCGATTGCAGAACGGCGACGGAGGGGTGGAGAACGAGGCACCGCCGGGTGAGTTCGGAGTCATCGGCCAGCGCCGCGCCGATTTCGTCCCTCGTCAGCGTCTCCCTGTCGGCGGCATGATAGGCCAGGACGCGAAGCATCTCAAGGCGCGCCACGTCGGCCAGATAGGGTAACGAAGCGGCGGGTAAAAACGTCTCGATGAAAGAGGGGAAGTCGCGGCCGTAGTAAGCCAGAATGCGCGAGCGCGGCGGATGGGCGATGGCGAACTGCCTGGCCATGCCGCGAAAAAATGCTTCTCCGACGAGTTCCTGCGTGACCGGGAACCCATCCGCCAAGGCATCGATCAGCGAGATCATCACGTTGTTGCGATAAACCGCAAAACGGCGCGCCGGGTCGGAGTGGTTCCAGGTCGCCAAACCGCTCGGACAGGCTTGGTTCGCCGGGCCGAAGTCGAGCAAGGCATCGACGAAAGCCTGTTGCCCGCTCATGCACAGACCTCGCCGGACAATGCGCGGGGAGCGTCGGCATACATGATCTTTTCGGCCATCGAGACCTCGGCCAGCAGCGCCTGGAATGGCGGAATGTCGTTGTCGCGTTCGAGCAGCGTGGCGAGCGGCCCCGTCCGCCCGATCGCCCGGCGATAGAGTTCCCAGACCGCCCGGGCAACGGGAGAGCCATGGCTATCGATCAGCAACGACGCTCCGGAGGAATCGTAGTCCTGCGCAAATCCGGCGAGATGGATTTCTGCAATCGACGATAGCGGTATCGAGGCAAAGCACGCGTCGAGCCAAGCATTCGGGTCACGGCCGCGATTAATGCACGACACATAGACATTGTTGACGTCGAGCAACAATCCACAGCCGGTACGGCGCAGCACCTCGGCCATGAAATCGGTTTCGGCCATCGTGGACGCGGCGAACTCAACGTAGGTGGCGGGGTTTTCGAGCAGCATCCGGCAGCGCAAGTGCTCTTGGGTCTGATCGATGTGCCCGCAAACAAGATCCAGCGTCCGGGCGTTGTAGGGGGCCGGCAACAGGTCGTTCAGAAAGAGGTCGCCGTGGCTGGACCAGGCCAGATGTTCCGAAAACGACTGGGGCCGATAGCGTGCGATCAATGCGGCCAACCGGTCGAGGTGCTGACGATCCAGCGCGCTTTCACCCCCGATGGACAACCCCACACCGTGGATCGACAAGGGGTAGTCCGCACGAATTCGGCCCAGGTAGTGATGGAAGGGGCCGCCGTCAACCATGTAGTTTTCGGCGTGAACCTCGAAGAAGCCGATGTCCGGTTTGCTTTCGATGATTTCCCTGAAATGCTCCGGTTTCAGACCCACGCCACCCCGCGCCGGTAATCCCCCGGGAAACAGCGTAGAGGCGCCGTCTTTAAACGGCACGGCGGTGGCGTGTAGAGTCACGATAGCGGTCTCCTTTTTTGACAGCGCGGGTTCAGAAATTCCTCAGACCTTCTTTTCCATGAACTCATTGGCCTGGCCAAAACCGGTCGGCGAAGTTTTCGACGCGGTCTTTTCGCAAGTGCCTTTCGGGACAAACGACCAAGAATTGCCTTGATTGTCTATCTTCGAAGTGCCGGCGCACGAGGTGCCAGCACCTGCTTTGCAGTCGTTTTTGCCTTTGAGAGCCACGCCGAAGCACTTCTCTTTCTCGCTCATCTTGTCCTGAGCGGCGGCGGGCATCGCGGCAACGGTCATCGCTGCGCCAAAGGCAAGGGCCAGAGCAGCGGCGGTCATCGGTTTGTTCATGGCAATTCTCCTAAGTGTTGGTTTGGTTCGTAACGTGCACTCACAAGCGAACCCGACTCGCGGTAGCAAACGTCGGTGCCTGTAATCTTTTGTCGGAGCAGGCGGCGATTCCTTACAGACCTTCAACGATTTTTTTCGCTTCATTTCGGTCGCTTGCCGCTTCTCGCACCTGTTCGGCCCAATAGCGCTGAACAGGTGCAACTATAACCAAACGTGTGATACGGTCGGATACAATTCGTCTCAAAATCATACCCATCAGTATCAAATGGATCGGCTATCCCCTCTTTTTTCCCGTTTTGACGTGAGTACCCGTGTTTTCTACTCTGGCGTGTTCTGTGGCGAAAGTGAGTTTGATGGGACGGCCGGTGTCGGTCATCTGCACATCCTGCGCCAGGGTGTTCTCAGAGTGAACAGCCCTTCGACTCAAACCCTGGTCATCGACAGACCTTCCGTTCTCTTCTACCCACAGCCGTATCGACATCGGCTTCAGTCGACAAATCTCGACAACGCAGAACTGGTTTGCGCGACGATTGAACTTGGCTTGAGCCATCCGCTGTTTAATGCCCTGCCGGAATTGCTGGTCATTCCGCTGAAGGATGTGGCCGGGCTCGAAACCGGACTGACGCTTCTATTTGCGGAGGCGTTCGACAAGCGCTCCGCTCGTCAGGCGGCGCTTGATTGCCTAGCGAAGTATTTTCTGATTCTCCTGCTCCGCCATGTGCTCGACGCGCAATTCGTCGATCAAGGAATGGTGGCCGGCCTGGCAGACGAAAGGTTGGGCAAAGCCATCACGGCAATGCACGGTCAAGCGGAGCATCCTTGGTCTCTGGACACGCTGGCGCAGATTGCCGGCATGTCCAGGGCGCGTTTTGCGGCCAGGTTCCGTGAGGTGGTAGGTACCACGCCCATGAATTACCTGACCGATTGGCGCATTAGCGTCGCGCAAAGCTTGCTGGCGCGCGGCAATTCGCTGAAGTTTGTCGCGCCCGAAGTGGGATACGCGACCCCCACTGCCTTGACGCGCGTATTCTGCAAACGGATAGGCATGTCGCCAACCGAGTGGCTCGCCCGGAAGGTGGGTGATTCACCGCCCCCGCTTCTCTGAAAGCCGCGCCAATAGGCGGCATACAGAGGAGCGGGAGCTGCAGGCGAACAATGGAGAGCAGCCGCTTGATTCGGGTCAATTCTTGTCAGGTCGATTTCACGCCCAAAGCAATCTGTAGTTGCTCCAGCGCGCCCGGATCTTCGATGGTCGTCAGATCGCCCGGATCGCGGCCTTCGGCCAGCGCCTGGATCGAGCGGCGCAGCAGTTTGCCGGAACGGGTCTTCGGCAGCACGGTCAGGAAGTGCACGCGGCTCGGGCGGGCAATGGCGCCCAGGCTGTCGTCGACCTGTTTCATCACCGCCTTTTCGAGCGCGGCACGCAGCTCGGGCGTCGCGATGCTGTCGGCGCTCTTTACCACGGCAAAGGCCATCGGCATTTGCCCCTTCAGTTGATCGGCAACGCCGACGACGGCGACTTCGGCAATCGCCGAATGCCCCTGGATGGCTTCCTCGATTTCGCGCGTTCCCAGGCGGTGGCCGGCGACGTTGATGACGTCGTCGGTACGGCCGAGGATGTAGTGGTAGCCTTCCTTGTCCTGGATGCCCCAGTCGAACGAGGAGTACACCTGCGGCTCGCGGAACAGCGAGAAATAGGTCGAGACGAAGCGCGCGTCGTCGCCCCACACCGTGGATAGACAGCCGGGCGGCAGCGGCGGCAGGATGCCGACGATACCTTTTTCGTCCGGGTCGCACACGGAACCGTCTTCGCGAAAAATCTTCAGATTGAAGCCATAAACCGGGAAGCTCGGCGTGCCGAAGCGGATCTCGGTTTTTTCGACGCCGGGCATGGCGGAAAGCATCGGCCAGCCGGTTTCGGTCTGCCAGTAGTTGTCGATCACCGGCAACTTCAGTTCGCCCTGAATCCACTCGTGCGTCGGCTGGTCGAGCGGCTCGCCGGCCAGGAAGAGCTGGCGCAGGCTGGACAGGTCGTACTTGTGCATGAAGGCCGGGTCCTGCTTCTTCAGCACGCGGGCGGCGGTCGGCGCCGAGAACATCACGCTAACCTTGTAGTCCTGGACGATCTTCCACCAGATGCCCGCATCCGGGCGCAGCGGCGTGCCTTCGTACATGACGGTCGCCATGCCGGCGATCAAGGGGCCATAGACGATATACGAATGACCGACCACCCAGCCGATGTCGGAAGTCGAAAACATCGTTTCGCCGGCGTTACCGCAGAAGATGTACTTCATCGACGCGGCCAGCGCGACGCAGTAGCCGCCAGTATCGCGCTGCACGCCCTTCGGCTTGCCGGTCGTACCGGAGGTATAGAGGATGTACGAAGGATCGGAGGACTCGACCCAGGTCACCGGGACTTCGGCGTCGATGAACTGCGCGCGCAGCGTCGCGTAATCGACATCGCGCCCTTCGACCTTGTTGAAACCCTTGTCCAGCCCGCGATCGATCATCAGCACCCTGGCCGGCTTGTGGGCGGCGAGGACAATGGCGTCGTCGAGCAGATGTTTGTAAGGAACCGCTTTGCCGCCGCGCATGCCGGCGTCCGAGGAAACGATCAGTTTCGGCGTGGCGTCGTCGATGCGCGTCGCCAGCGAGCCGGAGGCAAAGCCGCCGAACACCACCGAGTGAATCGCGCCGATGCGCGCACAGGCCAGCATCGCGAAAGCCGCTTCGGCAATCATCGGCATATAGATCAACACGCGGTCGCCCTTGCCGACGCCCAGGCTCTGCATGATCGCCGCCGCGCGCATCACTTCCTTCTTCAACTCGGCGAAGGTATAGACCTGTTCCTTGTTGGTCTCCGTCGAGATGAAGACCAGCGCGCGGTCGTTCGGGCGCTTTTCGGCGTGACGGTCGACCGCGTTGTAGCAAAGATTGGTTTCGCCGCCGACAAACCACTTGGCAAACGGCGGACGCGAAAAATCGAGCGTTTTTTCAAAAGGCTTGTGCCAGTCGACCAGTTTGGCCTGTTCCGCCCAGAATACGTCCGGTTGGTCGATCGATTGCTGGTGAAATTCCTTGATTGTCGTCATCTGATTTCCTTCCTGCTTTCCGAAAATATCCTGCACCGTTGGAACCTACTCCTGCCGGGTGTCTTTGCTGTCGCTCACCTGGTCAAGCACTTTCGTTTCGATTGCCGCCAGCGGCAGACCCAGCTTCAACTCGCGTTCGAGCAGGTGGAGCAAGGGCAACACTTGCCTGCCGAGCGCCAGCAGATGGGGAACCACCGCACGTTCGTGGCCGGCCTTGATAAGCTCGATGGCGTGCGCCAGCTTGGGCGCCAGCGTTTCGTTCGATGATTTGGCATCGCAGGCGCAAACCCGGTTGCCGCCGGCTTCCTGCGCTGCCCGCAACCGCGCGCAGGCGAGGTCGAGCAGCGCTTCGGCCGAGGCCACCCCACGGTCGACCGGCACATTGACCACGCCGATGCTGACGGTGAGGTTCAACCGCTTGCCGTGGACGGAAATATTGGCCACCTCGATCGCTTCGCGCAAACGGTTGGCAAAAGACGAACATGCCGGATACGGCGTTCCCGGCGAAACAATCACGTACTGGCTTCCGGCAAAATGCCCGGCG
>JACQYA010000081.1 GCA_016208425.1 Betaproteobacteria bacterium
TTTTAACGGCTATCTCGACACCTTCGACAACACCTTGGGCATGTGTCGCATCAATGGCAAGCATCCCGCCGATGGCAAAGTCTCAGAAAAGCGCACTTATTCCCTGTCCCGCCTGGCAGACGACCAGATACGCATCGGCGACTCCCTCACCAAGAAAGCCCGTTTTCTGGTCGCGCGTGATGCAGAAACATTGCCGGTTCTGTGTCTCGACTACTTTGGCTACCGCATCGGTTTCGTCGAGGGCGAACCGGATTCCGGCAAATACGGAGATTTGGCAAGAAGCGGCAACATTCGCCGTCTGTGGGATTTTGACGCGCCCGACGCCGACGGTACCCTCTGGCGCGGCTACGCCCGGCGCTTCGTCAACGCCTACGTGCCGGTTTGGTCCGATGCCGACCAAACGCTCAAGACGCACGGAAAATATCAGCGCAGCAACAGCGAACAACTTGGCGAATCGAGCAATGGCGACATCAAAACGCTGCACGCCATCGCCCTCGAAGACGGCATGGATCGCAACAATGATGGCAAGTACAGCGGGGAAATCGCCCTGCTCACGCTCAAAGGCGACATCGACAACCTGGGTGCGATGTTTCAAAAAGGGTTCGATCATCCCACCGAGAAAAACCCAAATGGCTCGCCAAAATCAAAAATCACCTTCGCCAAAATGACCTCCCTCTCCCGTCAGGTAAACGCTTTCTTCGCTCTCTGGCTCCCCTGGTATTGCGAACACGGCACCGACGCCAGCGGCGTCAAGCGTTTCCGTAACACCTACACCGTCTTTGCCGGTGGCGACGACTTTTTCCTGATCGGCCCGTGGGATTCCACCCTGCAACTGGCCACCGTGCTGCGTGAAAAGTTTGCCGAATACGTGCGTAACGACGGCCTCACCTTCTCGGCCGGCATGGTGATGACGCCCCCGAAAACCCCGGTACGCCACCTGGCCCGCCGCGCCGAACAAGCACTGGAGCACGCCAAAGCCGTAGACGGCAAGAACGCCGCCACACTCTGGGAGCGCAGCATCCCTTGGTCGGATTGGACAGAACTGATGGTGCAACGTCACGCGGCGCTTGGCGCACTGATGGCGCGTGCCGGCCAGCATGGCGCCGAATTTTCTACCGGCCTGACCTACACGCTGCTGCAACTCTCGGATCGCGCCGAAAGCACGCGACCGGAAGATGCCATCTGGCGTTCGCAACTGCACTACCGTCTGGCGCGCTTCTTCCGCGACCGGGTCAAAGGCGACGAAAGCGCTCGTGAGCGGCGAGAGAAGCTGCTCAGTGACGCCATTATCGAAATCGGAGGCGCACTTGAAAAACACAAAGGCGCCTACCGTTTGCCGCTTTCGGTGCTGCTCTACCGGCAGCGCGACTAATCAACACAGCAAGCTTGCCGGCCCAGGCAACAGATATTCACTGATGCAAAATTACTCCGAGGAGACGAAACCTATGAATACTCAGAGCAGGTCTTTCCAACCCCCAACGCTTTCGGCCTCGGATGAACTGAAACGGCTGTGCACCCAGCTTGATTTCGCATCGTCCGAAAATAAGCCATTGTCTCCACAGTTGTTTGACAAACTTGCATCGAACATTGCCAGCGAGCTCGACAACAGAAGCAAGGACTGCAACAAGTCGACCCAAATACGCCGCTTCTACGATGAGCTGGTCGGTTGGGAACAAAAGATCGGTAGCGATCCAAAAGGTTTTGAAATGAACGAGGCTTTCTTTCGTATGCTCAAGGCAAAAGTCGCCTACGCCTTCGGTCGCAATCGGGATGAGCGAAAAGGCAAAGTTGGGTTGGTGGATGACAACTTTCACAACTGGTTCTGCGCTTGCGTCGACAAAACACACAGCGCTGAGGAACTCAAGCATTTCCGCCTCCACTTCGAAGCCGTTCTCGGTTTTCTCAAAGCGCTGCGTGGCTAATCATGACCGCCTCAACCATTGAAATCGATCCCCGTGCCATCCGCGCTTGGGTTGAAAACCGCATCGTCTTCATCGAGCTGACCGATGGCCGTCAGATCGGCTTTCCCGCCAGCCGTTTTCGCCTGCTGGCCGCTGCAAGCGATGAGCAATTAGCACAGCTCGTGCTGCGCCTGGACGGTGCCGCCTTGCGCTGGGAAGAAGTCGACGAAGACATCACCGTGCGCGGCATTGTCGAAGGCCGCTTTCAGCTCCCGCTGCCCGCCGAAAAACTCGCCGCCTGACACAGGACACATCATGCAACTGACCCAGATCAAACAAATAACCGGCACGCTCACCCTCAAAACCGGCCTGCACATCGGTGCGTGCGATCTTTTGAAGCTATTTGGTGGTGCGCCAGACAGCAAGACCGAGCATCTGGTCAAAGACATCGGCCCCACCCGCCTGTCGTTCTGGGATTGCGCGCTCAATCCGGCCTGGCTGGAAAGCATTCGCAAACGCAACCTGTTGAGTACCGAAGCGAAGAGCGAGAACTCGATCAACCGCATTGCCGGCGTCGCCGACAACCCGCGTTTCACCGAGCGCGTCATCGCCGGTGCCGAATTCGACTTCAGGCTCTCGCTCAAAGTCGTCGATGGCGAAGACCTGCTGCCGCTGCTCCTGCGCGGCCTCAAGCTGCTCGAAGCCGACAGCCTGGGCGGCTCCGGCTCGCGCGGCTATGGCAAGGTGGAATTCAAAAACCTGGCACTCGATGGACAAGCCGTGCAATTGCCGGACGATCCGTTCGCCGTCGCCGCCTGAGCCACCGACATGCCGCACTCCCTGTACCGGGCAACCCTCTGCCTGCATACGCCTCTCGGCACGCCGCTGGCTGGCGACACGCTCTTCGGCCAACTGTGCTGGGCCTTGCGTGAAGCGCAAGGTGAAGCTGAACTCACGCACCGCCTGACTGGCTATACCACCGGCCAGCCGTGGCTGGTCGTTTCCGATGGTTTTCCGGCGGGTTTTCTCCCCAAACCGACGTTACCGCAACATTTCGAGCCGCCGCAAAGCGACCCGAAGCTACGCAAAGCCGCCAAGAAAAACCGCTGGATACCGCTTGGCACGTCAATCGGCCGTTCGCTCGATTTGCTGAAAAAACCATTGCCCGAGCTGTTGACCAGCGCCGTTAACGAAGCCGCTGCCTTTGGCTGTGCGCCACAGAGCGCAGTACAGCCGCATAACACGCTGAACCGCCTCACCGGCACCACCGGCGAGGGCGAATTCGCCCCCTACTCCATGCCGCAAACCTTTTACGCCGCCGAACAAAAAATCGACGTGTATCTGGTGCTGGACGACGCTCGCATCACGCCAGCGGAAATATCCGGCTTGCTTGGCAGCATCGGAATGACCGGCTTTGGCCGCGATGCCAGCATCGGTCTCGGTAAATTCACGCTCGACTCGCTAACGCCGATCGCCACGCCCGCCCACGCCCAAGCCAACGCCTTTTGGACACTGGCCCCGTGCGCGCCGCAAGGCCAGGGTTTCAACGGTGAAAACAGCTACTGGCGCGTCCTCACCCGCTTTGGCCGCCACGGCAACCTGCACGCACTGAGCGGCAAACCGTTCAAAACACCGGTACTGCTGGCCAGCACCGGCGCCATTTTCAGACCGGCGACCGCCTTCAAAGCGCATCCCTTCATCGGGCAAGGCCTCGGCAGAGATGGCAAACTGTCGAAAGCAGAAGCAGCGACCGTGCATCAGGGCTACGCGCCAGTGCTGCCGGTATTCATGGGAGATGGAATATGAACTTCATGGATCGCCACTCGCTTGCCATTAGCCTTCTTTCCCCAGTTCACATCGGATTCCCGTGGGGGACGAAACCGTTCAAAAACAGTACGACCAGCGAATTGGTCAAGTTGCCCGACGCGAATCGAACGGCAACAACGTCGTCAATCGACTCGAAATTGCACGCTCATCCTATGACCCGCTTGCTGCCCAACCGCTGCTGCCGGGTTCAAGCATCAAGGGAGCGATCCGCACCGCTTTACTGAATGCAGCGCTGGCTGAACAGTCGCCAAACAATCCCTTTTCCACGTTTCAAAACCAGCGGCAGCGCATTATCCCAACCGAGGCACAGCGCCCCAGAGATGCTGAACGTGCATACAAAAAATTGGGAGCGGCACTGCAACCGCAAACATTCGGATATGCCGAGAATCAAAAAATCTTGCTGGAACGCGACCCACTGAGACTGCTGCGTATAGCCGATGCCCACTATCAACCCAAAGAAGGCCGCTTCCCGTCGCATATCGTCTGGCGTGTCAACCGTCGCAACAGCGGCGTTGAGGGTAAGGGCATGGCGACATTGATCGAAGCCCTCAATGCAAGCCCGACTACCCGCTTTCAGCCTGCGGCCTATCGCGGAGAATTGACCGTCGAGCAAGGAACCCCGCTTGGGCAGGACAAAACACCGCAACGACGCTTTCAGCTCCCAAGCATTATCAAAGCGTGTAACGATTTCTACCTCGCCAAGCTCAAGGACGAAGTCGCCAAACTTGAGGGCAAGGCCGACCCCAAATGGATCGCTCAAATCCAAGAGCAGGTTTTCAAGCCCGAACACAACGGCAAGACAACGATGGGACACATGATCGCCAACGGCAAAGGATTCCTGTTGCGTATCGGTCGGCACTCCGGGAGCAAAGCAGTCACGGTCGATGAGCTTCGACGCATCTATATCCGACAGCACGAAAAATTCAGCGATGCCCCTTTTACCCGTTGGTTATCGGCTGCAAACCGAAATCAACAAGATAGTTGCCGGCCGTTCGGCTGGATTTTTGTACAAACAAAAAAACTCTAGGCCTTGTGCGGACAGCAAACATGAACGACAAAGAGACCAACCTTACCGCCCAGCCCGTAATCCTGCGCGCACACAAATTCAATACCGTGATTCAAGGACGACAGCTGTCTTTCGAGCTACCGGCCGATTTTCCGATCGGTGAAATTGAAGTCATCGTGTTGGCCGATGAAAACCAGATCGCTGACCGTTCCCGCTTGCGCGACAGCCAATAATCGGCGCCCTCATGCCCTTCACCTCAACCCTCATTGATGGCGAAACCGTCATCCCCACCGCATTGTGCGAACAGCTCGGCATCAAAGACGGCGACCAGCTCATCTGGGAAGTCCGCGATGACGGACTGCTCGTCACCACTCGCCTTGCCCAACTGCGCCGGGCGCAAGCACTGGTTCAGAAATACGCGCCGTCGAATGGCGTTTCGATGGTTGACGAGCTGATTGCCGAGCGGCGGGCCGAAACGGCCAGCGAGTAAGCCCAACCATGCCGCGCATCCTCACCCTCCCGCGCACCGACTCCCCCGCCCTCCCGCCAGAAGGCTGCTGGGCATGGAACGACTTCGCCTCTTTGCCACCCCCATTCTGGCGCGAGCGCGCCGAGGTCGAGCACGACGAAAGCCTGTTGCAGCTCATCCCCTACGTCGTGCTGCGCAATGCGGCCGGCGAACTCTGGTGCTATGCGCGCAGCGGCGGCGACGCGCGGCTGGACGGGCGCAGGAGTTGCGGGGTTGGCGGCCACGTTGAAGAAATCGACGCCGCGTCGAGCCTCTACCAGATCCTATGCAACACCGCGCAGCGCGAGATGGCCGAAGAGCTGGCGCTCGAACCTGGCGCCCAGCCCACGCTCAACGCCGTCGCTCTGATCTACGAAGGCCACTCGCCCATCGGCCGCGTGCATCTTGGCGTGCTCTTTATCGCCGGTTGGGCCGCTGCCGCCCCACCCACCCCGCCGCCCGGCGAAGCGCTCATCGGTATCGGCTTTCTGCCGCCCGCCGCGATCGCCGCCGATGCCCGTTTTGAACTCTGGAGCCGGCTCGCCGCCGGGTTTGTCGCCACATCGGCAGGGTGCAATAATCTTCCCAAGGAGCCTCACCATGACCCGGCAACAACACCAGCGATTGGAACAACATCTGAACAACTGGCGCGAACAACATCCCGACGCAGCCAGCCTGCGGGCGGCGTATCGCCAGCAGATTCTCAGCATGACCATCAACTCAATGGCACTGGAACGGGAGCCGGTGGACGCAGCCCGTCTGCAACAGCTTCTGAATCAACCCGCCCGCTAGACGCCACCCGCGAACTCGACACCGTTCACGGGATTTTGACCTACAGCGAGGTCTCCGAACATCTGGCGGTCAACATCGCCTACGCACTGGAAATGCTCGTCGACGGCAACCCGGAGCAGATCGAGATCACACCGGACTGGATAAGGAATATCCATCGCCAGTTGGCCGGAGAGTTTTTCCCGGACTGGGCCGGTCGCTTTCGCTCCAGCGAAGTACAGGTTGGTACACACTTTCCGCCACCGGCATACGATGTTGCGGTCAACATTGCCAACTACTGCCTCGATCTTGCCACGCGTATCCCTCATGCAAGCGATGGAGAATCTATCGCAGCCCTTTTGGCTTGGGCCGACTGGCGTTTCCAGTGGATACACCCGTTCAAAGACTTCAACGGCCGCGTCGGTCGCATCCTGCTCGTCGCGCTCTGCTTCAAACTGAACCTGCCGCCAGCCAATCCGTCCGCCGATGACGACAGTCGCACCCGCTACTTCAACGCCCTGCGTGATGCGGATCGCGGCGACTTCACGGCGTTGAATGATTTCTGGATGGAAAGGTTGAGTGCGTGAACATCCTCCTGTGCACCCTCGGTGCCTCCTGGCCGGTCATCCCTGAAATATTCGGTTTCGTCGCACCCGACCGGCTTGACCTTTACGCGCAACATCCGAACCGGGCACAACTGGCCGAATTGC
>JACQYA010000082.1 GCA_016208425.1 Betaproteobacteria bacterium
CATCGACATAACCCAGGTCGCGGGCAAACGGCGCAAGATCGTGCGCGGTGTAGGACAGCGCGAGGACTTCGGCGCGGATGAAATCGGCGATCTTCGTGCCGCCGATTTCAGCCTCGAAAGCGGCGGGGGCGATGAGCGGGATCTGTTCGAGGAGGTACAAGTTAAGATTCTGTCCTTGAACTTTTTGGCGTAGTACAAAATCGAAAACAATACTGTTCAAATTTGCTACCAATAAAGAAGTACCCAGCGCATAGGTATCCGTATCGGCTACTGGCAACAGGACACCCATGCTGTTACCTACTCCACAGTGAGGCAATATTGCTGAAATCATCGTTCTAACATTGGTAGGTGCTGTGATGGACTTGAACCCCAGCGCCCACTGCCCGGCATAAACCTTATCGACCTCCTCCCGCGCCACCCAGTATTGCGGAACGGGGTAACGATCCGGCTGCACCTTGATCGCCTCGGGGATGCTTTCCTGCTGCGCGGCGCGGTGCAGGTTGGCCTTGTTGAGCACCACGTCGGCGGCGCGGTGGTCGTACATCTGCACCATCTTGCCTTCGTAGAGCGGCAAGGAATCCTCCTGGCGCTTTTTCAGGAACAGGTGCGAGTCGTTGGTCATGTCGAACATGCGCACGTAGCGCAGCGGCCAGACGCGCTTTTCGACGTTGCCGGAACGGTCGACCAGCACCGGATGCTGGCGGTAGATACGCATCGTCAGGTCGGCATCGCGCTGGCTGCGGAAGAGGGGCGCGGCGCCGGTATTCGGGTTGAGCAGACGGAAGTCCTGCGCCGAAAGTGCCAGGATGCGCGCCGGGTCGGCCAGTTCAGCGGTGTCGTGCAGGTAGAAGGCGCAGCGCGATTGGGCAAACAGGCGTGCCTCGCCGCCAAAAATTAACGCGCAGAATTTGAAACGGGAATCGATGTCCGGAAAAAAAACTTTCCTGTTCTCAAAATCGAAGAGCGCCGCGAGCTTGGCCGCGCCGCTCTCGTTGGCATCGTCGGCTTCGGTCAGTGTGCGGAAGAAATCCGAAGCGCCCTTGTCGGCGGCGATGCCCGACGGCGTCAGCAGGCCGACAATGCCTTGCGGCGCGACCAGCGCCGTGGCGCGCTCGACGAAGAGGCTGTAGAGATTGGTGTCGCCGCCCGAAAGCAGGGGGAATTCGCCGCATTCGCGAATCGCGCGCGCGCCGGATTCGGCCGCATCGCGCGCCACCAGGTAATCGCGCCAGAGCGGTGTTCTGCGCTTTTGTTCCTTTTCGATCAATGTCTTGCGGTCGGCAGCGCGGGTTTGCAGGGCGATTTCCGGCTTGCGTTCGGCGAACCATTCGACTTCCTGCATCTTGATGCGATCCCACGGCGGGTTGCCGATGATGGCGTCGAAACCGCCATAGGCATCGGCCCCTTTGGGCCAGACATTGGGGAAGGCGGTTTGCCAGTGGAAGAAGCGTTCGCGGCGCGCCAGTGCGGCCAGATCGGCAAGCAGGCGGTTGGCGGCGGCTATCGGCGTACCGGGCTCGCTTTCACCGTCGATTTTTCCGGCGGCGATGATGGCAATCAGGTTGTAGCGGTCGGAGAAAAGTTCGCTCAAGGCGAGTTTGATATCTTCGTCTTTCAGTTTGGCGAGTTTCGCCTGAGGCCATCCGGGAACGCGCCAGCGCAGGCCGCGCCAAAAGTCGAGCAGGCCGTGCACCGGCGCGACCAGCGTGCCGGCTTCGTCGGCCAGACGCTTCGATTCGTGCGCTTCGGCGATGCTCGTATCGGTCAGGTCGGCGACGGCTTCCAGGCTCTTGGCGGCGATTTGCAGCCGGCTCATCTCGCCTTCCTGGAACAGCGAGCCGAGCGCCGCCATGCCGGCGCGCACGCTGGCGAGCTTTTCGCCGTGCAGCGAATCGCCGCATTGCAGATGATGGTTGAGGAAGGAGAGCGGTGCGCCAACGGTAAAGGTGTGTAGCCAGAGTCCGACCTTGGCCAGCTCGACGGCCATCGGGTTTTTGTCGACGCCGAAAACGACACGCTTGAGGATCATGCGGCGGACGATGTGACGGTCGTCGAGTTGCCGCAAATCGAGCGTCCAGCCGTGCTTTTCGGCCTCTTGCGCGATGCGCCGGCGAATCTCGGCGATGCGGCTGACGATGGGCGAAACCCAGGGTCGGCCTTTTTCCTCAAGATGCGCCGCAAAGGCGCATTCGCCGACATGGCTGGCCGCCGATTGCGCGGCTTCCAGCGTGCGGTCGGCCAGCCAGTCGACCAGCGCGACGAGGAAGTGACCGCTGCCCATTGCCGGATCGCAGATTTTCAGGTCGAGAAAGCGGCTGGCCGGATCGGCGGCTTCCAGCGCATCCCATTCGTAGGGTTTGAGTTCGGCTTTCTTGCGGTATTTGGCGAGCAGTCGGTCGAATTCGTCCTGCCGCTCGGCCGTCAAACGGCCGACCGATTCGTCGAGCACCAGCCGTACCAGGGCGTCGTGCGTGTAGTAGCTGCCCGAGCCTTTGCGCGCAAAGCCGGCTTTGGCGACAAAGAGCCTGGGATACCACTGCGGAAATTCGCCTTCCTGTTGCAGCTTGTATTCGAGCAGGCGCTCGTAGACGCCGCCGAGGTGCGTAACGGAAAGATCGCGGTAGTTGATGCGCGCCTTGAGCAAATCAGTACGCCGCGAAAGCGCGTCGATGGCCGGTGCCAGCGATGCGTCGGGCACTCTGATACGCTCCAGAAGCAATGAGCGGCCCCGTTCAAACAAACCGCCGTTATAGGCGGGCATCCCCAGCGAGTCGTCGCCTTCGTCAATCATCGAGAAAAGATTGCGGAGTTTGTCCCAGAAAGTAGAGATGCGGATGGAGAGGACTTTGCCGCTATCAAGCGCTTGGGCAATTTCGTCGCGCAGCGCGGACAGCGAGTAGGAGGCATAGCGAGCATCCACCACCGGCAGCAGGCGGCGATCCTCGGCGTAAAACAGGAAGAGCAAGCGATAGAGCAGGATTAACGCCGCTTCGCGCACCTCTTCAAGGTAGGCGATGGAATATTGTCCGCGCCTATCCTTTTCGGCTTGCAAATCGCCGCTGGCGAGCACTTGGCACAGTGCCGGAAACACATCGTCGAAGACGCGCTGGCCCAGCAAAGCGGAAACGGTTTCCTGATAGAGCCGCGCTTCTTCAAGGGCAATGGCGTGGAAGCTGCGCCGCTGACTGTCCCAGGCTTGCGGCAGAAAGGACGCACGCCCGAAAAAGAGCAAGAAGATTTTCAAGCCATCGCGCGGCGTGAGGGTGCCGGGTAGGCAGTCAATTTGCGTGGGGTTTGGTGGGAGCGGGCTTGCCCGCGATGGATGCTCCTGAAGCGCCCCATCGCGGGCAAGCCCGCTCCCACATCCGTCTGCGTCAAGTTGATGGGTCGGTAAGTCGATCTGCGTGCCGGGCACGCCGAGCAGCGCGGCCAGGTCGATCTCGAAGAACTCTTCGGCGCGCGAACGGGCGTCCTGCCAGTACAAGCGCCAAGTACCCCCGTTGGTCAAGATTCCCCATTTAATGGCGCGGTCGCTCATCACGTCGGCGCGCGAAAGGTAGCGCAGCATCTGCGACGACGGGGCACCGAAATCGCGCTGCTTGCGCGTGGCGTTTGTGCCGCCTTCTTCGCTACGATCCAGCGGGCGCAGCCAGCGCTTGGCTTCGAGCAGGGCGACGCCGTGCCGGGCGCGCTCGGCATCGCCTACGTCCAGCGCCCTGATCTTGTTTTCCGGGGCGGCGAACAGCAGAAAATCGGGAACGTCCTCGCGCCCGCTGACCGATAGATTGACCTGCGAAATCCAGGCATTCTCCCAGCCCAGCAGGTCGAGAACCGGTTCGACCAGTTCGTTCTCGGTCTGGCTTTCGTTGAGCGTGCTGGCGGCGGAAAACGGGGCGAAATGACCCTTCAACGCGCTAATGAAGGCGTCGAGTTCAACCTCCGGCAGCAAACGCCAGGCGTCGGTTTCGGCAATGCCGCGCAGCAGAAAGTCGGAGGAGAATAATTGGCCTTCCATCGTTTTTCCTTAAGCGGCGGTGAAAGGGTCGAGCAAGGCAATGCCGCATGCGTCAAAGTCACGGACGTTGCGGGTGACCAGAGTCAGGTTGTGCGCTTGCGCGGTGGCGGCGATCAGCATGTCGGGCTGCGAGCGCGCGATGCCGCGAAGGGAGAAATCGCCGCGCAGCTTTCCCGCACGCCGGGCAATGTCTTCGGTGACGGGCAACACGGTGCACCGCGCACGCACGAATTCTTCATAGGCGGCAAGCAGCGCGCGATTGCCGCCACGGATCAGGCCATAGATGGATTCGTCTACCGAGATGGCGGAAACAGCGAACTCCAGGCTCTCTGCCGCCCACTGGAGCACTCCCGGATTGGGCCGGGGGCGCAACAGCTCGCTAACAACATTCGTATCAACGACTTGCATTTAACGGATACTCTTCTTCGAGCCTGTCAACGAAGGCATTCGGGCGCATTGCGGCAAACCGATCCGGGTCGGGGAGAGGGTCCGGGGCGCCGGCAGCGAGACGGCGCAGTTCGGCAAACGCTTCTCCCAGCGTGGTTTGCCGGCTTGCGGCCTGTCCGCTTTTCCACATTGCGTAGCCAGCCAGATCTTCGGCCGCAATCAGCGCCGCCACCGGCCGGTTGCGGTTGGTGATCATTTGCGGTTCGTGTGCGGCTTCCCGGATCATTTCCGAAAGGCGTTGCTTGGCTTGGGCGACGTTCCAGTTCATGGCGTTCTCCTTGTATCTATTATTTATGTCCATTATAGACATAAATTGTAGACACCAGTATTCAGGCCAGCACTTTCCCGTTCCTGACAAAACAGGGCTTGACCACTTTGGCGTCAAGCTGCTTGTCGCGGATCTCGACTTTCACGATGTCGCCGAGCGCGACGCCCAGCGGCAGGCGGGCCAGCGCGATCGATTCCTGGCGGGTCGGCGAGAAGGTGCCGCTGGTAATTTCGCCGCAGCCCTGCGCGGCGATGACTTTCTGGTGGGCGCGCAGCACGCCCTTGTCCTGCAAGATCAGGCCAAGGAACTGCGACTGCTGTGGTCGGTCGAGCAGCGCCGTCTTGCCGACGAAGTCGCGCGGCGACACGAGATCGACCGTCCATGCGAGGCCGGCGTCGAGCGGCGAAATGCTCTCGTCCATATCCTGCCCGTAGAGGTTCATCCCCGCTTCGAGGCGTAGCGTATCGCGTGCGCCCAGGCCGCAGGACCGGACGCCGGCATCGGCCAGCGCCTGCCATACGGCGTCGGCGCGTTCGGCCGGCAGCGCGATTTCAAAGCCGTCTTCGCCGGTATAACCGGTGCTGGCGATGAAACAATCGCCGACGACGGCGGCAAAAAATGGTTTCAGCGATTCGGTGGCGGCGCGCGCTTCGGGCAGTGCTTGCCAGACTTTCGCGCGCGCGTTCGGTCCCTGCACGGCGATCATCGCCAGCGCATCCGTGCCGCTGCGCCGCTGCGTGAGACGCGCATCGAATTTCCACTCGGCCAGCCGGGCAGCCATCCACGCCAGATCCTTGCCGGCCGTGCCGGCGTTGATGACGATGCGGAAATGCGTGTCGTCCAGGTAGTAGACGATCAGATCGTCGATCACGCCGCCGGCTTCGTTCAGCATCGCGCTGTAGAGCGCCTTGCCGGGGGTTTTGAGCTTGTCGGCGTTGTTGGCGATCAGGCGTAGCAAAAAGGGTCTGGCGTCGGGGCCTGCGAGGTCGACGGCGCACATGTGCGACACGTCGAACATGCCGCAGTCGCGCCGCACGGCGTGGTGTTCCCCGATCTGCGAACCGTAGTGGAGCGGCATGTCCCAGCCGCCGAAGTCGACCATCTTGGCGCCGAACCGGCGGTGGGTATCGCTGAGTGGGGTTTTTTGCGTCATTTCGATCTCTTGGAGGAAGGTCATCAAGTCGTTTCCAGAAACGAAAACGAAGTTTCAGAGGAGGCTAACGCCGTTTTTTTGGCGTTAATCGCAGCATGCCGTAACTAAAAAAGGGCGAACCTACGTCGGGCCGTAGAATTCACCCCTCTGTCCTCGATACCTGAGAGATTGCCGCGCCGGCCGCACAAGCGGCAGCCATCGCGTTGCCCCATCGGTGGGCGTTCCGTATTGCGCGGAACGCCGCTCTCCAGAGTTCATTGCACGAACGGTCCTTTTGCCTGAGCGTTTCCGGGTGGATTGCGCCTTCGGCGGCGGGAGACTTGTACACGCCGTCGCACACCCCGCGCTCTCCCATTCGCGGCCGAACTATAGCGCGAGGGGGCTGCAGATCGCAAGGCATGTCTTCGGAAAGCCATATGGTGCAGTTGGCGTGGCGGGCCGCGGCGATCCGGGCGCCCGACCAGGAGAAGCGGAAGCGGCCGGCAAGCCCCGGGCGGTTTCGGGCAGGGCGAGATCCACGGTTACGGGATTCCACACGGTGAAGGTTGCGTACCCCTTGCCGGGCATGCGCCGGGGGCCGGGGCTATACGGCCGCCATCCCTTTGCTTTCGAGCGCCACGATGGCCTTGGCCTGGTTGAAGTCGTCGGCGTAGCCGCTGGCGTAGAGGCAGCAGGCGAGCTGGTTGGCGAGCGGCGGCGGCAGGGGCGTGTCGCCTTCCAGCACACCGCGCGTCCAGGCCACGGTCTGGGTCGCGCCGCAGCCTTCGGGCAAGTGCGGCAGGGCTTTCAGGCTATCGTGCTCGGCCTCGAAGAGCGTGTCGCAGCATCCGTCGTGCAGGTGTTCGATGCGCGGCCGGCGTTTCGGGTTGGCGAAGGGCTCGCCTTCCGTGCCGCGCAGCAGCAGCGCGTGCGCCTCTATGGCGGCCAGCGTCTGGCGCATCGTTTCGAGGGTGTCGGGGTGCGTGGCGGCGGCGAGCAACAGCCCTTCGCCCTTGAACGGATCGAGCATTTTGACCAGGCTGTGCGCGCTATTGCGCAAACCCAGCCGGCCGCGCACCGAGAGCAGGATGGCGAGGCCGGGCGAAATGACGGACAGCGGCACATAGGCGAGCCCGTGTCTATCCATCGCCTGCTGCGCCTGCGCAAGGTGCATGCAAGGGGAAACGGAGAACTCGCGCAAAATCTGCGCCGTGGTGACCCGGCCATAGCCTTCGATCAGGCCGTGCATCAACACCGGGATGCCGAAGCGTTGTAGCAGCAGCGCGAGCAAGGGCGTGAGATTGCCTTCCTTTCGCCCGCCGTTGTAGGTCGGAACGACGACCGGACGGATGCGCCCCGACGGCGGGCGCAAGGCGTAAGTTCGCTGGTTGCAGGCGCCCAGAAAGCCTGTTGTTTCGTCGAACGTTTCGCCCTTCATGCGCAGGGCGATGGCAATCGCCCCCAGTTCCAGATCGGGCACTCCCCCGTCGAGCATGGCGCCGTAAAGCTGGGTGGCGTCTTGCCGGCTCAGGTCGCTGGCGCTCCGGGAGCCGCTGCCGAGACCTTTGATGAAGTGTGCGTAGTTCATGTTGCCTCCGCCGGAACCGCCGTCTGCACGGCGAGCATCCGCTTCAGTTCGGGCACGCAGGAACCGCAATAGGTGCCGCATTTGAGCGTGTCTTGCAGGTCGGCGAGAGCCGGGTTGTCGCCCTCTTTTTCCAGCTCGATATTCATGAAACCTGTGATCTGCGCTTCCGTGACGTCGGCGCATTTGCAAACGATGCGGCTTCTCGCCGGCAGTTTGCGCGGCGCCTGGCCGATGGGCGCGACGGCCCAGCGGATCAGCGCGGCGTCGAGCGTGTCGTCGGCCATCGCGTCCTTGAGCCAGGACTGCGCCAAGGTTTCCCCGGCCAGCCGCACGCCGAGCAGCTTGCCGTCGGGCGCGACGGCGCGCTTGCCGATGTGGCGCCGCTTGTCGGCGTAGACGATGGCCGAGTCTTCGTCGTCCAGCCCGAACAGCGCGTCGATGGCGTGCAGACGAGCCTCGGACAAAGGCTCGCCCAGCGCCGCGCGGAAAACCACGAGCGGCTCGGTCCGGCCGTAGAGGCCGACCGTCGCATAGGCAAATTCGGGGAGCAGCGCGCGCGCGCGTTCCAGCAGTTGCAGCGCCGCAAAACGCCCTTCGCCGGCTTTGCGCAACACCGCCAGCTGCCACGGCAAACCGGCTTTTTCGATACTGACGGCGGCGTGCTTCAGCTCGGGTTGCGCCGAGTAAGGATCGGTCGCCGACAGGGTCAGCGCGTTGGCGCCGGCGCTGTTCATGAAGCGGTTGCCCCAGTGCATCGGCAACCAGGCGCGGCCGCGCTTCAGGCCGGCGCTTTCCTGCACGCGCACGACGATGGCGCCGCGCGGGTTGGCGACGCGCGCCAGATCGCCGGATTCCAGGCCGCGATGGCGCATGTCGCAGGGGTGCATGGCGAGCAGCGGCTCGTCGTCGAGGTTGAACAGGCGGGCGACGGTGCCGGTGCGGCTCATGCCGTGCCACTGGTCGCGCAGGCGGCCGGAGAGCAGGCTGACCGGGTGCGCGGCGTCGGTCGCTTCGGCGGTCGGACGATGAACGACGTTGACAAAGCGGGCGCGGCCACCGGCCGTCGGGTAGATGCCGTCTTCGTACAGACGCTGCTTGCCGGACACCGCGCCGGCGGGAAACGGCCACTGCTGCGGGCCGGCGGTGTCGAGCAGCGCGTACGACAGGCCAGTGATGTCGAGATCGCGGCCGCGCGTCGTTTCTCGATGCTCGTTGAAGATTTCTTCGGCGCGGGTGTAGGGGAAGAGTTTTTTGGCCTGCGGCATATCGAGTTTTTGGCCGAGGCGATGCGCGAAGTCCACGACGACCTCCCAGTCGTGACGCGCTTCACCGGGGCCGGCGACGGCCGGAACGACGTGCGTGATGCGCCGCTCGGAATTGGTCACCGTGCCTTCCTTCTCGCCCCAGGATGTGGCCGGCAGCATGATGTCGGCGAAGTCGGCGGTGTCGGTGTTGCGGTAGGCTTCTTGCAGCACGACGAGTTCCGCCGCGCGCAGCGCCGCGCGCACCTCGCCCTGGTCGGGCAGCGACTGCGCCGGGTTGGTGCAGGCGATCCACACCGCCTTGATCTCGCCGCGCTTCAACGCGGCAAACAGATCGATGGCCGGCTTTCCCGGTTTCGACGGGACGAAAGGTACTCCCCACAAGCGCGCGATTTCGGCGCGGTGTTCGGGGTTGGCCAACTCGCGGTGCGCGGAAAGCAAGTTGGATAGGCCGCCGACTTCGCGCCCGCCCATCGCGTTCGGCTGGCCGGTCAGCGAGAAGGGGCCGGCGCCGGGCTTGCCGATCTGGCCGGTCGCCAGATGCAGGTGGATGATCGCGGCGTTGTTGTGCGTGCCGTGCGAGGACTGGTTCAGCCCCTGGCAATAGAGCGACAGCGCCGCCGGCGCGCCGCCGAACCAGCGCGCCGCCTGCACGATGTCGTCGGCGGCGAGGCCGCAAATATCGGCTACCGCAGCCGGCGTGTAGGCGGCGACCGTTTCTTCCAGCGCGGCAAAGCCTTCGGTGTGCGCTGCGATGTAGCTGCGGTCGACGAGGTTTTCCGCCAGCAGGACATGCAGGAGGCCGTTGTAGAGCGCGATGTCGGTGCCCGGCTTCAAGGCCAGATGCAGGTCGGCGATCTCGGCCGTTTCCGAGCGGCGCGGGTCGACGACGACGATCTTGAGCGCCGGGTTGGCGGCTCTGGCATCCTCGATGCGCCGGAAAACGATGGGGTGGGCGACAGCCGGGTTCGCGCCGGCGACCAGCAGACAGTCGGCTGCGCCGATGTCTTCGTAACTGCACGGCGGCGCATCGGCGCCCAGCGTCTGCTTGTAGCCGGCGACGGCCGACGACATGCACAGCCGCGAGTTGGTGTCGACGTTATTGGTGCCGATCAGCCCTTTCGCCAGCTTGTTGAAGACGTAGTAATCCTCGGTCAGCAACTGGCCGGAAATGTAGAACGCCACACTGTCCGGCCCGTGCGCGCGGATGATCTCGGCGAAACGGCCGGCCGCATAGTCGAGCGCGTCGTTCCAGCCGGCGCGCTGCCGGCGCGCGCCACGTTCCCGACGCAGTTCCGGCACCAGCAAGCGACAGTCAGCGACCGTTGTCTGCGGCAGCGTCGCCCCTTTGGTACACAAACGGCCAAAGTTGGCCGGATGCCCCGGGTCGCCCCGCACGCCGACGATTTTCCCCTTCGCGGTATCGACCAGCAGCCCGCAACCGACGCCACAATAACAACAGGTAGATTTGACTTGCTTCTTCATGAATATTCGCTCCTGAGCGCTGGTACGCAACAGGTGTGCCAGCCATTGAAATCAGGCACTTGGGAGGAATGGTTCACAATAGCGGCCGCGCCGCGCTTCTTTGTGGTGCGGTGCTGCAGCGCGGCGCATCAAGAGAGGGCGCTTGGGTCGGCGCCGGATGCCGCCGTCTCTTCTGGCCTTATGCAGTGTTCCCTGCCGCTTGCCGTGCGGAAGAGTTTTCGTCATCTCTGTTGCGGCCAGAAGCCATCCCAAGCGATACCCTTGAGCGATAGTATCAGGAAGCTCAAAAAGAAACCCCAGGGACAAAAATCCGGTCAAAATGCGGCCAGAGCATTTACCCGGCGCCCGTTTTTCGTTATAATCCAATGGTTTCTTCGGCTGGCTCCTCTATGAGGGCGATTTTTTCGGGGATGGGCGTTTCGCCCATTTTTTATTTGTGGCTATGGATTTGCGCGAACTTCTTGAGAGAACGGTAACGGGTCTCGGCTATGAGCTGGTGGACGTCGAGCAGAGTCCGCGCGGCCGCGTGCTGCGCTTGTTCATCGACAAGCCCGACAAAGAGCGCGGGGTCGATCTGGAGGACTGCGCGCTGGTCAGCAACCATCTGTCGCGGGTGCTGGCGGTCGAGAACGTCGATTACGACCGCCTTGAAGTGTCGTCGCCGGGCATGGATAGGCCGATAAAAAAGGCGGCGGATTTCGAGCGTTTCGCGGGGTCGGAAGTCCATCTCAAGCTACGTCTTCCGATCGGTGGTCGGCGCAATTTTAATGGTGTCTTGCAGGGTTTGCGGGACGGTAAGGTATGCCTGCAACTCGTCTCGGGCGAGTTGAACGGATCGAAGGAACTGGAGGTCGAGCTAGCAAATATCGACAAAGCCAGACTGGTTCCGAAGTTCGATTGAACGGTATTGATTGACAGGCTGCATTCGGAGGGTTTAACAAGATGAGCCGCGAAATTTTGCTGCTGGTGGATGCACTGGCCCGCGAAAAAAACGTGACCAAAGACATCGTCTTCGGCGCGCTGGAACTGGCGCTCGCGTCGGCGACCAAGAAGCGTATTCACGACGAGGCCGACGTTCGCGTCGTCGTCGACCGCGAAACCGGCGACTACGAGAGTTTCCGCCGTTGGGAAGTCGTCGGCGAAGAAACCTTCGTGAACGAGTATTCGCAGATCCCCTTGTCCGAAGCCCAGAAGCAGGACGCCGAAGTCGAGATCGGCGATTGCTTGGAAGAAACGCTGGAGCCGATCGATTTCGGCCGGATCGGCGCACAGGCGGCCAAGCAGGTGATCCTGCAGAAGATCCGCGACGCCGAGCGCGAGCAGATCCTGAACGACTTCCTGGAGCGCAAGGAGCATCTGGTGACCGGCACCATCAAGCGCATGGAGCGCGGCAACGCGATCGTCGAAGCCGGCAAGATCGAGGCGCTGCTGCCGCGCGACCAGATGATCCCGCGCGAAAACCTGCGCGTCGGCGACCGCGTCAAGGCTTACCTGCTGCGCATCGACCGCGCCGCTCGCGGCCCGCAACTGATCCTGTCGCGCACGGCGCCGGAATTCATCATCAAGCTGTTCGAGCTGGAAGTTCCCGAAGTCGACGACGGTCTGCTCGAAATCAAGGCGGCGGCGCGCGACCCCGGCATGCGCGCGAAGATTGCCGTCAAATCCAACGACCAGCGCGTCGATCCGATCGGCACCTGCGTCGGCATGCGCGGCACCCGCGTGACGGCGGTGACCAACGAGCTGGCCGGCGAGCGTGTCGATATCGTGCTGTGGTCGGCCGACCCGGCGCAGTTCGTGATCGGCGCGCTGGCTCCGGCCGAAGTCAGCTCCATCGTCGTCGACGAAGATAAGCACAGCATGGACGTGGTGGTCGATGAGGACAACCTGGCCATCGCCATCGGTCGCGGCGGGCAGAATGTCCGTCTGGCGTCCGAGATGACCGGCTGGAACATCAACCTGATGACCGAGGAAGAATCGCAGACGCGGGCGGAAGCCGAAACGGCGGCGATCCGCGTGCTGTTCATGGAAAAGCTCGATGTCGATGAAGAGGTGGCGGACATCCTGATCGAGGAAGGCTTTTCGACGCTGGAAGAAGTCGCCTACGTCCCGCTCCAGGAAATGCTCGAAATCGAATCCTTCGACGAGGCGACGGTTCAGGAGCTGCGCGACCGTGCCCGTAACGTGCTGCTCACCGAGGCGATTGCTACCGAAGAGCAGCTCGACGACGTGGCAGAGGATCTGATCGGGCTGGAAGGAATGGACAAGGCGCTGGCCGCCAAGCTGGCGGGCGGCGGCGTCAAGACGCTCGACGACCTCGCCGATCTGGCCGTCGACGAACTCACCGACATGACCGGTATCGATGCTGAACGGGCCAAACAATTGATTACCACGGCGCGTGCGCACTGGTTCGAGTAAGCAGAAAAGAGGAGCTACCATGGCGCAAACAAGTGTTGCCCAATTTGCCACCGATCTGAAAATGCCGGCGGGCGCGCTGCTCGAGCAGTTGCAAAAGGCCGGCGTCGCGAAAGGCGCGGCAGAAGACCTTCTTTCCGAACAGGACAAGTCGAGGTTGCTGGAATATTTGCGTCGCTCGCACGGCGAGTCCGACGGAAAAACCAAGATCACGCTGATGCGCAAGCAAACCAGCGAAATCAAGGCGCACGACGCGCAGGGCAAATCGCGCACGGTGCAGGTCGAGGTGCGCAAGAAGCGCGTTCTCGTCAAGCGCGATACGCCGGAAGCGCAGGCGGAAGGAGCAGCCAAGGGAGCGCCCGAGCCTGCGCCACAACCGTCCACGGTTCAGCCCGTCGCGGAGGCGGAAGCCGTCAAGCCGACGCCCGAGCCTGTCCAGGAGATACCGGCGCCGGCCGCAGAAGCGGTTCCCGAGCCAACAGTTGCGCCGACGCCGGCTCCGACCGTCGCTCCGACACCGGAACCCGTGCTGGAAAAAGCGCCGGAACGCGCCGTCGAAAAACCGGCCGGCGCCAAGAAAGTGGTGACACGCGCATCTATCATCGGCGAAGAGCAGCAGCGTTTGCGCGCCGAAGAGGAACGCCGGCACGCCGAACTGCGCGCACGCCAAGAACAGGAATTCAGAGAGAAGCAGGAACGCAGCGCCGATCTGCTGCGCGTCAAGCGCGAGGCCGAAGAGAAAGCCGTTGCCGCGAAGGTGGCCGAAGCCGCCAAGCAGGTCGCGGCGCAGACCGCTTCCGACAAGCCGAGCGAAGATAAGACCTTGCACAAGCCTGCGGCAAAAGCCGGAGCCACCGACAAAAAAGCCGCCGAGAAGAAAACACCGTGGAAGAACGAGGGCGCCAACAAGCGCCCCGGCCTCAAGATACGCGGCGCAACCGGCGGCGCCGGATGGCGCGACAACAAGCACGGCAAGCGGCACGGCCGGGTGGCGGGCGCGGAAGAAGAGCATTCCTTCCAGGCGCCGACCGAAGCGATTGTGCATGAAGTGCATGTTCCCGAGACGATCTCGGTGGCCGAACTGGCGCACAAGATGGCCGTCAAGGCGACGGAGGTCATCAAGACGCTGATGAAGATGGGCTCGATGGTCACCATCAACCAGGTGCTCGACCAGGAAACGGCGATGATTATCGTCGAGGAAATGGGGCACAAAGCGTTTTCGGCCAAGCTCGACGATCCGGATGCCTTCCTCGACGATACGGTCGATCACAAGGACGTGCCGCTGGAACCGCGCGCGCCGGTGGTGACCGTCATGGGTCACGTCGACCACGGCAAAACGTCGCTGCTCGACTACATCCGGCGCACCCGCGTCGCCTCGGGCGAAGCGGGTGGCATCACCCAGCATATCGGCGCGTACCACGTCGAGACCGAGCGCGGCATGGTCACCTTCCTCGACACGCCGGGCCACGAAGCGTTTACGGCGATGCGCGCGCGCGGCGCCAAGGCGACCGACCTCGTCATCCTGGTCGTCGCCGCCGACGACGGCGTGATGCCGCAGACCAAGGAAGCCATCCACCACGCCAAGGCGGCCGGTGTGCCGATCATCGTGGCGGTGAACAAGATCGACAAGCCCGACGCCAATCCCGAGCGCGTCAAACAGGAACTGGTGGCCGAGCAGGTGGTGCCGGAAGAGTACGGCGGCGATGCGCCATTCATTTCCGTATCGGCGAAGACCGGCGCGGGCATCGACGAGTTGCTGGAAAACGTGCTGTTGCAGGCCGAAGTGCTGGAACTCAAGGCGCCGAAGGAAGCGCCCGCCAAGGGTCTGATTATCGAAGCCCGTCTCGACAAGGGGCGCGGGCCGGTGGCGACGCTGCTGGTTCAGTCCGGCACGCTGCGCCAGGGCGACGTGCTGCTGGTCGGCCAAGTTTTCGGTCGCGTGCGGGCGATGATGGACGAGAACGGCAAGGCGATCAAGGAAGCCGGGCCGTCGATTCCGGTCGAGATCCTCGGTTTGTCGGACGTGCCGGCCGCCGGGCAGGATGCGGTGGTGCTCGCCGACGAGCGCAAGGCGCGCGAAATCGCGCTCTTCCGTCAGGGCAAGTTCCGCGACGTGAAGCTGGCGAAGAAGCAGGCGGCGAACTTGGAGACCATCCTCGACCAGATGACGGAAACCGAAGTCAAGACGCTGCCGCTCATCATCAAGGCCGACGTGCAGGGGTCGCAGGAAGCGCTGGTACAGGCTCTGCAAAAGCTGTCGACGGCCGAAGTCAAGGTCAACGTCATCCACGGCGCGGTCGGTGCGATCAGCGAATCCGACGTACATCTGGCGCAGGCCTCGAAGGCCGTCATCATCGGTTTCAATACCCGCGCCGATGCGGGCGCGCGCAAGGCCGCCGAGAGCTTCGGGGTCGATATCCGCTACTACAACATCATTTACGATGCGGTGGATGAAGTGAAGGCGGCGCTGTCCGGCATGCTGTCGCCGGAGAAACGCGAAGAGATTACCGGCATGGTCGAGATTCGCCAGGTATTCCGGGCGACGAAGATCGGCACGATTGCCGGCTGCTACGTGCTCGAAGGTCTGGTCAAGCGCACTTCGCGCGCGCGCCTGCTGCGCAACAATGTTGTCGTCTGGGAGGGCGAGTTCGAGTCGCTCAAGCGCTTCAAGGACGATGTCAAGGAAGTCCGGTCCGGCTTCGAGTGCGGCTTGTCGTTGAAGAACTTCAACGACTACGAGGAAGGCGATCAGCTCGAAGTCTACGACATCCATGAAATCGCACGGACGCTGTGACCGCTAACCGGGGATTCTCGCGCAAGGATCGGGTTTCCGAGCAGATCCGCCGCGAGCTGGCGGAGCTGCTTCGCACCGAGCTGAAGGATCCGCGCGTCGGCATGATCAGCCTGACCGATGTCGAGGTCACGGCCGACTATGCGCACGCCAAGGTGTATTTCAGCACCCTGGCGGGCAGCGAGGGATTGCCCGAGGTACTGACCGGTTTGCAGAAAGCCTCAGGTTTCCTCCGCCGCGAGCTGGGCAAGCGAATCAGCATACACACGACGCCGCAGCTTCACTTTGTGTTCGATCAATCGCTGGAACGCGGCGCGGATCTGACCAAATTGATCGCCGAAGCGTTGGCAATATCCGACCACACAGACCGCACCCCGGAAAATTGATTTGAGCGGAAAACGCAGTTGGCGGCGCGTCGACGGCGTGCTGCTGCTCGACAAGCCGTCGGGCATGACCTCGAATGTGGCGTTGCAAACGGCGCGCCGCCTGTTTTCGGCGGCCAAGGGCGGACATACGGGGACGCTGGATCCGCTGGCGAGCGGATTGCTGCCGCTTTGTTTCGGCGAAGCGACCAAGTTTTCCGCCGACCTGCTCGAAGCCGACAAGACCTACGAAGCCGATCTGCTGTTCGGCGCGACGACCGACACCGGAGATGCGGACGGGACACTCCTCGAAATTCGCCCGGTCGACTTTGTCCGCGACGATTTGGAGGTGGCTCTGGCGCGTTTTCGTGGCTCCATCCGCCAGATTCCCCCGATGTATTCGGCGCTCAAACGCGACGGTAAACCGCTTTACGAACTGGCGCGTCAAGGCATAGCAGTCGAGCGCGCGGCGCGCGAGGTGAGCATCCACGAACTGACGCTGCTCGCTTTCGGGCGCGAGCGCTGCCGTCTGCGGGTGGTGTGCAGCAAGGGCACCTACATCCGTACCCTGGCCGAGGATGTCGGCGCCGCTTTGGGCTGCGGCGCGCATCTGACGGCGCTGCGCCGTACCGGAGCAGGTTCGCTGAACGTTGCCGATGCGGTGAGCCTGGCGCAGTTGCAGGCGCTACCGGAGGAAGCGCGCGGCGCTTGCCTTCGTCCGCCCGATACGCTGCTGCAGACCCTGCCGGCGGTGATACTGGACGATGCGGCGGCGGCGCGTTTCATGCACGGCAACGCAGTGAATGGTGGTGCGCCAATCGGGCGTTGCCGGGTGTATGGCGCAGGGCGTTTGCTCGGTCTGGCCGAGGCAGATGCCGAAGGCCAAGTGCATCCGCGCCGTCTGGTGTGTGCGTAATTCCATTTCCAAATCATCCGTGACTTTGTCGAAGTGCTGACTTCGCCTTGTCGAGCTACAGCACTGCCCGCGGTTCATCTTCGTGTCACGAATGATTCGGAAATGGAATCAATACGGTGCCGTCAGGCACAACGCCCACACCCCCTAATTCCAATTCGCGTTAGAAACAGGAATTATGTGGGAGCGGCCTTGGCCGCGATTGGCGCCGTATCGCGGCCAAGGCCGCTCCTTGTATTATTTTCATGTAATGAACTGATGTTACGCAGTCGCTCGGAACAACTGAAGCTGTTCATAGGCGGATCGAGAGGCGTTGATGAGTAGCTTGCGACAAAGCGCGAAGGGGTTGAGCTTGTTGGAGAGGCTCAAACATTCGAGTTTGAAAGCAGCGACA
>JACQYA010000083.1 GCA_016208425.1 Betaproteobacteria bacterium
GCGCTTCGGACCCACCCCTTCCCATCTCGAACAGGACCGTGAAACGAAGCCGCGCCGATGATAGTGCACTTCCGTGTGCGAAAGTAGGTCACCGCCAGGCTCCCCAAAACACGGAACCCTCCCGCCCCCCAGGCGGCGAGGGCTCCGCGCTTTCCGGCCGCAGCTCTAGCGCAGCAGCAGCCGGCGCCAGAACACCCCGGCCAGCCCCAGCGCAACCCCCACCATCGCCGCGATCGCCCGCCAGAACCCGCCCCCTTCCTCCAGCCACGGCATCGCGCGGAAATTCATACCGCCATACCGAAAATCGTGGTATAACCCCCTCCTTTCCAACTGCTTGTAAAGGACAGAGCCATGAGCATGATGCAGGAGTTCAAAAAATTCTCAATCAAGGGCAACGTCATGGATCTCGCTGTTGGCGTAATTATTGGCGCGGCTTTTGGAAAGATTGTCGAATCGATGGTGGCTGATGTGCTCATGCCTATCGCCGCCTGGATCATGGGCGGCAGGATCGATTTTTCGGGCATGTTTCTCGTGCTCGGAACCGCGCCTCCGGATACCGCGCAAACGCTCGATGCCCTAAAGAAGGCTCATGTTCCGGTCTTCGCTTACGGTAGCTTTATTACCATTCTTGTGAATTTTATAATCTTGGCCTTCATTATTTTTATGATAATCAAGCAGGTAAATCGGCTCAAGAAGAATGAGCAAGCTGCCGAACCGGCTGCTCCGGCAGAGCCGTCCGAGGACGTGCTGCTGCTGCGCGAGATTCGCGACAGTCTGAAGAGGTAGTTTCGATTTTGGTCGCGAGGAGCGCGGATGACGCGGACTACGCTCCTCTGGTCACGGGGTTTTAGTCGAATACCTCACGCCATAGCGCGCGCACTTCTTCGATCCTACCGGCGATCAGCGTTCGGTCAACCCGTGCTTTCGGGCTTCCGTTCAGCCGCTTGGAGTGCTGTATCCGGCGATATTCGCGGTAAGCATCGCGAGCCGGGTCTGCGAGGCAGGACGGGATCAGGCCAAGTTCCGAGGCGATCCCGAGCAGCGCGATGTTGCCGAGATTGCCGCACAGCTCGGGGTGTATATGGGCGTATCCGAGCACCAGATACTGGACGATGAACTCGACGTCGATGATGCCACCCGGATCTTGCTTGATGTCGAATTCAAGCTCGCTGTTCGAGGCGTGGTTGTCGAGCATGCGCTGGCGCATGGTCAGCACTTCTTCCTTGAGTTTGGACAAGTCGCGTGACTGGCGCAGGATCTCGACCCGAACGGCGGCAAATTGTGCGCCGACGCTCGGGTCGCCGGCGCAGAAGCGCGCCCGGGTCAGCGCCTGGTGTTCCCAGACCCAAGCATTATTCAACTGGTAATCGCGGAAGCTGTCGACGGAACTGACCAGCATTCCTGAGTCTCCATTCGGGCGCAGGCGGAGGTCGGTTTCAAACAGGATGCCGGAAGGCGTCGTGCTCGACAGCCAGGTGTTGATACGCTGACCAAGCCGCGCGTACAGTTCGCCGGCGCCGGGCTCGGGATCGTCGTGCAGGAAGACGATGTCAAGGTCGGAGGCATAGCCGAGTTCCTTGCCGCCCAGCTTGCCGTAGCCGATGATGGCAAATTTCGGCTGCTCGCGGTGACGGTTTTTCAGCTTGTTCCAGCACAGAGCTAGCGTCGTCTGGAGCATGATGTCGGCCAGCTCGGTAAGGTGGTCGGAGAGGTGCTCCAGCGTTTGCAGGCCGGCAATGTCTTGCACCAGCAGGCGAAACACTTGGGCGTGGTGCGCTTCGCGCAGGATGTCCATCTCCCGCTCGGTGTCTCCCTGATTGTGGGTGAGCTGCTGTCGAACGTCGTTGCGAAAGGCGGGCCAGTCAACCGCCACGTCGTAAAGGCGCGGATCAAGCAGCTCGTCGAGCAAAAGCGGGTGGCGGGTGAGATATTCGGCTGCCCAGGAGGATGCGCAGATCACTTCGGCAACTTTGGTCAGCGCCTGCGGATACTGCTGTAACAGCGCAAGATAGGCGCCGCGCCGGCTGATTGCCTCAAGGAAATCGAGACCGCGCTGCCAGGTTGCGTCGGGTGCTGGCGTTGCCGCAGCGGCGTCGATCAGGCGCGGCCCGAGGGCATCCAGGCGTTCGCGGCTGGTCGCCGCCAGTTGTCGATAGCGGCCGCTCCGGCGGAACGCATGCAGGCGTTCGAGCATCGCTTGCGGCTGGTCGAAGCCTAGTGCTAGCAGGCGTTCCAGCGCGTCGGCGCCGTCGGTCTGGCCGAACCACAGGCCGGACAGCGCGTGCGTGCCTTCTTCCGGGTCGGAAAAAACCTGCTCAAAATGGCGGGCGACGCGGGTGCGGTGCCCTTCAAGCATGGGCAAGAAGGCGTCCCAGCCCGCGCATCCCATCGATCGGGCGATCTGTGCGCGATCCTCGGCGCTCTCCGGCAGCCTATGGGTTTGCGCGTCGTTCGTATATTGCAGCCGGTGTTCGAGCCGGCGCAGGAACTGGTAGGCGGCGGACAGTTCCTGCTCGCTTTCGGGGGGCAGCAGGCGGCGGTTGACCAGTTGCGAGAGCACTTTCAGCGTCGGCCGGATCTGCAGGCCCGGATCGCGGCCACCGCGAATGAGCTGGAAGACCTGCGCGATGAACTCGATTTCGCGTATGCCGCCGGGACCGAGCTTGATGTGATCGGCCATGTCTTTACGCGCCACCTCGCGCCGGATCTGGGCATGCAGATCGCGCATCGCGTTGATCGCGCCGAAGTCGAGATACTTGCGGAACACGAAAGGCCGGGAGGTTTTTTCGAGCGCGGTTACCCACTCCGGCTGCCGGTTATCTCCCTCGTTCATCACGCGCGCCTTGATCCAGGCGTAGCGCTCCCACTCGCGGCCTTGCGCGATGAAATAGTTTTCTAGTGCGTCCAGCGAGCAGACGAGCGGCCCGGAATCGCCGTTCGGACGTAGCCGCATATCGACGCGGAACACTTGGCCGTCGCCGGTGATCTCCCCCAGCGCGGCGATCAGGCGCTTGCCCAGGCGCAGGAAGAAATCGAAGGTGTCGATCCTGCCGCCGCCGTCTGCGCGGCCGGAGGTCTGCCCGGTCTCGGGGTAGACAAAAATGTAATCGACATCAGACGATACGTTCAGCTCGCGTCCGCCGAGCTTGCCCATGCCGACGACCAGAAGGCGTTGTGGCAGCCCTTGCCGGTCCAGCGGTTCGCCGTACTGGGCGACAAGCTGGCGATGGACGAAGTCGAGCGCAAAATTGGTGGCGATATCGGCGAGCTGTGTCATTGTTTCGACCACTTCCGCGAGTGGCGCCAGGCCGCACACGTCGCGCACGATGAGCGCCGCCATCGCACGCTGGCGCAGGCGGCGCAGGGTGCGCTTCAGACCCTCGTCGCCGGTCGGCGCCTCGCCGTCGATAAAACGCCGCATCAAGTCTGAATCGACGGGCTGGGCCGCGTGCTCGATCAGCCAATCGCGGATCTCGGGGCGGGTGTTCAGCAGTTGGCGCAGGTAGCAACTGTGCGCGACCGCAGGTTGCCACAACGGAAGCACTGCGGAAGCGTCGTCAGGGCAGTTGTGGTGGAAAATCATTTCGATCTCGGATGCTTGAGGCGCAAACCGGCGTGATCTTACGCTCTTTGCCTGCGGCCGGCGCGTAGCCGGCGATCCGAAACCGGCAAACCGGCGCCTGTTCAAACTGGCAAAGCCGTTACAATGGCGCCTTCGCCCCTTATTCGACAGATCAGTGACACCGCGCACCTATCGGACAACTTTCTCGCCGGCTACCGGTCTCTGATGCGCCAGAACGAACTGCGTTCGGCGCTATATCACCGTTTTTACCGCCTGGTGCCGTTTATTGCGCATCCGGTGGCGCACCGTCTTTGGCTCGGGCTGGTGTGGGCGTTCTGGCTGTGTTACTTCGCCTTTGTCCTGCTGGTTTTGCTGTTGCGCTACAGCATCCTGCCGAACATCGAGAGCTACCGGGCCGACATCGAGCGAATCGCCGGCCAAAGTCTGGGGCAAGCGGTGAGCGTCGGGCGCATCGAGGCGAGCTGGGAGGGGATCAACCCCGATCTGACCTTGCTCGATGTTCGTATCGCCGACGCGGAGGGACGGCCGGCGCTGGCTTTTTCTCGTGTCGAAACGATTCTTTCCTGGTGGTCGGTAGCGCATTTCCAGCTCAAATTGAGGCTGTTGCGCATCGAGGAACCAACGCTGCACTTGCGCCGCGATGCCGGGGGGCGAATCTTCATCGCCGGCATTCCGCTCGGCCAGCAGAGTAGCGGCGCTGGTGCATCCGAATGGATATTGGCGCAACGACGGATACGCATACGCGGCGCGACCGTCGTCTGGGAAGACGAGCAGCGCGATGCGCCCCCCCTGGTGCTGGAGGACGTGAACTTCAGTCTGGACAACGATGGGGCGCGCCACCGTTTTGGCCTGACGGCGGCGCCGTCAGTCGGAATGCGTTCGCCGATCGACTTGCGCGGAGATTTCCGCGGCCGCGATCTGGACGAGTTCGAGTCGTGGACGGGCCAGGTGTATGCGCAGGTCGACGATGCCGATCTGGCCGTTTGGCGGAACTGGGTCGATTATCCGTTGGCGCCGGCGGCAAAACTCGCACGCGGTCGGGGTGCGGTGCGCGCGTGGGTGAGCTTTGCCGCCGGCGCCGTGCGCGAAATTACGGCCGATCTGTCGTTGCAGGATGTCGGCCTGCGTCTTGCCGGCGATCTGCCGGCAATCGACCTCGAAAGCATGGCCGGGCGCATCGGCGTCAAATTCTTGGAACGGGGAATGGAACTTGACGGGCATCGCATCGGGCTGGCGACCCGTGCGCAAAAAGCCGCTTCCGCGAGCGAAGCCCAAGAGGCGATCCGGGTTCAGCCGACCGATTTTCACATTACGTGGCAGCCCGAGTCCGGTGGCGCGGTGTCGGGCAACGCTTCCGCCAGCAGCTTGAATCTGGAAGCGCTGGCAAGCCTGGCGGGGCATCTCCCGGTCGACGCCCATACCCGCCGTTTGTTGAAGAGTTTTACACCGCGCGGCCGGGTAGGCGATTTGCGGGTCACCTGGCGCGGCGATGCCGAAAAATTGCAGGTTTATTCCCTGAAAGCCAGATTCGATGATCTGGCGCTCAAGGCGCAGGGATATTTCCCCGGTTTTGCTGGTCTCTCGGGGGCGGTCGACGCCAGCGAACAGGGTGGCGGCGTAACTTTGGCAGCGCGCAGGTCGAGCCTCGATCTGCCGGCCGTCTTTCCAGAATCCGTGATCGCGCTGGATACGCTGAACGCGCAGGCCAAGTGGAAGGTCAGGAACGGCCTGCTCGAAGTCGATTTGAAGCATGCCGATTTTGCCGGCCCGGAGGCTGCCGGGTCCGTGCAAGGGAACTACCGCGCCACGGGCGATGGCCCCGGCGTAATCGACCTGACGGCGGCGTTGACGCGCGGCGACGGACGCGCCGTCTGGCGCTACATGCCGCACGCGGTCAACGCAACGGCACGCCACTGGCTGCGCGACGCGCTGAAAGCGGGAACGGGGAGCAACGCCAAGCTGGTGCTCAAAGGCGATTTGAAGCACTTTCCTTTCGTCGACAAGAAAACCGGGCAATTCCTGGTTACCGTCAAAGCGCGGGACGTGGTGCTGGACTACGCGGATGGATGGCCGCCGATTACGGGCATTGCCGGCGATCTGCGTTTCGAGGGCGCCGGCATGGTGGTCGATGCGAAGAAGGGATCTATCCTGGGTGCGCAAATCGAGCACGCGCATGCCGTCATCCCGGATTTCGACGCGCCGGTGACGATCTTGGCGGTCAAGGGGCGCGTCGTCGGGCCGACGACCGAATTTCTCAATTTTATCGAACAAAGCCCGGTCGGCGACCGTATCGACCACTTTACCGAGGACATGCGGGCAACGGGTGACGGTAGCCTCGATATCGGCCTGAAGATTCCGCTCGATCCGGTACGCATCGCGGAGTCCAAGGTCGATGGCAGCTACCGTTTGCTGGCCAACGAAATCGTCGTTGATCCCGCTTTGCCGCCGTTCCGGCAAGTCAACGGGATAGTGCAGTTCGGCGCCAGCGATTTGCGCATCCCCGAAATCAGGGCGACACTTTTCGATGGCCCGCTGGTCATCAAAGGCGGAACTCAGCGCGATGGCCGGGTATCGATTACGGCGGATGGTTCGCTGAATGCGGCCCAGTTTGCCCGGCAGTCCGATTTGCCGGTCTTCGGAAAATTGTCCGGTGTGGTGAAATTTCGCGGCGAAGTGCGCGTCAAGAAGCGCAGCGCCGACCTGACGCTGGACTCCAGTCTCGTCGGCTTGACCTCGTCGCTGCCCGAGCCGTTCAACAAGAGTGCCGATGAGGCGATGCCTTTGCATGTCGAGAAGATTTTTCTGCCGAATGTGGTGCAACGCGGCGGCGAAACGCTCGTGCGCGACCAGATCGAGGCACGGCTGGGCGGCGTCCTGGCATTGCAGATGGTCAGGCGAAAACGCGGCGAGGACTATGTGCCGGAGCGCGGCGCGATCGCGCTCGGTCGGCCGCTGGAAATGCCCGAACGCGGCGTGACCTTGGGAGTGACCGCCAAGCGCGTGGATGTCGATTATTGGCGACAGGCGTTGCGCGCCAAGGCGGCGAGCGCTCACGCCGGCAAGGGAAGCGATGCCGGACAAGCGAGCGCCGGCTTGCCCATCACCGCCGTCAATCTGAAGGCGGATTCCGTTGTCCTGCTCGGGCGACCTTATACCGATGTCGACCTCGCGGCCTCGGCAACGGCCTCGCTCTGGCAGATTCGCCTGGCCTCGCGCGAAGCGAGCGGCGAGTTGCAGTGGGAAACTACCGGGCGCGGCAAGCTGACGGCGCGCATGAAGCGGTTGGTGCACGAATCTCCGGCTGGCGCGGGCAGCGGTCAACCGGCCGAAGCGATCGAGGAATTGCCGGCGCTGGACATTGTGGCGGACGATTTTTCTATCGGAAAGCGTCGTTTCGGCCGCCTTGAACTTCAGGCGCGCAATGACGGACAGGTTTGGTTGCTCGACAAGATCCTGTTGACGAATCCCTATGGCAGTCTGACCGGCAACGGGCAATGGCAGATGGCCGGCGGAAACCACCGCACGCGGCTCGATTTCAGGCTGGACAGCAACGACATTGGAAAACTGCTGGATCGTCTTGGTTACACCGGCGCCGTGCGTGGCGGCACGGCGACGATGGAAGGAAAGATCGCCTGGAATGGTCAGCCGGCCGGTCTCGACTACCCGTCGCTGGGCGGCGAGATGAAGGTGGAAGCGGCCAGGGGGCAGTTCGCCAAGCTCGACCCCGGCGCCGGCAAACTGCTCGGCCTGATTAGCCTGCAAGCTTTGCCGCGACGCATCGGGCTCGATTTTCGCGATGTTTTCAGTGACGGTTTTGCTTTTGACAGCATTGCCGGCAACCTGAGCTTGCAGAACGGAACGATGCGCACCGATCGCCTGCAAATCGACGGCCCGGCGGCGCGCATCGTAATACGCGGCGAGACCGATCTGCAACACGAAACCGAGCGCCTGAACGTCAACGTACAGCCCGATTTGGGCGGTACGGCGGCTTTTGGCCTGGCGCTGGTCAACCCGCTGGCCGGCGTCGCCACCCTGATCGCCCACAAGATCCTGCAAAATCCGCTGAATCAGATGTTCGGTTTCGATTATCTGGTGACCGGCACTTGGGACGATCCGAAGGTCGAAAAACTGTCGCGGCTTGAACGCCCCGCCAACCCCGTGCCACGCTTGCCGAATCTCTCCAATCCGACGGGAAGCGCTTATGACTCCGCTCAGTAAACCGAGCAACGCCCGCATCGCCGCGCTACAGATGATTTCGACGCCGCGTGTCGAGGAGAATTTGCGCGTCGCAGCCCAACTGATCGCCGACGCAGCCCTGCAGGGCGCGCAGTTGGTGGCGCTGCCCGAGTACTTCCCGATCATGGGGCTGAATGATCGCGACAAGCTCGACGTGCGCGAGCGCGACGGATCGCAGGGTGGCGGCGGGCCGATCCAGACCTTTCTTGCGAGAGCGGCGCGCAAACATGGCGTCTGGCTGATCGGCGGCTCGATTCCGCTGCTCGGCGCCGATCCCGACAAGGTGCTCAATTCAACCGTCGCCTACAATCTGCAGGGTGAGCGCGTGGCACGCTACGACAAGATCCACCTGTTCGACTTCCAGAAGGGCAACGAGCATTACAACGAGAGCGCGACGATAGAAGCCGGCCACCGGCCGGTCGCCTTCGACACGCCGTTCGGCCGTGTCGGCCTCTCGATTTGCTACGACATCCGCTTCCCGGAGCTTTATCGCGCGCTCGGTGTCACAGACTTATTGGTGATCCCCGCCGCCTTCACCGAAACGACGGGACGGGCGCACTGGGAAATATTGCTGCGCGCGCGCGCCATCGAAAACCAGTGCTACGTGTTGGCCGTGGCGCAGGGCGGACGGCACGAAAACGGTCGCGAAACGCACGGCGACAGCATGCTGATCGATCCTTGGGGCACGATCCTCGACCGCAAACTGAAGGGGCCGGGCGTCGTGATTGGTGAACTCGACCATGACCGTATCGCTGAAGTGCGCGCCAGCCTGCCGGCACTCGGGCATCGGGTGATGTAATTTTTTGAATTGCCAAAAAACGGAAAACCAATGACTGCAAAAGCTCAATTGCTACTCGTGCAGGCCAAAAAGACCCTGCTCACTCCTTTCGGCCTCGACGTTGCCGACCTGACCAAAGTATTCGGCAAAATCATGGCGCACGATGTCGATTACGCCGATCTTTACTTTCAGTACAGCCGTTCGGAAGCGTGGAGTCTGGAGGAGGGTATCGTCAAGTCGGGTAGCTTCAACATTGACCAAGGCGTTGGCGTGCGTGCGCTGGCAGGCGAGAAGACGGCCTTTGCCTACTCGGACGACATCAGCCCGCTGGCGCTGGGCGACGCGGCTTCGGCAGTGCGTGCGATTGCGGCGGTTGGCCAGCAGCGGCGAATCAAAGCCAATGTGGCGGCTGCACAAAGGAGTGGACACGCCCTGTATGTGCCGCAGGATCCGCTGGCGTCGCTCGATGCGGCGGCCAAGGTGAAGTTGCTCGAACGGCTGGAATCCTACGCCCGGGCCGAAGATTCGCGCGTCGCGCAGGTCATGGCGCATCTGGCCGGTGAGTACGAGGTGGTGTTGGTCGCCGGGAGCGATGGCCGGCTGGCGGCAGACATCCGGCCGCTGGTGCGCGTTTCGATCACCGTCATCGTCGAAGGCGAGGGCGGCAAACGCGAACAAGGCTCGTCCGGTGGCGGGCAGCGCAGCGATTACGGTTATTTCAACGACGATGTGCTGCGCCGCTACGCCCGCGAGGCGGTGCATCAGGCAGTGGTCAATCTCGACGCCCGCCCGGCGCCGGCCGGCACGATGACCGTGGTGCTCGGTTCCGGCTGGCCCGGCATCCTGCTGCACGAGGCCGTCGGTCACGGGCTGGAGGGCGATTTCAACCGCAAGGGCAGTTCCACCTTCGCCGGGCGCATCGGTAGTCGTGTCGCTTCCAAGGGGGTTACCGTGGTCGACGACGGGACGATCCCGGATCGTCGTGGCTCGCTGAACATCGACGACGAAGGCAACCCGACGCAGCGCACCGTGCTCATCGAAGACGGAATCCTTAAGGGTTACATGCAAGACAGTCTGAATGCGCGCCTGATGGGCGTTGCTCCGACCGGCAACGGCCGGCGCGAGTCCTTTGCCCACCTGCCGCTGCCGCGCATGACCAATACCACGATGCTGGCCGGCGACAAGAGTCCCGAGGAAATCATCAAATCGGTGAAGAAAGGCATCTACGCCGTCAACTTCGGCGGCGGCCAGGTCGACATCACCAACGGCAAGTTTGTCTTTTCGATGTCTGAAGCCTACCTGATCGAAGACGGCAAAGTGACGAGTCCGGTCAAGGGCGCCACGCTGATCGGTAGCGGCCCCGACGCGATGAACCAGGTTTCGATGATCGGCAACGACATGCGCCTCGACCCCGGCGTCGGCACCTGCGGCAAAGAAGGCCAGAGCGTGCCGGTCGGCGTCGGCCAGCCGACGCTACGCATCGACGGGCTGACGGTGGGTGGGACGGCGTGAGGCAATTGCTGGACCGGTTAGCAGGTTGGGGGACGAGATACAAAGGGCTCTATGCCCTTTCGTGTGGAAGTTGATTTCGGCGAACATGAATGGTGCGGCCGAGCGCATAGGGGATGGCGGAAACAGACGGGGGGTGCGGGTAGCTGCTTGAGTTTGGACATTCGCAGGTAGGCTATGGCGATAAAATTCTTCGGTGTCCAAAAAAACAGACTCCCAAAGAAGTGAAGTTCCCTCGGTTTTTCGTCTGCCATAGGGTAGATTTCACGCTACCAGTTTTCCCTGATGCTGTTTGCTGATCCAGCTCCCCAAGCACTGTGTTGGCGACAGGTATCCCGGAGCCGGATGCTGTCGTTTCCGGTTATA
>JACQYA010000084.1 GCA_016208425.1 Betaproteobacteria bacterium
CATTCAACGCTTGACGGAAACACACCAGACACGGCTTACTTCAACCTCAGCAAGTCACCGCTCGCCGCGGCGGCTTAAAACCCGGCAGAGATATCACTTAAGAAAATCGGAATTCTGTCCAGCTGAATGGAGCCACCTCTGTCCTCCCAAGCCTTCTGCCTTTGAGAGTTGAATATGGCGCCCCCAATGACACCCCCGGCAGCATTTATGGCGCCAGAATAAGTACTAAGCGCATAATGGGATGCACTCACTTCGAATGCAATCCCGCTCTGGACTATCTCAACAGAGGTGTTGACCAGAGCCGTAGTAGCCGAAGCCACATTGGCAACACCCCCCAACAACGCTTGATAGGCAATGCCACCGAGCGTCACCATCGTCGAACCCACTGACTTCGTTTGGCCCTGAATCGTCGCCCCTGCCGAATCGGAAGCGGTGCTGTTCATCTGGAATTGATCCGCCAATCGGGATACGGTGCAGTTAATCGCTTGCCCATAGGAAGCCTGTACACCACAGCCCAATGCGTCTGTCGCGGCCATGTTCGATACGGCCGCGTTCAGCAGCGACAACTTCTTTTCATTCGCGGTGGCGGTAGCAAGCTCTGCCGTATCGCTCGATTGAATCGGCTTGGTGCTCAAGTGGTCAAAGCCGAGAATATTGGCGATGCCGCTGTTCGCCATGTTGATGTTTGCAGCCGTCAATCCGCCGCTCTTTTCGGCCAGTGCGACACCAACCTCCGAGAATGGCGTGATGTTCAAAAACTCACGTTTGAGGTGGTCGAATCGGTCAGGTCGGCCGCCGCACGAAGCTTGAACTCCGGTGGCAGCACAACGGCCAGTCCCGTTGCCTCGTCCTGAGTGGTCGAATTCGCTTGCGGAATCACTTGCAGGAGCAGCACGCCCTTGGGCATGACGACCGCGAAGTCCCCCGCCGAACCCAGTACAACGTCTTTCTGCGTACCGCTGAGTTGCCCGTTGATGATTTGTGTGGCGCGAAGCCCCGCGTTCAGTATCTTGCCTTTGGCGGCACGCCCGGAAATGAGCACTTCATTTGGGCCGGGTATCAATGCGGCATCGCCCGCGCAAAAACTCACCCCATCCCCAACCCCCTCGGGAATCCAGCCCGAGCCAATCATCTGGTTACGAATCGCAATGCTGGCGGTGTAACGATGGTTGGGGGCGCCGCCGCTTCCGTTGTTGTAAAGGCGGTAGACCATTTTCGCCCCGGCCGGGCAAGCGCCGGACGCCGACGGCGTTTGAAGGTAAAACGCCGTTCCTTCGTACAGCCAGTTGGGATTGGTTTTGACGAGATCGCACTCGGCAACGGCAGGCGTGTAGAAGTGGGAGCTTTTCGGCGCGAAGGTGGTGCTGAAGAACCGGCACACGGTACTGTCGCCCGCTTCCTGGGTCGAGTGCACTTTGAATGTCTGCCCGGTACGCACCCAACCTGAAACTTTCCCGGCGTCGATCGCTGCGGCCTCGGCGGCGTCCCCGGTCATGAAGTAATGGCCGAATCCCGCGTGGTAGTACTCGACCGCGTCGACCGTAGCGGCCGTCGCCGGGGCTGAGAAAATGGTGGCGGCCATCAATGCCAGCCCAACTGACCCGCAGGCCGGTTTGCTGTTTTTTGCGGTAGGGAGCGAATCCCGGTTGTTGACACTCCTGAAAACGGCAAGCAGTGGCCGCAGCAATGATGCGGGCAAGGTCAGGGTCGCTGACCATACCGCCAGGAGGGTAGTGAACGGATGGCGCATGGCGAAACTCCGGGTAGGCGTAGGCGAAAAGGGGGCGTCGGGTAGGGGGCGGGGCTTGCGGCGGCAGGCGCAGGTTAAAAGCGCGGTGTTCATGGCATGTCTCGACGATTCGGGGACGAAGCGCGGGGACTGGCACTGGCCGCGATTGACGGTGAATGGGAAGCGAGCGGGCTTGTTGCGGGCGGAGCTACGCTGCCCGCACAGGGGCGGCCGATGCGGGGGGCGCTCTTGTGGGAGCTGCCCCTTCGGCTTTGCTCAGGACATGTTTGGTGGCGATTGGGCGGCTGTGCGCCTGGATGCGCTGCAATCGCGGGTAAACCCGCTCCTACAGGGGGGCGAAGCGCCCCGGCTGTCATGCTGGAAACGTGAAGGTGTCCCGGCGGATTGCTGGGACGAATATGACGGCTAGCGGCTCGGCTCGGCTCGGCTCGGCTCGGCTCGGCTCGGCTCGGCTCGGCTCGGCTCGGCTCGGCTCGGCTCGGCTCGGCTCGGCTCGGCTCGGCAGGGTTGTGGTTCCTGTGGTGTTCATGTCAAGCCGGTTCTCGGCTCTTCTCCCTGTTTCTTCGCTCAGCTTTGGGCATTAAGACCCTGCCGACGTTGCGGAATTATTTGATCGGACTCTAGGGCAGAAAAGCGGCGGGAGTCAACCCCTGACCAAAGTCATAGACCCGCACCCGGAACCCAAGCAAACACGGGCTTTGAACACAAATTTCACGCGGGCAAACGCCACTACGACAACCCTATGGGCGTGTTGTTATCGCGCCACAAATTCGGGAACACGGCTGTCCCCTCGAACAGAACATCGAACCGCGCTTCTCCGGCCGCGTTTGGTCTCTGGAACACCAGCTACCAGCGTTTCGCCCGCCGGTCGCGGCGGGGTAGCCTTCCCGGTTAAAACCGTGGCCGGGCCGGGTCTGTATCCGGTCTGCCGTTTCTTCAGCACCGCGTTCGCGCCCAAGAGCTCGCATTTCTACACGCCGTATCCGGACGAGTGCGAGTCGCTCAAGGCGGGGGCGGTCTGGGCGTATGAAGCGGATGCGTTCTTCCTGCAACTACCGGACATGATCGGCAACTGCGCGACGGACACCACGACGCTGTATTGCCTGTACAACAACGGGATGAGCGGTGCGCCGAACCACCGCTATACCAACAACCGCAATGTTTGGGAGCAAATGAAGGCGCAAGGCTGGATATTTGAGGGCAATACCGGCACCGGCGCTTTTGCCTGCGTTCCGCTGTGATGGGTGGCCGACTCTGTTCGTCGGCGATGGAAACCCCGTTTTCGCACCATTCCCGCGCGGGCCGGAATCCAGAGGTGCACCACTGGATTCCGGGTCAAGCCCGGAATGAGGTATTTATAGAAGTGCCCGTAAGCCGTGGCTCCCTATTTCTTTTGCCCTAAAACCCGGTGAAGAGAAAATCAAGCGCGGCGAGGATTTTGTCGCGTTCGGCGGAGAGGTTGGCAATTTCATGTTTCAGGCTGTGCGTGGCGATGGCGGCGATCTCTTGTGGCCGCAGAATATATTCCCTGCCGTCAATCATGATGACCGGGTTCAGTCGCAAGACGGGGATAACGCCGGGGTCGGATTTGAGCCGCAATGGCGCCACGACCGTTGCATCGAACACACCCAAGAGGTCGCTGGAGAGCGCAACCAAAAAAGGGACGCGGATCCGGCTGTCGGGATTGGGGTTTTGATAAACGTCGAACTGCGCCATTAGAACCGTCTCAGGCCATCGCTCCACAGGCCATGTTCGGCGATCTCGCGGTTGTAGGCTTCGATGGCGGCACGGTTCTCCTCCAGCCAGCGACGCCCCTTTTCCTTCTTGAGTTCGGCGGTCAGCGCGGTCTCCAGCGTCTGCGACAGGTTGATCTTACAGGCGCGCGCCTCTTCCAGCAAAGTGGCGTTGATACTGAGATTGGCGGCTTTTTTGGTGGATGGCATGGCAAGATCCTTTGCGTTTGATGCGCATAAATTACGCGCATCATTGGCGCACGTCAATACCGGGAATTTTCAAACCACCTATTGTTTGGTCATATACAAGAATTAGAATTGCGTAAACCGTGGTCTTAGCACGGAAGCGCCCAATCGCGGCCAAGGCCACTCCACAACGGGTGCGTGACTTTAATGCGGTGCTATAGTGCATTGGTGCAATAGGTGTCGTTAATCGGGAGTCCGCTATGGTAGTCATGACAAGCAAATCCGGCGTGAAGGTGATGGGCGCAAACGGGCAAATCTCGCTGGGCAAACAGTTTGCCGGTCGGCAAGTGCGGGTGGAAGAGCGGGAGCCGGGCGTATGGCTGGTGCGAACCGTCACCGTCGTGCCGGACAACGAGCGCTGGCTGCATCAGCCGCAAGCCGCCGCCGATCTGCAAAACGCCTTGGCCTGGGCGCAAGCCAACCCGTCGGCCGATGCGCTACGGATGCCATACTGGAAACGTTGAATGGTCGCGTCTGATCCCGATGCACCGGCCAGGCTCGACCTCAACAACCCGGTGTTTCAAGAGAACTTGTTGGCGCTGCAAAAGCCGGATCGCCATGCCGCGCTGGACATGCTCGGCAGACTGCGGCAGATGACGTGGAATCCGGTCTATCGGGATAACGGTTTGAAATGGGAAAAGATCGTCAGTTTCAAACCGCCCGCCGGGATTGACGCCGTCTATTCCCTGCGCATCACGCAGCCACGCTGGGCCACCGCTTACCGCGATGGCGATTTCATTCGACTGCTGACCATCGCGTCCGGGCACGACAGCACTTACGGCAAGAAGTAGCCCCTGTTCGGAATTGTGTAGACCGTGGTCTGAGGTTTTTATGGACAAGTCGTCAATCGCGGGCAAGCCCGCTCCTGCGGATGCCAATCTCAGCTTCTCCATCCGGTTCGACCTCGATCTGTCGGGAAACGAATCGATGCAGCCTATTACTGGGAATTGTCGGGTTGGCTTTGCGCTGGGCGGGGCAGTTTCCCGGCGGCTGGCTGAGGCGCAGGCGGGGCTGGGACAAGCCTCCGCCTGCGTCTGCGCAATGCCCTGAAAGAATGGAAAACCGGATGCCGATACCGTGCGAAGCAAAAAGCCGACGAGATTCGGAGGGTGGGGTAGGAGCGGGCTTGCCCGCGATTGGGCGCTTCCGTGCAGGTGCCGCAAATCGCGGGCAAGCCCGCTCCTACAGCCGCTGGATTCAAACGGGCGGCTTATTGGCGCTCGTCGCCACCGGCCTCGCCCGCGCCGAAATCGCCGTCACCGACGACAGCGGGGCAATGCTGCGCCTCGCCCGCCCGGCCCAACGCATCGTCAGCCTCGCCCCGCACGTCACCGAGGTGCTGTTTGCCGTGGGGGCGGGGCCGCTGATCGTCGGTGCCGTCGACTACAGCGATTATCCCGACGCGGCCCGGCAGATCCGGCGCGTCGGCGGTTATTCGCGCCTCGACCTGGAAGCCGTCGCGGCGCTCAAGCCCGATCTGGTGATCGGCTGGCAAAGCGGCAACGCGGCGGCGCAGGTGGACAAACTGCGCGCGCTCGGGCTGCCGGTTTACCTCTCGCAACCGAACCGCATCGACGACATCGCGCGCACGCTCGAACGTTACGGCCAACTGAGCGGCCGGGCCGGGCAAGGCCAGGCGGCGGCGGCACGCTTCCGCGAGCGCCTGGAAGACCTGCGCGGCCGCTACGCGGGAAAACCCAAAGTCCGAACCTTTTACCAGATCTGGAAACAGCCGCTGATGACCATCGGCAGCCAGCAGATCATCGCCGACGCGATCAAGGTCTGCGGCGGCGAAAACGTTTTTGCCGCGCTGCCGCTGATGGCGCCGACCGTCACCGTGGAAAGCGTCGTTGCCGCCAACCCCGAAGCCATCGTCGCCAGCGGCATGAACGATTCGCGGCCGGACTGGCTCGACGACTGGAAGCGCTGGACATCGATGGCGGCGGTCGCCCGCGACAACCTGTTTTTTGTGCCGCCCGACCTGATCCAGCGCCACACGCCGCGCCTGCTCGACGGCACCGAGCAGCTCTGCGGGCACCTGGAGACGGCGCGCGGCCGGAGGGGGGCGAAATGAGCGGCGAAACCGGCGGGTTTCGCGGGCTTGGCGCCATGGCGGGCCAAAGATATTCCGCGGGTCGTGTGGGAGCGGGCTTGCCCGCGATGGGCGCCCATCGCGTGATAGGCGGGAAATTCGCCCGCTCCTACAAGCCAGCGGGCCGCTGGCTTCCGGGCGTTCTGCTCTGCCTCGGATTCTTGTGCGACCTGCGGGCGGACGACACGCCGCCGGGCCGGGCGTCCGCCGCCCCCGCCGTCTATCAGCCCGTCACCGTCTACACGGAACGCGAAGGCGCCGGCCACCGTATCGTCGCCAGCAACCGGGGCATCGCCCCGGTGTCGGTGATGGCCTCGATCAAACATGCCGAAAACGTGCATAGCGACACGTCCTGGCCCGTTTTTGCCGTGGTGCCGCCGCACGGCGAGCTGACGCTGGGCCGGTCCCGGCCCGCCGTGGCGGGGGCGAAATACACGTTCCAGGTGCAGTCGAAAGCGCTTCCCGGCGACTTGGACGCGCAGCCGGACTCCGGCGCACTGTACCGTTTGCCGTTTCTGGACGGCAAAACCTTCCGCATCAGCCAGGCCGCCGGCGGCAAGATCGTCACGCACAACGAACCGGGCAGCGCCTATGCGGTGGATTTTCCGATGCCGGTCGGGACGCCTGTCGTCGCCGCGCGCGACGGCGTCGTCGTGAAAGCCGAGGGCAGCAACAGCGAAGGCGGGCAGACGCCCGACATGCTGCGCAAAGCCAACTCGATCCGCATCCAGCACGGCGACGGCACACTGGCGACTTACGGCCACCTGGCGGCGAACGGCGTTTTCGTCGCTCCCGGCCAGCGCGTGGTGGCCGGCGCGACGATCGGGCTGTCCGGCAACACCGGCTATTCGTCCAGCCCGCACCTGCATTTTGCCGTCTCGCAGCTCAGACGCACGCCGGAGGGATTGGGCACGGTGTCGATCCCGTTCCGCTTCTACGCCGGCGATCCGCCGGCCGCTTTTTCGCCGCAGCAGGGGATGGCTGCGACGGCGCGTTACGGCGTTCCGGCGCCGGCGCCAAATTCCACGGCGGGCAACCGCTAACCGGCGCCCATGCTCCGCCCCGTTCTGCTACCGGAGTGCAGGTGCGCGCTGGCCTTCTGCGGGCTGCTGCTCTCCGGCTTTTGCCCGCCCTCGCCGGCGGCGGATGTTTGTTGTTCGGCCCACTGGCAAGCGCCCGCTTACCTGGTCGACAGTTTTGTCGACATTGCGTTGAACAACGAACATGCGGGGCAAAAGAGCACGCTACGCAAGTGGATGTCGCCCATCCATTATTTCGTCATCCACCGCGTTGCCGACCAGGAACTGCACGACCGCCTGATACGCACGCATTTCGAGCAACTGTCGGAAATCACCGGCCTGACGATCAAGCCGGCGGAGCGCCAGCAAACGGCGAACACCCTCATCGTGCTGTCCACCGAAAATCAGTTGAAGGACGACTTGCTGAACTACTTCGGCTGGCAATCGGCCACGCAGCGCGAAAAGTTCTTTCGCGAAAGCGTTTGTTTGGGCATTTTCGCCACCAAAGCCGACAGCACGATATTTCGCGCGGTGGTGATTATTCCGGTCGACCGCGCGAGGGCGCAGGGCAAACTGGTCGCCTGCATGGTCGAGGAACTGGCCCAGGTGCTCGGCCTGCCGAACGATTCGGTCAAGGTTTTCCCTTCGGTTTTCAACGACCTGTCGACCGATGTCTATCTGTCCGGGCTGGACTGGCTGCTGCTCAAGATGCTCTACGACCCGCGCCTCAAACCGGGAATGCAGGAAAACGCCGCACGGCCCGTGCTGCGCAGAATCGTCGACGATTTGAAGCGCGACAATAAAATCCATACCGCCGAGAAGGAAGTCATGTCGCGCGGGTTGTGGCGGCTGGAGCGGTGAGCGAACGGTGAAAGCACGGTGAAGGAAACGGGCGATACGCGCTGGCTCCTGTTGTTCTGCCTGAGCCGCATGGGTTTCGGGGTGATCGGCACCGCCTACGCGGCGCTGATCCCCCTGCTGCGGCCGGCGTGGGGCATGTCGGCGGGCCAGGCGGGGGCTGTCCAGTCGGCGTGGCACCTGGGCTATATCGTCTCGCTGGTCGTTGCCAGCCTGTTGTCCGGGCGCTACGGCGCGAAGCGCACCTTTATCGGCATGGGTTACGCCGCCTGCGCGACGGCCGTGCTTTTTGCGCTGGGGGCGCAGGATTTTCGTTCGGCCGTTCTGTTTTACGGGCTGGCCGGTCTATGTGCCGGAGGTTCCTACGTTCCCGGCCTGACGCTGATCGCCGAACGCTTTCCGTCGTCCACGCGCGGCCGGGCGATGGGCGCCTACATAGCCGCCGCTTCGCTCGGCTATGCGCTCGGCCTGGTCGGCAGCAGCGCGCTGGCGGCGTGCGGCGGGTATTCGTTGCGCTCGATACTCGGCTTCGGGATGGGCGCGCTCAGCCCGTGGTTGTTCGGGGTCGTTCTCGACAATGCCGGCGGATCGGCACGGCTGGCCTGGGGTCTGGCGTGGAGCGCGCTGGGAACGGTCGCGCTGGCCGGCTCGCTGATCGCCTGGCGGCTGCACCGGCTGCAAACGACGCCAGGGTAGCGTCAGACCGTCTGCCGGCAGAAGGTTTCTTCGGCAAACAGGATCAGCGACAAGGACAGCGCGACCGCGCCGAACATCAGGCCGAATCCGGCCTGATAGGCGGCCGCGTCGTAAATGCGCGCGCCATCGGCCACGCCGCCCGGCCAGTTGCGGTCGAGAATCCAGCCGACGCCGGGTTGCAGCAGCATGCCGCCGAGCAGCGGCCCCATGTTGCAGACGCCGGATGCGGTGCCCATCAAACGCGCCGGCACCGATTCCTTGGCGAATGCAAAACCGATAATCAGGTTGCCGGAAACAAAGCCGGTCAACACCAGCGCGACGACCAGCCACCCGACGGAAAGCGGGACGAAAACGATGGCCGCCCAACCGAGCAGGGCAGCCAGCGTGGTGGTCACATAGAGCGGCTTGCGCCGCCCGGTGCGCTCCGACAACGCGCCGAGCAGCGGCCCGCCGAACGCCCAGGCGATGAGCAGGGCCGAGGTGACGGCCGCCGCCGCCTTGGTGTCCATCCCGTGCACCTGGCGCAGGTAGGGAACGCCCCATAGCCCGGCAAACGTCAGCACGGCGCCGGCGATGCCGACCGGCGTCACCAGCAATATCCAGGTGTTGCGGTAAGCGAGCACTTCCGCCACCCCGCGCCGGATAGAGCCGTGCCGGGCGCCTGGGGCATGGCCCGGAGAATGGCTCTGGTAGCCGATCTCCGAGGGGTCGTCGCGGACGCGCAGCCAGATCGCGACACAGAGCAAGGCGGTGAGCGCCGCCGAAACGGCCATCACCGGGCGCCAGCCGAAGGACTCCACCAACATGCGTAGCGGCACGCCGGCAATGACGCCGCCGACCACGCCGCAGAGCAGCGCCAGACCCGAGGCGAGCGCAAACTGGCGCGGCGCGAACCAGTGCGTGGCGAGTTTGAGCATCGAAACGAAGGCCACGGCGACCGAGGCGCCGATCAGCAGCCGCCCGGCGTTTGCCCACCACAGGGTCGGCGAGAAGGCGAAAAGCGCGGTGCCAACCGCCGCCACCCCGGCGCCGACGGTGAGCAGGCGACGCGCGCCCCAGCGGTCGGCGAGGATGCCGGTCGGGATCTGCATCGCGACATACGAGTAGAAATAGAAGGCGGAGAGATTACCGAGCGCGGCCGCGCCCATCGAGAACTCGTTCATCAGCCGGTCGGTGATGACCGCCGGCGCCACGCGCTGGTAAAACCCGATCAGATAGAGCAGGGCGCCCAGACCCCAGACGCTCCAAGCCAGCGCGGCCGGGGGGTAGCCGCGCTGCAAGGGGGCGCTGACGGCGGCTCCCCTAACTCTGTTCCCAAGGCAGGCCGTCGACGCGCCAGCCGTTCTTGGTGTTGCGATGGTGGTGCTCGTCGCGGTCGCCCTCGAAGCCGTGCAGAACGTTGAGAATGTCGGTAAATCCCGCCGCCTCCAGCACGTTGCCGGCGTCGACCGAGCGGTAGCCGCTGCGGCAGAGCAACATCACCGGCCGGTCGAGCCGTCCGGCGGTCAGCCGTTTCACATGATGCACAAAATCGGCATTGATCTCCCAGTCGGGAAAGTCGGTCCAGGAGATATGCTCGATGCCGGGCGGATGCCCGACAAACAGGTATTCGATTTCGCTACGCACGTCGACGAACAGCGCATCGGGCGTTTCCTTCAAAAACGCCTGGGCTTCAATCGGGGTGAGATGTCTCATGGTTATTCCTCGGCATGGGGGCAAAATATTCTATCGTCGATGCGTCCCGGGCGGCCAGTCCGGTGGAGTGGGCGAGTTTTCCACCCCTTCGGCAAATACCCGACATCAAGCGCCGGCACGCGCTTCCAGCGCTTCCCAGCGCTCCAGCAAGACCAGCAGCTCGCCGTCGATTTCCGCCAGACGCGCCGCCAGGCCTTGCGCTTCCTGCGGCTGCGACCGGTATAGCGCCGGGTCTTCGAGCCGGGCGCCCAACGATTGCTGCTCGGCTTCGAGCGCTTCGATGCGTTTGGGCAAAGCTTCGAGTTCCTGCGCGTCCTTGTAGTTCAATTTACCGGCGCCGCCTTTGGGCTTGTTCGGCTTCGCGTTTTCCGGCGGGCGGGCGTCGTTGCGGGATTCGTCGCGCTTGGCGGCGCTCGCCTGCACCGCTTCCTCCTTGCGCCGGCCGGCCTGGTAGTCGGCCCAGTCCTGATAGCCGCCGGCGTACTCGCGCCACACACCGTCGCCCTCGGCGGCGATGGTTTGCGTCACCACGTTGTCGATGAAAGCGCGGTCGTGGCTGACCAGGAAGATCGTTCCGGCGTAGTCCTGCAGCAGTTGTTCGAGCAGTTCCAGCGTTTCGATATCGAGATCGTTGGTCGGCTCGTCGAGCACCAGCACGTTGGCCGGACGAGCGAACAGGCGGGCCAGCAGCAAGCGGTTGCGCTCGCCGCCAGACAGCGACTTGACCGGCGAACGCGCGCGCTGCGGCGCGAACAGGAAGTCTTCGAGATAGCCGATGACGTGCTTCTTCGAGTTGCCGATCTCGACAAAGTCCGAACCCGGCGAAATCACGTCGACCAGCGCCGCCTCTTCATCGAGCTGCGTGCGGAACTGGTCGAAGTAGGCGACCTCGATCTTGGTGCCCAGGCGCACCGTCCCGGAATCGGGCGCGAGTTCGCCGAGAATCAGGCGCAGCAGCGTCGTCTTGCCGGCGCCGTTCGGGCCGATCAGGCCGATCTTGTCGCCGCGCTGCAGGCGGCAGGAGAAGTCGCGCACGACGGTCTTGTCGGCGAAGCGCTTACTCACATGCTCAAGCTCGGCGACCAGCTTGCCGCTCTTGTCTCCGGAATCCAGCGCCAGTTCGACCTTGCCCTGCCGCTCGCGGCGCGCGGCACGGTCGCGGCGCAGTTGTTCGAGACGCAGCACGCCTCGTCGTGCAGCATGCCTTCCTTCTTGCTCAGGTATTCGCTGAAGTTGCCGGGACAGGAAAGCAGGCGCCCGCGATCCAGCTCGACGATGCGCGTCGCCACGCGGTCGAGAAAACACCGGTCGTGCGTGATGAACAGCAAGGTGACGCCGGACGACATCAACATTTCTTCCAGCCATTCGATGGTCGCGATGTCCAGATGGTTGGTCGGCTCGTCGAGCAGCAGCAGGTCGGGCGAAATGGCCAGCGCCTGAGCCAGCGCCAGACGCTTCTTCTGGCCGCCGGACAGGGTGCCGACGCGCGCGTCGGGGTCGAGCGAGAAGCGCTGGATGACCTTTTCCGCCTGCGCCTCGAACGACCAGGCATGGCGCGCCTCCAGCTCGGTTTGCAGGTCGTGCATGCGCTCCAGCAGCGGCTCGTGATCGGCGTCCGGCTCGCCCAGCGCGTGCGACACGGCGTGATAGTCGGCGAGCAGGGCGGAAAGTTCGCCCATGCCGGCGACGACCGTCTCGAACACCGTCAGCTCGGCGGCAAACGGCGGCTCCTGCGACACGTAGGCGACGCGGATGCCTGGGTCTTGCCAGACCTTGCCGTCGTCCAGCCCGCCGACTCCGGCCAGGGCGCGGAGCAGCGATGTTTTGCCCGTCCCGTTGCGCCCGATGAGCGCCACGCGCTCGCCCGGATCGAGCTGGAAATCGGCGTGGTCGAGAAGCGGCACGTGGCCGAAGGCGAGAGAGGCGTCGGAGAGAATCAGATGCGGCATGTGGGCGTGTCGTTTTCCGGTAGGGTGGTGGAGGCGATTCCGGCCCGGTGCCTTGAGGTGTCGACCCAGGGAAGAATCTTTTAATTTTACCCCGCGCGGCACCGGGCGATTCGACCCGCCCCGCAATTTTGCCGGACGCCCGTGCAAGGGCTACAATACGCCCCCTCCACCCCCTCGTAGCACAATGGATAGTGCACATGCCTCCTAAGCGTGGGATACAGGTTCGATTCCTGTCGAGGGGACCAAAAACCAATCCAGAGCAGTCCGGCAGCACCCAGAGAACCCGCCTAAGTGCGGGTTTTTTATTGCATTTTGTGTCCTGCTGTGTGTAATATCGTCCAAAGACATCCGGCGATTATGTGTGTAGCTTTGCGCGTAAGTCGGGTTACACACGAAGGGGTTACACACAAATGGCGCTAACTGATGCAGGGGCGAAGAACGCGAAACCCACCGATAAGCCGCGCTCCATAGCGGACGGCGAGGGTTTGACGATGCTGATTCAACCGACAGGCGGTAAATGGTGGCGATTCCGTTACCGCTTCGACGGCAAGGCGAAAATGCTTTCTATCGGCATCTATCCCGATGTGAGCCTGAAGGACGCCAGAGCACGCAGAGACGCCGCGCGCAAGCTGTTGGCCGATGGCATTGACCCTGGGGAACATCGCAAGGAAGCGAAGGCCGAACGCGCCCTGCGTGCGGTCAACAGCTTCGAGGCCGTGACGCGTGAGTGGTGCGACAAGAAAAAAGCATCGTGGGTACCTGCCTACGCCGAACGCCTGCTGCGCCGATTCGAGCGTGACATTTTCCCGACCATCGGCAAGAAGGCAGTCGCCGGAATCAAGCCGATGGAATTGCTGGCAGTAATCCGCAAGATAGAGGCGCGCGGCGCTATCGAGACGGCGCACAGGGCGCTACAGGACTGCGGGCAGGTGCTCAGGTATGCCATTGCAACCGGGCGGGCCGAACGCGACATTGCTGCTGATCTACGCGGCGCGCTGGAGCCTGTTGTCGTGACGCACTACGCGAGCGTCACCGAACCGACAGAGGTAGCCGAGCTGCTGCGCC
>JACQYA010000074.1 GCA_016208425.1 Betaproteobacteria bacterium
CGTCAAAAATCAGCACGCCATTCTTCCGCTCTATCGACCGGATTGTCGGTTTGACCTGCCGCCATAGATCTTTGGACGTGTATTCTTGCGCCGATAAAAACCGGGTGACCCGGTCATGGTCCACCTCCCCATCGACCATCGCCGATAGCCCCCGCCGCCGTGGCCGCACCAAAGGTACTCAACAAATAGTCCGTATATAAATCCAGATCATCTCTTTTCATCAGCGTACTTTAGCAGGGAACGACTGCGTAACATCAGTGACCTCAATTCTCGACATCGACCGGCAGACCGCCTCGTACCGCGAGGAAATCGAGCGCCGCGCCCGTGGTTACGCCAGCCCGAAAGAATTCTTCGTCGAAAAGCTGGTCGAAGGCATCGCCACTATCGCCGCCGCTTTCTGGCCTTTGTTTCACCGGCGGTTCCGACAATGAATGGAGCGCCCGGCGCTAAATAGGTAGAATCAGCGCCATGCTGGACGAACGCTCGCGCACCCTGCTCAAGACGCTGGTCGAACGCTATATCGCGGAAGGCCAACCCGTGGGGTCGCGCGCGCTGTCGAAGTTTTCGGGTCTCGACCTGTCGGCCGCCACCGTGCGCAACGTGATGGCCGACCTCGAAGACCTGGGGTTTATCGCCAGCCCGCATACCTCGGCGGGCCGGGTGCCGACGGCGCGCGGTTATCGTTTTTTTGTCGACAGCTTGCTCACCATGCAGCCGCTGGAGAAGGAGAAGATCAGCGCTATCGAGGTGCGGCTTCATCCGTCGCAGCCGCAGCAACTGATCGCCAACGCTTCCCACCTGCTTTCGGGTCTGACCCATTTTGCCGGCATCGTGCTGACGCCGCGCCGCAAGGCGCCCAAGATCCAGCAAATCGAGTTTGTCAGCCTGTCCGAGAAACGCATCCTGCTGATCCTCGTCACCACCGACGGCGATGTGCAAAACCGCATCCTGTTTACCGAGCGCCCCTATTCGCCGCCGGAGCTGGTTACGGCGACGAACACCCTCAACCAGTATTTTATCGGCCACGATTTCGAGCAGATTCGCGGCCGCGTCAAAGAAGATCTCCTGAAATTGCGCGGCGACTTGCAGGGTTTGATGGCGGCGGCGCTGGCCGCCGGCGACGAGGCGATGAACCGGGCCGACAACCAGTATGTCATTTCTGGCGAGCGCAACCTGCTGGAGGTCGAGGAGCTATCGTCTAACATGAAGCGCCTGCGCGAGTTGTTCGATCTTTTTGAACAGCGTACCTCGCTGATGCAGTTGCTCGATATATCGCACCGCGCCGACGGGGTGCAAATTTTCATCGGCGGCGAGTCGGGTCTGGCGCCGCTCGACGAATGCAGTGTCGTGACCGCACCTTACGAGGTCAACGGCCAGATCGTCGGTTCGGTCGGAGTGATCGGCCCGACGCGCATGGCCTACGAGCGCGTGATTCCCATCGTCGACATCACGGCCAAGTTGCTCTCATCGGCGCTCACCTACCAGGGCAATTCCTGATGTCGCGTTTTCTGCCCGAACCCGCGTTCCGCCACGGTTCGCCGGCACAAACTGCCGTCCTGCTCATCAATCTGGGCACGCCGGAAGCGCCGACCGGCGGCGCGCTGCGCCGTTACCTCAAGGAGTTTCTCTCCGACCCGCGCGTCATCGAGATACCGCGCCCGGTTTGGTGGCTGATCCTCAACGGCGTGATTCTGAACGTCCGCCCGAAGAAATCGGCCGAAAAATACGCCGCCGTGTGGACTGCCGAAGGCTCTCCGCTCAAAGTGCATACCGAGCGCCAGACCAAGCTGCTGCGCGGCTTTCTTGGGGAAGCGGGGCACCACGTCGTGGTCGATCATGCGATGCGCTACGGCCAGCCTTCACTTCCGGCCACGCTGGCGCGCCTGAAAGCGGAGGGGTGTACGCGCATCCTGCTGCTGCCGCTCTATCCGCAATATTCGGCAAGCACTACCGCCACCGCCTTCGATGCGGCTTACGCCTGGGCGCAAAGCGTCCGCAACCAGCCCGAGATGCGGGGCGTGCGCAGCTTTCCCGATCATCCGGGCTACATCGATGCTCTGGCGGCGAGCGTTCGGGAGCATTGGCGGGCCAACGGGCATCCCGGCGATGCCTATCGTCTGATCATGAGTTTTCACGGGTTGCCGCGTTACACGCTCGACAAGGGCGACCCCTATTTCTGCGAGTGCCAGAAGACCGGGCGTCTGCTGGCCGAGGCGTTGAATTTGGCGGAGGGGGAAGCCCAGATCTGTTTTCAGTCGCGCTTCGGCCGCACCGAATGGCTGCAACCCTATACCGCCCAGACGCTGGTGGCGCTCGGCCGGCAGGGCATCCGCCGCGTCGACGCGATCTGTCCGGGCTTTCCGGCGGATTGTCTGGAAACTCTGGAGGAAATCGCGGTTGAGGGCAGGCGCGAGTTTATCGCGGCGGGCGGGCGGGAGTTCCATTACATTCCGTGCCTGAACGAGCGGGACGACTGGATCCGCGCGCTGGCCGACATCGCGAGCACGCACTTGCAGGGCTGGCCCACCCGGGCGCCGCCCGTCGCGGTCGACCCGGAGGCGGGCGCGCAGCGCGCCCGATCGCTCGGCGCCCACTCTTGAAATAGGCGGCAGCGTTCCTATATTAGGCTTGTCTAATTATCTGGAGCCACCTGATGCCGAACGTGCTGCAAGTCGTCTGCCCGCATTGCCACACCGCCAACCGCGTGCCCGCCGGGCGCCTGGCGCAAAAACCGGTCTGCGGCCAATGCAAATCCGCGCTGTTTACCGGCCAGCCGCTGGAGCTCGATGCGGCGAGCTTCGACCGTCACGTCGACCGCAGCGATTTGCCGGTCGTCGTCGACTTCTGGGCGCCGTGGTGCGCCCCCTGCCGGGCGATGGCGCCCGCTTTCGCGCAGGCCGCCGCGATGCTGGAACCCCATTTCCGGCTGGTCAAGGTCGATACCGAGGCGGCGCAAGCACTCGCCGCCCGCTTCGCGATCCGCAGCATTCCGACGCTGGCCGTTTTCAAGCACGGCAGGGAAGTCGCGCGCCAGCCCGGGGCGATGGATGCGCCCAGCCTGGTGCGCTGGATACAAAGCCACGCTTGAGAAATTTCAGGCCGCGCTAAAGACTCCGGCGTTTTGTGCCGTTAACTGCTTTGCCGGGAATTCTCGGCAAGTTAAGGGGAACGCCATGAAAATTGCCAGCGCCGCGCTACAGATGGACTCGGCACACGCGAAAATGCAACACCACGAAGTTCGCGAATCGCTTCGCGCCTGGGCCGGCAACCGGCGGCCGGATTTTGAAGACGACGGGAGGGTGAGCTTGCGCCCCCCGGAAGTGCAAATTTCGGATGCCGGCAAAGCGGCGCAATCGAGCGAGGCGAGCGGGGCGAACGCGATCCAGCAGGGGTTCGATGCGGCCGAAAAAGATCCCATGCTGCGCCTGATCAAGGCCATGGTGGCGATGTTGACCGGCAAGGATGTCAAGGTTTTCGATGCCGCCGAAATTCCGTCCGAGGCGCCGGCTTCCGGGGTTCAGGCGCTGCCGCAATCGGGACAGGCGCCCGCCGTGCCGCAAAACGCCGGTTACGGTGTCGAATATGATCGGCACGAGTCCTACAGCGAGGTCGAGCAAACCAGTTTCGCGGCGTCGGGCGTGGTGCGTACGGCCGATGGCAAGGAAATACAGTTTTCGCTATCGCTTTCGATGGCGCGCAGCTATCACGAAGAATCCGACACCAGCATCCGCCTGGGCGATGCCCGGCAGAAGAAAGACCCGCTGGTGCTCAATTTCGGGGGGACGGCCGCACAACTCTCCAGCCAGCGTTTCAAGTTTGATCTGAACTCCGACGGAAAAGCGGAAGACATCAACTTTGTCGCCGGCGGCAGCGGTTTTTTGGCGTTCGACCGCAACGGGAACGGCAAAATCGACAATGGCGGCGAGCTGTTCGGCGCGGGTAGCGGCGACGGCTTCGCCGAGCTTTCGGCGCTCGATTCCGACCGTAACGGCTGGATCGACGAGAGCGATACCGCGTACGACCAGCTGCGCGTGTGGACGAAAGACGGCGCGGGCAAAGACAAGCTGGCGACCTTGCGCGAGGCGAATGTCGGCGCGCTTGCCCTGGCGCGCGTAGCGACGCCTTTCGATCTGAAAGACAGCAGCAACGCGCTTTTGGGCCAGATCAGGTCGAGCGGAATCTTTTTGCAGGAAGACGGGAAGGCTGGCACAATGCAGCAAATCGATCTGACGGTTTGACCTTCCCGCCGATGCCGGGTGGCGGGGCGAAAAGCCGGGTATCGTTACCTGGGAGTTTTGTAGCAATGGGCAATCTGTGGGCAATCTGAAGATCTGGGTGCGGCTCACGGCCGCGATCTGGTTTGTGCTGGTGATCGTGTGGAGCGGGATGATCGTCTGGCAAAGCCAGGTCAACCGCGATACGGCGATCAGCCAGGCCAAGGATTTCGCGCAGAGCATCCACGAAATGACGATGGCCGGATTGACCGGGATGATGATTACCGGCACGGTCGGCCAGCGCGAAGTGTTCCTCGACCAGATCAAACAGCTGTCGATCATCAAGGATCTGCACGTCGCCCGCAGCGAGGCGGTGGTCAAGCTCTACGGCCCGGATACTAAGGCTACCCGCGTCCTCGACGCCGTCGAAAAGCAGGTCATGGACAATGCCGAGCCGTATGTGTCGGTCGAGTCCGACGACAGGGGCGCTTTTCTCCGGGTGGTCAACCCGACGCGGGCGGCCAAGAACTACCTCGGCAAGGATTGCATCGTTTGCCACCAGGTGCCGGAAGGCACCGTCCTCGGCGTCGTCAGCATGAAGATTTCGCTCGATTCGGTCGAGCAGGAAGTCAGCAGCTTCCGCCTTAAGATCGCGATGACGGCAGCCGGCGTCAGCTTGCTGCTGCTTTTTGTCATCTATTTTTTCACCCGCAGCTTCGTCACGCAACCGCTGGAGGAGCTGAAGGACGGGTTGAGGGACATCGCGCGCGGCGAGGGCGATCTGACACGGCGGTTATCGATTCGCAGCAAGGACGAGATCGGCCAGACGGCGGGCATTTTCAACGAGATGATGGAGAATTTCAGCGGCCTGGTGCGCCAGGTCGGCGCCTCGGCGGCCGAAGTCACGGCGAAATCCCACGAACTTTCCGCCGCCGCGATACGTGTCACCAACAGCTCGCTGCAGCAAAGCGAGAAATCGGAATTTGCCGCGTCGGCTGTCGAAAACATGGTCGGCAGCATCGAATCGATCTCGCAAAGCACGGAACATGTGCACCAGCAGTCGCAGGATAGCCTGCGCCGCGCGGGGGAAGGCAACCGCAGTCTCGGACAGTTCCAAAGCGAAATGCGTAGTGTCGAACAGGCCGTCAATCTGATGTCCGAATCGGTCAACGATTTTGTCCGCAACACCGAGGCCATCAACAAGATGACCCAGGAAGTCAAAGGCATCGCCGAACAAACCAATCTGCTGGCGCTCAACGCGGCCATCGAAGCGGCGCGCGCCGGAGAGGCCGGGCGCGGTTTTGCGGTCGTCGCCGACGAGGTGCGCAAGCTGGCCGAAAAATCGGCGCGCTCGGCCAGCGAAATCGACGCCATCACCGATACGCTGTCTGCCCAGTCGATCAATGTCAGGAATGCGATCGACGAAGGTTTGGGCTATATCGCGTCAAGCCAGAAAACGGTCAACAGCGTCGCCAGTATCCTGGAGGCGACGAACGGTTCGGTTAGCGAGGTCGGCCGCGGGCTGGACGCCATCGCCGTAGCGACCGACGAGCAGCGCCGCGTCAGCCGTGAAGTGGCGGACAACATCGAGGCGATCGCCAGCATGGCGCGCCAAAACAATGCCGATGTCGAGCGGACGGCGACGGCCGCCCAGTCGCTAGAATCGCTGGCCAGCGGGTTGCAGCAGACGGTCGGCCGTTTTAAAGTCTAAAGCCGCTAAAGAAGTTCCAGCGGCGGTACGATCTCGGCGCTGAAAATCGCGTTCTGGCTTCCCTGCACCGCCGGTTCGCCGAGATTGGCAAGAACCTTGTTTGCGTCGCGCAGGCGAGCGATCACCTTGGTCACCAACACCTTGTCGAAACGCTCGCGCACCTCGTCGGAACCCAGTTCCAGCGCCGGTGTGTTGATTTCGAGAAACAGCGTTTTCTCAAGGGTTACGACCGTCGAGCGGCGCGTCTTGTCGGTCGGGTGAAGAAACGCCATTTCGCCGATCACCTCGCCGGCGCCAAGGCGGCAAATCACCTTGCCGCCGCCCGATATTTCCACCGATCCACTGACGATGACGCCAAACGTCGAGCCGCTCTCGCCCTCGTTAATCAGGGTCGTCATTCCGGCGATTTCGCGCCAGACGCTGACACGCAACACTTCCCACAACTCGATGTCTTCAAAATCGATAAAGAAGGCGAGCTTGCGCAGCTTCTTGAAATGGGAGGTGTGTATTTCGGGTTCGTCGTCCTCCAGAATCTGGTAGCGGACAGTCGACAGATCCTTGGCGAACTCGGCGCCGTTGCGATAGCGGCTGTAAAGATCTTTTTCCAGAGCCCTGCGCACGACAGGATCGAGGCCTTCCGGCAGGTTCGGGCTGAGCGCGCAGACCGACGGCGGATCCATGTTGATGATCTTGTAGACCAGCGTCGCCGGGTTGTTGGCGCGGAACGGCAGCCGCCCGGTGAGCAGTTGGAAGAGCAGTACCCCCAGCGAGTAAAGATCGGTTTTCTGGTTCAGCGGGTAATTCTTGATCTGCTCCGGCGACATATAGGCCGGCGATCCGACACCCATCACGAAGGTCGAGTCTACATTCGTGTCTTTGTTGAGGTTGATCGCCAGCCCGAAGTCGGTGATTTTGGGGTTGTCGTTCGCGTCGATCAGGATATTCGCCGGTTTGATGTCGCGATGCACGATGCCCTGGCGGAACGCATAGTCGAGAGCCAGGCAGCACTTGAAAATGATGCCGATCACCCGATGCATCGGCAGCAGGCTGTCGATGGCGCAGAACTTGTCGAGCGGCGTGCCGTCGATGTACTCCATGATGATGTAGGCTTGGTCTGCCTCGATCGCCGCATCGTGAATCTTCACGATATTCGGATGATCCAAACGCCGGCCGATGGCATCTTCGGTCTGAAAGAGCTTCATCAGGCGCCTCGACATCGCCGTCTTTTCCCGCCCGAAGCGCATCAGCTTGATCGCCACCTCGCGGCCGGAATCCGGATCGCGGGCGAGATGGACGGTGGCCGTCGCGCCTCTGCCGAGCAGGCGGATCACCTCGTATTTGCCGATCTTCTCACCCATTTCCCAACGCTTCCCGCGAACAGCCATCCACGGTGTCGAATCGTAGCAGAACGGGTTCCGGCAACGAAATTTTTCATGGCAAGCCGGGCGAAGGCTTGAAATCGGGAAAATCATCCCCATTTAGCCAAAGTTTTTTGGGAGACCACCGATCATGCACGAGACAGAGAAAGCAACCGTTGCCGCCGATGTGGCGCCAGAAGCCCCGGAAGCACACTCCACGCCGGTAGATATCATGCCTAGCCTAGAAGAAACGTTGCGCCAGGCCGAACAAAACGCGGAGGAGCACCACGATGCGTGGCTGCGCGCCAAAGCGGAAACAGAAAACGTGCGGCGACGCGCCCAGGAGGATATCGCCAAGGCGTCGAAATATGCCGTCGAGCGCTTCGCCGGCGAATTGCTGGCCGTGAAAGACAGCCTTGAAGCCGCGCTGGCGGTCGAGGCGATGAGCGTCGACAGCCTGCGTTCGGGCACCGAGCTGACGCTCAAGCAACTGAACGCCGCTTTCGAGAAATCGAACCTGAGCGAAATCAACCCGGTCGGCGAGAAATTCGACCCGCATCGCCATCAAGCAATCAGCATGGTGCCGTCCGACCAGGAGCCGAACACGGTCGTCACCGTCCTGCAGAAGGGTTGTCTGCTGGCCGACCGTGTCTTGCGTCCGGCGCTGGTCGTTGTCGCGCAGGCGAAGACTTGAAAAGAGGTCGATGAACCCCATCTGGGTTCTGTGCAAGGCATTCCGCTTACTAACGAATCAGCGAATTATTGAAAGGATCATGATATGGGCAAAATCATCGGTATCGACCTGGGCACGACCAATTCCTGTGTCGCCGTCATGGAAGGCGGCAAGCCGAAGGTCATCGAAAACTCCGAGGGTGCACGCACCACGCCGTCTATCGTCGCTTACGCCGAGGATGGCGAGATCCTGTGCGGCGCGCCGGCCAAGCGCCAGGCCGTGACCAATCCGAAGAACACGCTGTACGCCGTCAAGCGCCTGATCGGCCGTCGCTTCGAGGAAAAGGAAGTGCAGAAGGACATCTCGCTGATGCCCTACAAGATCCTCAAGGCCGACAATGGCGACGCCTGGGTCGAAGTGCGCGGCAACAAGATCGCGCCGCCGCAGGTTTCGGCCGAAGTGCTGCGCAAGATGAAGAAGACGGCGGAAGACTATCTCGGCGAAGAAGTGACCGAAGCGGTCATCACCGTTCCCGCCTACTTCAACGACAGCCAGCGCCAGGCCACCAAGGACGCCGGGCGTATCGCCGGCCTCGAAGTCAAGCGCATCATCAACGAGCCGACCGCCGCCGCGCTGGCGTTCGGCATGGACAAGAAGCAGGGCGACAAGAAGATCGCCGTCTATGACTTGGGCGGCGGCACCTTCGACGTTTCGATCATCGAAATCGCCGAAATCGACGGTGAGCACCAGTTCGAAGTGCTGGCCACCAACGGCGACACCTTCCTCGGCGGCGAAGATTTCGACCAGCGCCTGATCGACTACATCATCGAAGAGTTCAAGAAGGAGTCCGGCGTCAACCTGAAGGCCGACGTGCTGGCGCTGCAACGCCTGAAGGACGCCGCCGAAAAGGCCAAGATCGAGCTGTCGTCCGGCCAGCAGACCGAAATCAACCTGCCTTACATCACCGCCGACGCCTCCGGCCCGAAGCATCTGGCGCTGAAGATCACGCGCGCCAAGTTCGAGTCGCTGGTCGATGAGCTGATCGAACGCACCATCGCGCCCTGCCGTATCGCGTTGAAGGATGCCGGCTGCAAGATCACCGACATCAACGACGTGATTCTGGTCGGCGGCCAGAGCCGCATGCCCAAGGTGCAGGACAAGGTCAAGGAGTTCTTCGGCCAGGAGCCGCGTCGCGACGTCAACCCGGATGAAGCCGTCGCCGTGGGCGCCGCGATTCAGGGCGGCGTGCTGCAGGGCGAAGTCAAGGATGTGCTGCTGCTCGACGTGACCCCGCTGTCGCTCGGCATCGAAACACTGGGCGGCGTCATGACCAAGCTGATCCAGAAGAACACCACGATCCCGACCAAGGCCGGCCAAGTCTTCTCGACCGCCGACGACAACCAGTCGGCGGTGACCATCCATGTTCTTCAGGGCGAGCGCGAAGTCGCCTCGGGCAACAAGAGCCTGGGTCAGTTCAATCTCTCGGACATTCCACCCGCGCCGCGCGGCATGCCGCAGATCGAGGTCACTTTCGACATCGACGCGAACGGCATCCTGCATGTTTCGGCCAGGGACAAGGCGACGGGCAAGGAAAACAAGATCAAGATTCAGGCGTCTTCCGGTCTTTCCGAGGAAGAAGTCCAGCGCATGGTGCGTGATGCCGAGGAACATGCCGAAGACGATAGAAAGGCGCGCGAGTTGGCCGATGGCCGGAATCAGTGCGATGGCGTCATTCACATGGTGAAGAAGTCGCTGACCGAATACGGCGCGGAACTCTCCGGCGAGGAAAAAGCCGTCATCGAAGCCGCCATCAAGGAAGCGGAAGAAGCTATTCGCGGCAACGACCTCGACGCCATCAAGGCCAAAAGCGAAGCGCTCGGCGCGGCGGCGCAGAAGCTCGGCGAAAAGGTGTATGCCAAGCAGCAGGCGCAGCAGGCCGGCGGCGCCGGGGGTGCCGCCGGTACAGGTAGCGCTGGCGCTTCGGGCGAGAGCAAGAAAGACGAAGGCGATGTCGTCGACGCGGAGTTTACCGAAGTCAAAGACAAGAAATGATTTGCCTTTCAGACCATCCGCGACGGGTTGCCGGTGCCGTCACGGGTGGCTAGAGATGTGAATAGGCAGTGGCCTTAATGGGTGGGGCGTATAATCCCGCCTCGCTCCCCCCTTCAACGCTAAGAAATCCATGGCTAAACGCGACTTTTACGACATTCTCGGCGTCAATCGCGACGCGCCCGACGAAGAAATCAAGAAGGCCTACCGCAAGCTGGCCATGAAGCACCACCCCGACCGCAACCCGGACAACCCCAAGGCCGAGGAGCACTTCAAGGAAGCCAAGGAAGCTTACGAGATTCTTTCCGACCCGCAAAAACGCGCCGCCTACGACCAGTACGGCCATGCCGGCGTCGATCCACAAGCGGGGATGGGCGGCGGCGGCAGCGGCGGCGGTTTTTCCGAGGCCTTCGGCGGCATTTTTGACGAGATATTCGGTGGCGGGCGTGGTGGCGGTGGCGGGCGCTCAAACATTTATCGCGGCGCCGATCTGCGCTACAACCTTGAAATCACGCTCGAACAGGCTGCGTTCGGCACCGAAACCAAGATCCGTATTCCAACGATGGAAATATGCGAATCCTGCCGCGGTTCGGGCGCAAAGTCCGGGACGCAACCGAAAACCTGCCCGACCTGCCAGGGGAGCGGCCAGGTTCGCTTGCAGCAAGGATTCTTTTCGATTCAACAAACTTGCCCGAAGTGCCACGGCACCGGCCGTTTCATCGCCGAACCGTGCGCCAGTTGCCACGGCGCGGGTCGCGTCAAGCAGCACAAGACGCTAGCCGTCAAGATTCCGGCCGGGGTCGACGAGGGAGATCGCATCCGGTTATCCGGCGAGGGCGAGCACGGCATCAACGGCGGCCCGTCGGGCGACCTCTACGTGCAGATCCATTTGAGGCAACACACCGTCTTCCAGCGCGAACAGAACGACTTGCACTGCGAAATGCCGATCAGTTTCACGACCGCCGCGCTCGGCGGCGAGATCGAGATTCCGACGCTGGATGCCGTTGCCAAGATCAAGATCCCGGCCGAAACCCAGTCAGGGAAGATCTTTCGCCTGCGCGGCAAGGGAATCAAGGGCGTGCGCAGCAACAGCCACGGCGATTTGCTCTGTCACGTCGTGGTCGAAACGCCGGTGCATCTGACCGAGCGCCAGAGGGAACTGCTGCGGGAACTGGAGGAGTCCAGCCGCGAACATGCCGCCCGCCACAATCCCCGCGCCAAATCGTGGATGGATCGCGTGCGCGACTTCTTTGCGGCCAGTTAGACGGGTTTGGCTAAACCTTGGCCCGCATTAGGCGCGCCTTTTCGCGCGCCCAGTCGCGATCCTTCTCGGATTCGCGTTTGTCGTGCAATTTTTTGCCCTTGGCCAAGCCAATTTCGACCTTGATACGGCCGCGCGTGTAGTGCAGGTCGAGCGGCAATAGCGTATAACCGGCACGTTCGACCTGACCGATCAGCTTGTCGATCTGCTTGGCGTGCAACAGCAGTTTGCGGGTGCGTATCGGATCGGGGTGGACGTGCGTGGAAGCTTCCGACAGCGCGGTGATGTGCATGCCGAAGATGAAAACCTCGCCGCAGCGGATCACGACATAGGATTCCTTGATGTTTGCCCGGCCGGCGCGTATCGCTTTGACTTCCCAACCCAGCAGCGCGATTCCGGCCTCGAATTTCTCTTCGATAAAATAGTCGTGAAAGGCTTTCTTGTTGGCAATGATGCTCATGGCGCCGTGCTCTCGGAGGTTTATTGCGCGGAATGCTAGAATGCGCGATTCTACAGGATCGACCGGCGGGAGCTTATGGCCTTGGTTGAAAAATCGGTGTTGATCGAACGTTCTGCGCGGCAGATGTTCGATCTCGTCGACCGCGTCGAGGCTTATCCGCAGTTTTTGCCGTGGTGCAGCCAGACGCGGCTGGAGTTTCGCGACGAGCGGAAGACGGTGGCGACGCTCCATATCGATTATCTGAGCGTCAAGTCGCATTTCACCACCGAGAACGACAAAGAAATTCCCTTGTGGATGAGCATCAAGCTGATCGACGGGCCTTTCCGCCGCCTGGAAGGATTCTGGCGCTTCAAGCCGCTCGCCGAGTGCGCGTGCAAGATCGAGTTCCAGTTGTCCTATGAGTTTTCCAGCAAGGTATTCGAGAAGGTGATCGGCCCGGTGTTTGGCCAGATCGCCGGCACCTTTGTCGACGCGTTCGTCAAACGCGCCGACCATGTCTATGGAGTCGCCGATGTCTGAAACAATGAGCGTTGAAGTGATCTACGCCCTGCCAAAAAAACAGGAAATCGTTCCGTTAAAGCTACCGGTGGGCGCGACGGTGCGCCAGGCAATCGAAGCTTCCGGGTTATTGCAAAAGTATAGCGAGATCGACCTCGCAAAAAACAAGCTCGGCGTCTTCGCCAAGCTGGCCAAGCCCGACGCGGCGTTGCGCGACAAGGATCGGGTCGAAGTTTATCGGCCGTTGATCGCTGATCCGAAGGAAATGCGCAAACAGAGGGCGGCCGAGGGCAAGGTCATGAAGAAGGGCGCCGGAGAAGGCGAAGCTGAGACCGAGGGGAACACCAAATAACCCGGACTGTTCCGGCTTTACTCCAGATCAGCTCGCTGCATTGCGCTTCGACCAAATGGACTTGTCCGAATTTATCGCGGACTTGGAAATGAATGTCAAGGACAACGCACAAGCCTTGATTCGTATACAAATTAGGGCAAATAATTATTATGCTCAGTAAATAAATGTTGATTGCATGGCTTCCGGCCCTAGCCTTTGTTTACGGGGAATTGCTGTATGCAGAAGACGGCACGCCAGAAAAACTGCCTATCGCCAGCCAGTTGAAACTAATGAGAAAGCTGCCTGCGATTACAGCGGAGCAAAGGATTTACACCGTATTTAAAGACAGCCCCAAGTTGAGCCGTGTCATACGGGACGAACTCGCGGTTCGCGGCTATCGGATTGTCGATACCGAGGCCGATGCAGATATCGTTCTCAAATTTCTTGGTAGCTTCACGATTGACGGGGCAGGCAAGGAAAAGCTTTAGGGTTCAGTGGGTGTGCTGGCTGAGCAGAGCGAAACGCCTCAACCGGGTCGACCCGATTACCAGCACCAAAACATTAATTTGGGGCAGATTGGTGCAGTAGCGGCAGTCATGAGTGTAGTTTCCGTAACAGACGTTCTGACGTGGGTGTCACAGCAAACAGGAGTGGCTGGCGGATTCAATAAAATGCTCACTGGCGACCCTCGTGGATGGTGTTTGCACAAGGATTGCGATAAATACCGGAGTTTTGTTGCTATCGGTGCGTCCGGTGCCGCTTCCTGGTATGTAACGAGCGAAGTGAAGGATAAAAAGGTCGTTCTCGATCTGGTTCTTGCCGAAGCGATTAATCAAGTGCTTTCTCCATTGCCAAATCTTCAGCTAGGCAAGCACGAGGGCAATTGATTTCCTGATTAGCAAGATTCTTCAGTTTGCCCCCTGAGCCAGGATTCTGTGTGGGGAGGGCAGGCAATGGTATCGATCAAAAGCCGTAGTGGCAAGGTGTCGAGCCGGAAGCGCCGATTAAAGCGGTAGGCGGCTTCAGCCAGATAGCGTGCCCCGTATTTTTTGAAGGCAAAGGCATGATAAGTGCTGGCGAGGCTCGTCTTGAGATTGCCCA
>JACQYA010000085.1 GCA_016208425.1 Betaproteobacteria bacterium
GGCGGGCCCGGTCGCGAATGGCCGACGACTGGTGCCGGCCACGTCAAGGCTCATCCGCGCGCCGCGGGGGTCGGGGGCGGCGATCAGGCCACGGGCCTTGCAAAAGGGGGCACGGCACCGGGCCACATTTGGCCGCGGGCGCGTCTGGCATGCCGGTCCGGGCCATCACGCAAGGTGCCGCCGCAGGTTGCACGCGGGCCGCGCGATTGATTGAAGGGCACGGCGCCGGGCATCTGTCGGATTGTGCAACTTCCTTTCTGTAAACATTACCGGGCGATTCCATTGGGATGGTGAGATCGGTCTTTCAAGTTGAGATAGATTTTGCCGGTCATCCAGTCTTCGCCGCACTCGGCCAGAAGGGTCGAGACGAGACGCAAGCAGGGCGCGGTGTCGGGGAAGATCGAGGCGACACGAGTGCGGCGCTCGATCTCGCGGTTGATGCGTTCGAGGCCGTTGGTGGTGCGCAGCCGAACCCGTTGTCCATGCGGCAAGCCGAACGCCGCGAAGCCGTCAGGCGGGTTCTCCTCGGCCCGCCGGGCAAGCTTGGGCGCATCGGTGGCCCAGAGTTCGATGGCCTGCTTCATGGGACGTTCGGCCCCGGCGCGGTCCGGCGCATCGAAGATCGCCCGAATCCGTTGCGCCACGGGTTTGCGCTGATCGGGGCGGGCGACATAGGCCCGGGCGTTCTGCCGCAAATGGAACCGGCAGCGCTGCCGGGGCACACCGGGCAAGGTCGCCCGGCGTGCCGCACCGGATCCGGCATGCGCGTCGGAGACGATCGGCTTGACGCTCTCGAGGCCGCGCCGGACCAGGCTGTCGAGAAAGGCACGCCAATGCACCCCGCCCCGGACAGCGCCACCGACACGCCCAGTACCCGGCGATGGCCGTCTTTCGTAATGCCGGTCGCCACCAGCACGGCGCGGTCGACCAGTCGCCCACCTTCGCGCACCCGCCCGTGGCGGGCATCCAGAAAGAGGTAGGGCGTTTCATCCAGAGGCCGTTCGCGCCAAGCCGCCAAGCCGGCATCGAGCTGCTCGGCGGCGCGGCTGGCCCGGGTCGAGGAGATCGGCACCTCCGGCCCGGGCAGTTTCACCGGGGTGTCCGTCACCTTGCGGGTGGATACGCCCTGCACGTACATCTCGGCCAGCGCGATGTTCGGCGCCTGCCCGGCGCGCGTGCCCTTCTCCAGAGCGCCGCCGCGCACTTGAGGCGCGTCGAAAGTCAGTTCACCGAGGCGTGTCATGACGGTCTTGGGCTTGTAGCCGTTGGCGTAGCCGGTGCGCCCGGCGGCGCGTTCATGCGCCCGGGCATCGAGAAAATGGTTGCGCCCGGTTTTGCTCGCTTCATTGACCGGGATGCGCGGGGCTTCGCCGGCGCCGTCCAATCCGTTGGCCAGCAATGCCGCAAAAGCGGCGTCCAGGGGGTGATGCTCTACGCGATGCGCCATACAGTCGGCCCCTTCGTGGGGATGGTAACAATGCCCCGAAAAAACCGCCTGCGGGTGCTGCATGCCGGAGTTTTGCCGCGAGGCGGTGCCGTCCTCCGCTCTTCGGGCGCTACGCACCCTCATCGCTACGGCCGGCACCGCCTCGCAAAACCAGCAGGCTCCGAATTTACAGAACGAATGTTGCACTAACAAAATAAAGCAATTTTGCGCGCAAATTATCAAAAAACTCGACAAAAATCATAAAGAACCAGTTTTTTCCACATCCCCGAGCTGCCACAGGTTTCTAAATGAGAATTACTGTTCTGCATGGGGGCGGGTTCTTGTCGCGGGGAAAACAAAGTAAAATCGACCCTTTCGTTATTTGAAGCTCTTTCCATGCCCACCTTTCAGGAAATCATCCTGCGTCTCCAGAATTTCTGGGATAAACAGGGCTGCGCCTTGCTTCAACCCTACGACATCGAGGTTGGCGCCGGCACTTTCCACACCGCCACCTTCCTGCGCGCGATCGGCCCCGAGCCGTGGAGCGCGGCCTACGTTCAACCCTCGCGCCGCCCGAAGGATGGTCGCTACGGCGAGAACCCGAACCGCTTGCAGCATTACTACCAGTATCAGGTCGTGCTCAAGCCGTCGCCGCTCAATATTCAGGAGCTGTACCTCGACAGCCTGCGCGCGCTCGGCATCGACACCTCCGAACACGACATCCGCTTCGTCGAGGACGACTGGGAAAGCCCGACGCTGGGCGCCTGGGGGCTGGGCTGGGAAGTCTGGCTGGACGGCATGGAAGTGACGCAATTCACCTATTTCCAGGAAGTCGGTTCGCTGACCTGCAAGCCGGTGCTCGGCGAAATCACCTACGGCCTGGAGCGTCTGGCCATGTACCTGCAAGGCGTCGAGAACGTCTACGACCTGGTCTGGGCGGAAGGATCGGGCTACCGCATCACCTACGGCGACGTTTATCACCAGAACGAAGTCGAGCAGTCGAAATACAACTTCGAGCACTCGAACGTCGAGATGCTCTTCCGCCACTTCTCCGATCACGAGTCCGAAGCCAAGCGCCTGATGGCGCTGAATCTGGCGCTGCCGGCTTTCGAGCAGGTGATGAAGTGCTCGCACTGCTTCAACATGCTCGACGCGCACGGCGCCATCTCGGTCACCGAACGCGCCGCCTACATCGGCCGCGTGCGCGCCCTGGCGCGCGAAGTGGCGCAGGCTTACTACAACTCCCGCGAGGCGCTCGGCTTCCCGATGTGCAAAGCCTAGAGAAGGGCGAGGCCGTGGTACCGGTATCGCGTCAAATCATCCTGTATGGCGACCTGAACTGGCATGGCTTTCAGCGTGCGCAAAAGCTTTTGCATGCGCGTTTCGAAACGCAGGGGTTTGCCGATATCGAATTGCGTCTCGATGTCGGGAATGCCTATCCGAACGGGGTCATCCCCTTAGTCTTGCTACTGGAGTCTTACCGTCAACAGGGCCGCGAGATCGGTGTGGTTTTGCCGGAAGCGGAACGCTTGGTTCGGCTATTCGCGAGCAACGACTGGATACGGCACCTGGATCCGCGCCTTGTCGGCACTTCGGGCGTTCGTTTGGCATCCGCGCTGCACTCGTTCGGCAGCGATGAAGAACTGAACGAACTCATCAATCGAGAAATCGATGCCGTTTTGGGCCGGGTGACATTTGCCGAGGGTGTTGCTCAGGCGTTTGAATGGACGTTGAACGAAATTGCCGGCAACGTGCTCGTCCATTCCGGCGTTGGCGCCGGTTTAATGCAAGTAGTCGCCATGCCGCAAACGCATCATCTTGCCATCGTGGTCGCGGATCGCGGAACCGGTATTCCAGAGACCATTCGCCGCGCTTACCCGGACTACCCGAATGATGAGGCCGCGATCGAACATGCTTTGCAGAAAGGGGTAACCTCACGCCCGGATTTCGGCCAAGGAAAAGGACTCACCGGGGCGCTGGAAATCGTTAAGGAGAACAACCGGGGGCGTTTTGAAATCCATTCCGGAAAAGGCTATGTGGGCTGGGTGGATGGTCGCTTTGCGATAAAGAGCGATTTCCCGCCTTTCCCGGGCACGGTCGTCGATGTTCAACTGGATACGGCACACGCCATCGACGTAAGCCGCGCCTTATGGGGGCACCAACCTGTCTCGTTTACGGAGACGCTTTACGGTGCCGGAATGCCGGAAGGCGTAATGCGCCTGAGCCTGCGGCAAGAAGCGGCGAGTTTCGGCAATCGCATTACCGCCGCCCGAATCCGGACGAAGATTGAAAATCTCTTGTCAAGCGAACCCGGTAGTGTTCTCGAGATAGATTTTTCAGGCGTGGATTTGATTGCCTCTTCCTTCGCGGACGAGATTTTCGGAAAATTGGCCATAAAAATGGGTGTTATCCGTTTTTCGCGCCGCTTGCGTTTTCTTAATTTGAATAATTTTTGCCATAGCGTGACCGATGATGTAGTCCAGGCGCGGATGGCTCAACACGTAGGTAAAACTGCATGAACGCCACGCTGCTCGTCGAACTCCTGACCGAAGAACTGCCGCCGAAGGTGCTCGCGCGCCTGGGCGAGGTGTTTTCCGCCGAAATTCACGCCGGCCTTTCCGATCGCAACCTGGCCGCTGCCGGCGACAACTACCGCTGGTTCGCCACGCCGCGCCGTCTGGCTATCCAGGTGCCGGGCGTGCTGGCCGTAGCGCCCGACGCCACCGCCTTTGAAAAGATCATGCCGGTCGCCGTTGCGCTCGATGCCGGCGGACAACCGACGCCGGCGCTGAAGAAGAAGCTGGAAGCCAAGGGTATTCCGGTTTCCGAACTGGCAAAGTTCGAGAAGCGCGTGGACGGCAAGTCCGAGACCTTCTTCTATCGGGTCGCCGTCAAAGGCGCACGCCTCGACGACGTGCTCGCCGGCATCGTGACCGACGTGCTGAAGAAGCTGCCGATTCCGAAACTGATGCGCTGGGGTGACACCGACCACCAGTTCGTGCGTCCCGTGCACGGCCTCGTCATGCTGCACGGCGAGCGCGTCGTGCCGGGCGAACTGCTCGGCCTCTCCAGCGGCAGGGTCACGCGCGGCCACCGCTTCCTGTCGTCCGGCGAGATTACGCTCGCCAGCGCCGGCGAATACGCCGAAACGCTCTACCGGCAGGGCAAGGTGATCCCCTGCTTCGTCTGGCGTCGCGACACCATTCGCGAGCAGCTCGACATCAAGGCCAAGGAACTCGGGGCCAGGATCAATCCGGCCGAAGGCCTGCTCGACGAAGTCACCGCGCTGGTCGAATGGCCGGTCGTCTACGTCGGCGAGTTCGAGGCCGAATACCTCGAAGTGCCGCAGGAATGCCTGATCCTGACCATGCAGCAGAACCAGAAGTATTTCCCGCTGCTGGACGGGGTTGGGTCCGGGGTTGGGTCAAATGCGGGAAAGCTCATCAACAAGTTCCTGATCGTCTCCAACATGCAGGTGGACGATCCGAAGCACATCGTCGGCGGCAACGCCCGCGTCGTGCGTCCGCGTCTTGCCGACGCGCGCTTCTTCTTCAACCAAGACCGCAAGACGACGCTCGCCTCGCGTCTCGAAAAACTCGGCAAGGTTGTCTACCACAACAAGATCGGCTCGGTATTGCAGCGCGTCGAGCGGCTGGAGGCTCTGGCGCGGAAAATCGCCGGACGACTCGGCGCCGATGCGTCGCTGGCGGCGCGCGCGGCGCGCCTGGCGAAGGCCGATCTGGTCACCGACATGGTCGGCGAGTTCCCCGAATTGCAGGGCATCATGGGCCGCTACTATGCGCTGCACGATGGCGAGGACGCGCAGGTCGCCGATGCGGTGCAGAGCCATTACCAGCCACGCTTTGCCGGCGACGCGCTGCCGGCCGGCAACATCGCTTGCGCCGTTGCGCTGGCCGACAAACTTGACGCGCTGCTTGGTTTCTTTTTGATCGGGCAAATTCCGACCGGCGACAAAGACCCTTTCGGCCTGCGCCGCGCTGCACTCGGCGTACTGCGTATCTTGATGGAGTCGCCGCTGCCGCTTGACCTTGCAGTGCTTTTGCGTGATGCAGAGGATCTTTCAGATTTTGTCGGTGGGCACGTGCAGGTCGATGGGGCAAATAGCCCATTCCAAGACAAGGGAACGGATCAGCTCTACGACTTCTTGCTCGACCGCTTGCGCGGCTTGCTCAAGGAAGCTGGCCATGCACAGAATGCCGTCGAGGCCGTCCTCGTCCAACGCCCGACGCGCATCGATCTCGTTCCGGCCAGGCTGGCCGCCGTGCGCGACTTCCAGCGCTTGCCCGAGGCGCTGGCGCTGGCCGCCGCCAACAAACGCATCGGCAACATCCTGAAGAAGGCCGAGACCCCACTGCCGGAGCCGGATGTCGCGCTGTTGCAGGAAGCGGCCGAGAAAGCGCTGTTCGAGCGCGTCGTGCTGATCGCGCCGCCGGTTCGCTCGCATGTCGCCAACGGCGATTACGCCGACGCCTTGAAGGTGCTCGCCTCGGTGCGCGCCGAAGTCGACCGCTTTTTCGAGGAGGTGATGGTCAACGTCGACGAACCGCTGCTGCGCGCCAACCGGCTCGGTTTGCTGAACGCGCTGTTCGACCAGCTCAACGCCGTGGCCGATATTTCCAAACTGGCGGCGCTTTAACGTACGCCGCGCGATAGCCGATGAAACTCATCATCCTCGACCGCGACGGCGTCATCAACCACGATTCGGCGCAGTTCATCAAGACGCCGGCGGAATGGAAGCCGATTCCCGGCAGCCTCGATGCGATCGCGCGTCTCACGCAGGCCGATTATCGCGTGGTGGTCGCCACCAACCAGTCGGGTGTCGGGCGCGGCTTGTTCGACATGGATACCCTGAACACCATCCACGCCAAGATGCACCGCGCCGTGCAGTCTGCGGGCGGGCGCATCGACGCCATTTTCTACTGTCCGCACGCCGCCGACTCCAAGTGCGGTTGCCGCAAACCCAGGCCCGGCATGTTCGAGCGCATCGCCGCCTGTTTCAACGTCGATCTGGCCGGCACGCCGGCGGTCGGCGATTCGCTGCGCGATTTGCAGGCCGCTGCCGCCGTCGGCGCGCGCCCCTGGCTAGTGCTTACCGGCAAGGGCGAAAAGACCTGCAACGAGGGCAACCTACCCGACGGAACGCTGATCTTTCCCGATCTGGCGACGGCCGTCGAGCATTTGCTAGCCTGACAATGATCGTCATTCGTTCAACGCTCTTCCTGCTGCTCGTCGCCTTGCTGACGGTTCCTTTCGGCATCTTCGTTTCGCTGGCGACGCTGTTTCCGATGAAGGTGCGTTACGGCATCATCAAAGCTTGGCGGGCCGGTTTCATGGCGCTTTGTCGGGGTGTGCTGGGTATCCGCTATCGCGTGCTCGGGCGCGAAAATATTCCCGGGCAACCGGCGGTAGTGTTGTCCAAGCACCAGTCGGCATGGGAAACGGTCGCTTTACAGGAAATTTTTCCGCCGCTCGTCTTCGTGTTGAAAATCGCTTTGCTGCGTATCCCCTTCTTCGGCTGGGGTTTGGCGGCAATGAAGATGATTTCGATCGACCGCCAGGCGGGCAAGGATGCGCTCAGGCAAGTCGTCGATCAGGGCCGGGATCGTTTGAATGCCGGCTACTGGGTCGTGATTTTTCCGGAAGGGACGCGCGTCGAACCCGGCCACAAACGCCGCTACAAGCCGGGCGGCGTACATCTGGCGGTGCAAACCGGCGCCACGCTCGTGCCGGTGGCGCACGACGCCGGCGAACTGTGGGGGAAGAACGCCTTCCTGAAGCACCCCGGCCTGATTACCGTCAGCATCGGCCCGGCCATCGATCCGGCCGGACGCACGGAGGCGGAGCTGAACGCGCTGGCCGAAGCTTGGATCGAGGGCGAAATGCACCGTCTCTCGCCGCACCGCTACCCCGCTTCGGCCCATGGCGTCCAGTAGGAGCGGCCTTGGCCGCGATACGGCGCATATCGCGGTCAAGGCCGCTCCTGCTGGGCGCTATTCCTGATACGTGGAAAAAGCACCGACCACCGACGAAACGCCGCGCACGATTGCTCTTGGCGACCGCGTCGTTTCCTACATTCTGCGCCGCGCCAGGCGACGAACCATCGGCTTGTCGATAGACCATCGGGGGCTGCGCGTCGGCGCTCCGCCCCGTTCGTCGCTGCGCGAAGTCGAAGCGTTGATCTTGCGTCACGGCGAATGGGTGGTGCAAAAACTCGACGAGTGGCGTTCGCGGCAACCGGAGCGGTTGCAGATCGTCGACGGCGTGCAAGTGCCGCTGCTCGGCGAAATGGTCGAAGTGCGGGTCGAAGTGCGGGCCGAAGCGTTGCGTGCGGTTGGCGGCAACCGCGCCGTGTGGCGCGCGGATGGCGGCTTGACCCTCTGTCTGCGCTCGCCGGAGGAAGCCGGCCGCGTGCTGGAAAAGACTTTGCGCGAAAGGGCGCGCGGTTTGTTCGCCGAACGTCTGGCGCATTACGCGGCGCGGTTGAACCTGGCGCCCCCGCCCCTGACGCTGTCGTCGGCGCGCACGCGCTGGGGCAGTTGCAGTTCGAGAAGCGGCATTCGCCTGAACTGGCGTTTGATCCACTTCGCGCCGCCGGTCGTCGACTACGTGGTTGCGCACGAGCTGGCGCATCTGCGCGAGATGAACCACAGCCCGCGCTTTTGGGCCATTGTCGCGCAGATCTGTCCCGGTTTTCGCGCTGTCCGCGCCGAGCTGAAGAAGGTGGGCGCGCATTGTCCGCGCTGGTAATATCCGGTGCCATGCGCCGCGCTTATCGGCGCTACAATTCCCCCATCGCACGCGATGCGGCTAACGTGACCTGAAACGATGGCTTTCCCGTCTTTCTTCTCCGAAGTCCCCCCCATCGTCCTGCGCGACCCGCTGGCCGAGTTTCTGGGCGCGGCCGACGGCGGCCTGATCGAGTATCGTTACGTCGACGCGGTCAAGCTGGCCGGCCATTCGTGTCCGACCGTCGCCGGCGCGTATCTGCTCACCAGCCGGGTGCTGGCCGCGCTTTACCCCGACGAAATGCCCGAAAGGGGCAATTTGTTGGTCGATTTTCGGGACGTGCAGGATGCCGGAGTGACCGGTGTTACGGCGAGCATCGTCGGGTTGCTCACCGGAGCGGCCGGCAGCGGCGGGTTCAAGGGGCTGGCCGGCTATTTTTCGCGCTACGATCTGTTGCGCTTCGATGTCCGGTTGGCGGGCGAGATCCGCTTCACGCGCCAGGACAGCGGAGAAAGCCGGACAGCATCGCTGCAACTCGGCGGAATTCCGGCCGATCCGCGCATGGCGCCGCTTTTGCAGCGGCTGTTATCGGGCGAGCGGGACGCCGTCGTGGCCGAGGTGTTTGCCGTGCTCTGGCAGGATCGCGTACGAAGAATTCTGATCGACCACTTTGAAGATCCCGAAGTCGTGATATTAAAGTAGCGTGTTGTGCTTGGCGGCACAACAAAAATTTCCCCGGCCCGATACTGGCACGCAGGCGTAGTGGTCTGTCGTAGCGGGGCATGGGGTGTGGCGAGGAACGAACCGCATCGGCCGCGCTAAACGAGAAACGGGATCAGCCGCGCTTTTCCGGGCAATCGATCAGCAGCAGCGAAATATCGTCGTGCGCCGGGAGCCCGGCGAGGTGGCGATCCAGCGCGCTGCGGATCGCGCCGTGGCGGAGGTAAGGCGGTACGTTGCGCACGGCGGCGAGGAGCGCGCCCGCATCGAACAGTTTTTTCTCGCGGTTTTCGGCTTCGACCAGGCCGTCCGAATAAATCAGCAACTGGCTGTTGGGTTCGCAGGTGAAGTCCACTGTTTTCACCAGTTCTTCGTCTGTGTCGAGAATGCCGAGCGCCATGTGTTGCGAGGGAAAACGCTCGCCGACTTCGCCGTGCCCATCCAGCAACAGGCACTCGGGTGTTCCGCCGACCCACACTTCGCACTTGCGGTTCGGGCCATCGGCGCAGACCAGCGTCGCGGCGACAAAGCGCCCCGGCGGCATCGACTCCTTTAACAGGCGATTGATTTCCCCCACCAGCGTGGGCAGCGTAGGAGCGCCCGACGAAACGATGCTGTAAAAAAGCGTCAGCGCCGGCAAAGTGCTGATCGCCGCCGTCAGGCCGTGCCCCGTGGCGTCGGCCAACATGGCGAAAAGTCTGCCGTCCTTCGAGCGGGCGGCCGCGACGACGTCGCCGCTGAAATTTTCGGCGGGGGTCAACCAGTAATGGAGCTGGGGATCTTTCAGGCCGGGGCGCAGCAGTTGCTGGTCGATCAGCGCGCGCGCGAGGCGGGATTCGGCCTCGGTTTCCTCGTAGTAGTGCTGCAGCGACTCGGCGTTTTCGCGCAGCTTCTTTTCGTTCTGCCGGCGTTCGGTGATGTCGTGGATAACGCCGACGAACAGGCGCTCTTTCTCGAAACGCGCTTCGGTGAGCCCCAGCTCCATCGGAAAGGTCGTGCCGTTCTTGCGCAGGCCGGTCACTTCCCTGCCGAAGCCGATGATCTGCGGGGGGCCGCCCTGCACATAGCTGCGCACGTAGCCGTCGTGTTCGCCGTGATACGGTTCCGGCATCAGCATGTTGACGTTGCGGCCCACCATCTCGCCTATTTCCCAGCCGAAAATTCGTTCGGTCGAGCGGTTGCAGGAAACGATTTTTGCCCCGGTGTCGATGGTGATGATGGCGTCCAGCGTGCTGTCGGAAATCGCCTCGATGCGCTTGAGCGATTCGATGCCTTTGCGCTGCAAGTGCATCATGCGCTGCATCGACCGCATCTTCGCCTCGATCAGGACGAAATCGATAGGCTTGGACATGAAATCGTCGCCGCCGGCTTCGATCCCGGCGACCAGGTTCTCCGAGCGATCCATCGCCGAGAGAAAGATGATCGGTATCCAGCGCTCGCTCGCCTGGCCACGTATCTGGCGCGCCGCCTCGAAGCCGTCCATCACCGGCATCATGATGTCGAGCAGGATCAGGTCGGGCTGGTGTTCGGCGCATTGCGCCACCGCCTGTGCGCCGTCCTCGGCGGTGATCGTGCTGTGCCCGAGCTTCTTCAGAAAAACCTGCAATATCTGCAAGTTAGTCCGATTGTCGTCGACGACCAGGATGCGCAGCGGCGGAAGCTTGTCGGTTTGTGTTTGAGCGGGTATGTTCATGGTGTCTTACTCGTGGGTATCAAAACGGTCGTCCACCAGCGTGGCGACGACAACGTTGCCGCAACCTTCGTAGTCCAGGCTGTCGAAGCTGCCCAGCTTGGCCAGCGCGATGCCCCGACCGTTGGGGTCGAAAGCGCGCTCCGGGTCGAAGTCGAGATATTTCTGCCAGTCGAAACCGGCGCCCTCGTCGGAAATGTGTATGCGCATACGGCCCGCTTCCCGGCGCAGGCGGACGCGCACCCGCTTGTGGCGGTTTTCCTCCAGAGCGCCCCGTTTGGCGACTTCCTGCTGCCAGAGATCGAGGCGTTTCAGCTCGCTTTTTTCGCTGTACGTAATGCCCAGATTGCCGTGTTCGACACCGTTGATGAGCAGTTCCGAAAGGCCGAGAATGGCGCTGTCCGGGCGCGGTGTCGCCTGCGCGAGGAAGGAGGCGAGCCCGGCGGCCTCGTCGACCGTGCGCAGTTCGAAATGCCCCTCGCGCATCAGTTGCAGCGCGTTCTCGTGCTCGCGCAGGCGCATTTGCAGGTCGGCGCGTGTCGCCGCATCGCTCAACGCGGCGCGCGCGATCGACAGCAGCGCGTCGCGCTCGTAGGGCTTGGTCAGGTAGTAGTAGGCGCCGGCCTGCAAACCTTCGCGCACCTGTTCCGGCGCCGAAGCGGCGGTCTGCATGATGACCGGCAAACGGGTCAGGCGGGCGTCGGCTTTGATGCGCTTGAGCAGAGAAATGCCGTCCAGCCCCGGCATCATGCGGTCGAGGATGGCCAGATCGAAGTTCCCGTCGGGCGCCGCCAGCGCCTCCCAGGCCGCCTCGCCCGATTCGCAGGAAAACAGCTCGTAGCCCGAGCCATCGAAGTACTCGGCAATGATCTCCAGGTTGAACGGTTCGTCATCGACAATCAATAGCCTGGAGGTCACGATACGTTCCTTGCCGATGTCATTTTAGACCCCCGGGCCGCAGGGTTGAAATGACGGGTTTCTTTTTGGAGAAGGTCGGGTATAGCCGTCATAAATCGTCTCGCTGCAACGTTCTGGGCGCGATCGGGAGCTGAATGGTGAAGCGGGCACCGCCGCCCGGATTATTGCACGCCACGATGGTTCCGTGATGGGCGCGGACAATTTCTCGGGAAATCGACAGGCCGAGGCCTGTCCCGCCGGCGCCGGTTCTCGTTTTGCTGCTCTGCACGAACTTGTCGAAGATGGCGGACAGCTCATCTTCGGGAATGCCGATCCCTTCGTCGGTGACGGCGATGCTCAACGCCGGCGAGGCGGTATCGTCGGTGCGCCGGCCGCCGGGCACGGTTCCGTGGCCGAAGCTCACGGCGATTTTCCCGTTCTCCGGCGAGAACTTGATCGCGTTGCCGATCAGGTTGCGCATGACCTGCGCGAAGGGAGCCGGATCGCACATCGCTTCGGTGCTGAACGACGGTTCCTGGATCGCCAGGTGCAAGCCGCGCCGGGCGAGCAGCGGCTCAAGCTCGACGCCGACTTCGCGAACAAAGGTCGAAACGTCCAGGAGTTTGGGCTGGACGTGGGTCTTCCCCGCCTCCAGTTTCGCCAGGTCGAGCAAGTCGTTGATGAGCAGCAACAGGCGGCTGCCGCTTTCGCGGATGCGCGTGAAGTAATGCCGCGCCTTTTCGGGCGGCGGTTGATCCCCCACCACTTCGCGCGCTACGGATGCGCACGCCCGGCTTTCCCCCAGTTCGGCGAAACTCAGGATGGCGTGCAAAGGCGTGCGCAGCTCGTGCGACATATTGGTCAAGAACTCGGATTTGGCCAGGTTGGATCGCTCGGCGTCGTCTTTGGCCCGCCGCAGATCGGCGGTCTGTTCGGCGACAAGCTCGGCCAGATGGTCGCGATGGCGCAGCAGTTCGGCTTCGCCGCGCTTCCGCTCGGTAATGTCGGTGTAGATGGTGACGATGCCGCCGTCCGGCAACGGCGCGCCGCGCACTTCGAGCGTCCTCCCGTTCGGCCGGGTTCGCTCGAAGGTGTGGGCGACCCGGCGGCGCGCCTGCCCGACGCCGTTGCGCGCTAGCGTCTCGGGGTCGCCGGGGCCGTATTCGCCCCGTTTCGCGTTATACAGCAGGACTTCGTAGAGCGTCGGCGCACCGGTGGCGAAAAGCTCTTCGGGCAGGTCGAGCACTTCGAGCAGATGCCGGTTGACGGCGCTGAAGCGCAGGTTCGAGTCGATCAGCGACACCCCGCCCGGGATATGGTCGACCAGCGTTTGCAGATCGGCGTTCATCTCGCGCGCGTAGGCTTCGGCCTGCCGCCGCCGGCTGGAGAGGTTCCAGGTCAGCAGGCCGAGCAGGAAACTGGTCAACAGGCCGCCGACAAAAACCAGAGCCGCTTCTCCGGGCTGCCCCCCGTTTCCTTTCGGCTGGAACTGCAACACCCATTTGCGCTCGCCGAAGTGGATTTCGGCTTCCTGGATCGCGTCCGCGTTACCGTTCGCCGCAGCAAACGAGTCGAAGAGCAGCGTCAGCCCTTTGTCTTCTTTTTCGCTGTTGAAACTCTCGTCGTCGAAGACGCGCAGGCCGACCGAGGCGTTGCCGACGAAGTTGAGCGAGGCCATGAAATCGCTCAGGCGGTACGCGGAATAAACGGCGCCGACACTATCGCGCCGCCGTTCTTCTAGCGTCGCCGGCGCGCTGCCCGGCCGGAATACAGGCATGACCATGAGCAGCGCCGGTTGCGGTTGCGCGCTGTTGTCGTGGCGCAGGGCGATGCGCCCGGTGAGGGCGATGTCGTCGCGGTCGCGCGACTGTTCGACGGCGAGCCGGCGCTTGGGTTCGGAGAAGAGATCCAGCCCGACAACCGCAGACGTGAGTTCGGAGGCCGGCGCGACGTGCACGACGACGAAAGATTGCTCCAGCGCTGGCGTGGGCTTGATGGAGAAATCGGGTAACCCGTGGCTGCGCCGGATCGAGGCGACAAACGCGCCGGCATCGCTACCGCGCACCCGGCTTGCAAAACCGTAGGCTTCGATGCCGGGTATGCGGGCGCCAGGATCGAGCCGTCTGGTGTAGGCTCGCCATTCCTCGGGCGCGCGGTCAGGATCGACCGAAAAAAAAGCGCCCAGCCCGCGCAAAAACTGTGCGTGCGAGCTCAGGCGGCCGCGCAGTTCGGCGGTGATCAGGGCGATTTCCCGCGCTTGCGCCATCTCGCGATCTTCTGCCTCCCGGTCGCGCATGCGCACCGCCAGGCCGCCAAACAGCGCGAGCGAAACGAGCGCGACGGCCGAGGGTAGCAGCCACGTCGCGCGCAGCATACCGTACAACCCCGGCGGGCTGGTTTTGGCGGCGGACGGTCTCGCGACCATTGGGATGGGGGAAATAAGGCGATCCGGGAACAGCGGCCAGTATAGACGCAACGCGGGTGATCGCGCACGCCGATGTCCCGGGCTTGCAGGCGCGCAAACGGGCTGTCCGCCCGTGATAAAATCCCCGCCCATGAACCCCATCAACCTCACGCTCAACGGCGAACCCCGCCAGTTCCACCCGCCCGCCCCGCTGACGGTGCAAGCGCTGGTCGCGGCGCTCGGCTATACCGGAAAACGCATCGCCGTCGAACGCAACGGCGAGATCGTGCCGCGCGGCCGCCACGGCGAGGTCGTACTGGCCGACGGCGACCGCATCGAGATGGTCGTCGCGGTGGGCGGCGGTTGAGCTTGCCCGAACCCGGAAAACCCATGACATCCAACCCGCACAGCCTGACCCTCGCAGGCAGAACCTACCGTTCCCGCCTGCTCGTCGGCACCGGAAAGTACAAGGATTTTGCCGAAACGCGCGCGGCCATCGACGCCTCGGGCGCCGAAATCATCACCGTCGCCATCCGCCGCACGAATATTGGCCAGAACGCTGGCGAGCCGAATTTGCTCGACGTTTTGCCGCCGTCGCAGTTCACCATCCTGCCCAATACCGCCGGCTGCTATACGGCGGAAGACGCGGTGCGCACGCTGCGCCTGGGGCGCGAGTTGCTCGACGGCCACGCGCTGTGCAAGCTCGAAGTGCTGGGCGACCCGAAAAACCTGTTCCCGAATATGCCGGAAACGCTGAAAGCCGCCGAAACACTGGTCAAGGACGGTTTCGACGTGATGGTTTACTGCGCCGATGACCCGATCCAGGCGAAGATGCTCGAAGAGACCGGTTGCGTGGCGATCATGCCGCTCGCCTCGTTGATCGGTTCCGGCATGGGCATCGTCAACCCGTGGAACCTGCGCCTGATCCTCGACGGCGCGAAGGTGCCGGTGCTGGTCGACGCCGGCGTCGGCACGGCCTCCGACGCGGCCATCGCGATGGAGCTGGGTTGCGGCGGCGTGTTGATGAACACGGCGATTGCCCTGGCGCGCGACCCGGTGCTGATGGCCGGCGCGATGAAGAAAGCGGTCGAAGCCGGGCGCGAAGCCTTCCTCGCCGGCCGCATGCCGCGCAAACTCTATTCTGCCGACCCCTCGTCGCCGACCAGCGGCCTGATCGGCTCCTGAGCGTGGAGGGGGCGGAAGGCGTTGGCATCTCCGGCGAATCGGGCAACGGCTTGACCGAAACTCGCGGGCACATCCGCAGCTTCGTCTTGCGCCAGGGGCGCGTGTCCAGCGCCCAGCAGCGTTACCACGAAGCGATGATGGACAAGATCGGTGTGCCGTATGTCGTCGGGCAAGTCGATCTGGACGCGGTTTTCGGCCGCGCGGCGCCAAAGATTCTCGAAATCGGTTTCGGCATGGGCGAAACCTCGGCCGCCATCGCCGCCGCCCACCCCGAGAACGACTATCTGGGCGTCGAAGTGCATACGCCCGGAGTCGGTAGCCTGTGCAAGCTTGTCGCCGAAACCGGCATCCCGAACCAGCGCATCGTCCAGCACGATGCCGTCGAGGTGCTGCGCGACATGATCGCGCCCGACGCGCTGTCCGGGGCGCACATCTTTTTCCCCGATCCGTGGCCGAAAAAGCGCCACCACAAGCGGCGTTTGATCCAGCCGCCGCTGATTGCCCTGCTCGCCGGCCGCCTCAAACCCGGCGGCTATCTGCACTGCGCCACCGACTGGGAAGAATACGCGCGGCAGATCTTGGAGGTGCTGTCCGGCGAACCGTGGCTGGAAAATACCGCGCCCGATTTCGCGCCGCGACCCGACTATCGGCCGCTGACCAAATTCGAGCAGCGCGGCCTGCGCCTGGGGCACGGCGTTTGGGATCTGGTGTTTCGGAAGACACGGGTGGCGCGCGCTACTGCAAGCGGAAAATGACGGGCAGGATCAGCTCGCGCGCCCCGGTTTCGCCCACGGCGCCCATCGCGTAAGCCGCCTTCACCGCAGCGTCGTCCAAAACCGGATGCCCGCTGCCCGCCGCGATACGGACGTCGACGACACGTCCGCCGGGCGCCAGCGTGAGCAGCAGGTGCACGTCGCCCTCGATACCGCGACTGACGGCTTCGGGCGGGTAGTAGAGGTGTTTCGAGAGCTTTTTTTGCGCGACGCGAACCTCGCGCTGCCCGGCGTTTCGACGACCGGCTTGCGGCGTTTTTGCCGGCGGCGGGGGCTTGGCGGCCGGCGGCGTCTCGTCCGCCTCCAGCGTGTTCTTCAGCACGGGGTCGGGCGGCGGCGTTTCCGGCTCCGGCAGCGGGCGCAAAACGGCTTGCAGCGCCGGGCGAGGCGGCGCGGCAGACAGGCGCTTGAAGGCGCCGGCAAGGAACAGGCTGCCGTGCAGGGCGAGCGAGAGCGCGAGGGCAAAAATCAGGCGGGGCGGCATGAGCGCGATATTGTGCTACAAAACAGGACGTGGAACGCGCGGCGTTCAGGGTCAATGCGTAGAGATGCGGGAGGAAGCGTGATGAGTGGTTTCGGTGGTTTTGCGACAAGCGCCCGGAGATGGTTGCTGCTGCTGTGTCTGGCCTCCGCTCCGGCGTGGGCTGCACCCCCCGACCCCGTCGAGTTCGGCATCGTGGTCGAGCGGGGCGACACGCGCACCGTCAGGCGCTGGCTCGACGAGGGCCTGGACCCCGACTATCAGGCGGACGCGGTCGGTACCGGCCTGATGATCGCGGCGTGGAACGGCAACATCGACATGATGGTGCTCTTCGTCCAGCGCGGCGCCAATCCCCGGCGCGCCAACCGCAACGGCGAGCAGCCGCTGCAGCTGGCGGCGTGGAACGGGCACGCGGAGGCGGTGCAATGGCTGCTGGAGCGCGGGGCCGTGCTCAACCGTGCCGACCTCAACTGGGGCGCGCTGCATTACGCGGTGTTCAACGGGCACGAAAAACTGGCCCGCCAACTCATCGAACGCGGCGCCGAAGTCAACGCGCGCTCGCCCAACGGTTCGACGCCCTTGATGCTGGCCGCGCGCGAAGGGCGTGAGGGTTTGGCCAAAACCTTGCTCGAAGCGGGTGCCGACCCGCGCGCCGCGAACGATTGGGGCGATACGGCGCTGACGCTGGCCATGCGTTACGACCACTACCGGGTCGGCAAGATGATCTCGACCGCCGAGGAATTTGCGCTCGCCGTGCAAGCGCCGAAAGAGAGTTTTGGCCAGCCGGGCCGCGCGCTGCCCGCGCCGAGCCGGATAGACGAGATCCTGCGCGAGCTCAGGGCGGCCGAGGCAAAAGGCCTGTGGACCGAGGACTTGCGCAAGCAGCTATTTGCTGCCGCCGAGTCGCTCAGGCGCGGCGCGACGCCCAGCGCGCCCGATTCCCGGCGCCCGGCCCCCCTGCCCTATCAGCCGAAGTCGCTGGTGATTACGGCCAAACGCAACCAGCCGGGCGCGGAGCGCGCCGAACGTGTAGAACTCGTCGCGCAAGATAAAAAACCGTCAAAGCCTGCGGGGAAATCGGTCGCCGCCGCAGCTTCTGCCACTTCGCCGAAAGCGGACAAACGTGGAGCGTCTCCGTCGCAAATCTCGGATCTCGTGCGCCAGATCCGTCTGGTCGAGGCGCAGGGGCAACCGGCCGACGAATTGCGCCGGCAGCTTTCCGCGGCGGTTGACAGTTTGAAGTGAGGGCGGTGGTGGAACGCGCTATCGTGCTTTTTCGGGGAGGGTTCATTTCGGCGGAGATCCGCTGCCGGCTTCGGCGGCTTCTTCTTGTTGCTGTAGCGCCCACATCTGGGCGTAACGGCCGCCCGCTTGGAGCAGCGCCGAATGGGCGCCGCGCTCGACGATGCGGCCGCTGTCCATGACCAGGATCGCGTCGGCGTTCATCACCGTCGATAGCCGGTGCGCGATGACGAGCGTGGTGCGTCCGCGCGCGGCGGCGTCCAGGCTCGCCTGAATCGCCTTTTCGGTCTTGGAATCGAGGGCCGAGGTGGCCTCGTCGAAGATCAGCAAGGGCGGGTTTTTGAGCAAGGCGCGGGCGATGGCGACACGCTGTTTTTCGCCGCCCGAGAGCTTCAGGCCGCGTTCGCCGACGCGCGTTTCGTAGCCGTCGGGCAACACCTCGATGAAGGCGGCGAGCTGCGCCGCCTGTGCGGCGGCGACCACTTCCTCGCGGGTCGCATCCGTTCGGCCATACTGGATGTTGTAGAAGATCGTGTCGTTGAACAGCACCGTATCCTGCGGCACGATGCCGATGGCAGCGCGCAGGCTGGCTTGCGTGAGCCGGCGCAGGTCGCTGCCGTTGATGCGGATGCCGCCACGGTCGATGTCGTAAAAGCGGTAAAGGAGACGCGCCAGCGTCGACTTGCCGGAACCCGACTGGCCGACGACGGCGACCGTCTGGCCGGCGGGAATCTCGAACGTCACGTCATACAGGATTTGCCGGTTCGCTTCGTAGGAAAAATCGACCGCCGAAAAACGCACGTCGACCGGCCCCGCAGCGAGCTTGGCGGCGTCCGGCGCGTCGGCGATTTCGCGGTTGACCGCGAGCAGGTCGAACATGCGCTCGATGTCGGCCAACGACTGGCGTATTTCCCGGTAGATCACGCCGAGAAAACTGAGCGGCATATAAAGCTGGATCAGGAAGGCGTTCACCAGCACCAGGTCGCCTATCGTCATCCGTCCGTCGACCACGCCGGACGCGGCGCGCCACATCATCGCCGTGACGCCCAGCGCGATGATGATCTGCTGGCCGAGATTGAGCCAGGAAAGCGAGATCTGGCTTTTCGTCGCGGCGTTCTCCCAGTTCAGCATCTGCGCGTCGTAGCGCCGCGCTTCGTACTCCTCGTTGTTGAAGTACTTGACCGTCTCGTAGTTGAGCAGGCTGTCGATAGCGCGCGTATTGGCTGCCGAGTCGGTCTCGTTGACGCGGCGGCGCAGGCCGATCCGCCAGTTACTGATTGTTACCGTGAACACGACATAGGCGGCGAGCGAGAACAGCGTGATGACGACGAAGCCGCTGTCGTATTTCACCAGAAGGATGCTTAACACCAGCGAAATTTCGACCAGCGTCGGCAGAATCGAGTACAGCGTGTAGCTAATCAGGCTGGAGATCGACCGGCTGCCGCGCTCGATGTCGCGCGAAACGCCGCCGGTCTGTCGTTCAAGGTGGAAGCGCAGCGACAGCGCGTGCAGGTGGCGGAAAACTTCCAGCGCGATGCGGCGCACGGCCTGCTGGGTGACGCGGGCAAAGAGAATCTCGCGCAGCTCGGTAAATAAGGAAGTGGAAAACCGCAGCGCGCCGTAAAGCGCCAGCAGCAAGGCCGGCAACGCCAGCACCTGTTGTCCGGCGCTCAGGCCATCGATGATTTCCTTGAACACCAGCGGCACCGCGACGTTGGCCAGTTTGGCGCCGACCAAGCAGGAGAGGGCGAACAACACGCGCCACCTGTATTGCAAGAGATACGGTGCCAGGCTGCGCAGCGTCTTCCAGAGATGCGTATCGGCCGGCGGGTGGCCGGCGGGGGAGTGGGAGCTTGTGGAGCGGCGCATGTGAACAGTCGTAGGAATGAGATTTGAGGGAAGTATGAGGCTTTGCGCCGAACCGGGAAACGCGCCTTTGGTCGGGCGTGCTTCGGCCGCGCAGCCACGAATGTGGAAAAACCGCTTGCAATCGCAAAAATTCTTGACTACTATTAAAACGAACGTTTGATTTAACAGTGTATCCCAGTGAGCCCATGTCCGAAACCAAAGCCAATCTCGATACCCGCGAACGCATCCTCGATGTCGCCGAGCGCCTGTTCATGGCGCACGGCTACGAAGGCACGTCGATGCGCATGATTACCGGCGCCGCCGAAGTCAATCTGGCGGCGGTCAACTATCACTTCGGTTCCAAGGAAGCGTTGTTGCGCGACGTTTTTCGGCGGCGGCTGGCCTGGCTCAACGGCGAGCGTTTACGCGCACTGGATGCCCTGGAAAAACAGGCCGATGGAGCCCCTTTGAAGCCTTCGCAGGTGCTGGAAGCGTTTTTCGGCACGCTGTTGCGTATGGGCGAGGACGAGTCGCTGGGCGGCATGACCTTTTTGCGGCTGCTCGGGCGCACGCTGACCGAGCCGGCCGAGTTTATCCGCACGTTTTTTGCCGGCGAGTACGCCGAGGTGATCGAGCGCTACAAGCGGGCGCTCTTCCGCGCGCTGCCCGACGTGCCGCGCGCGGAAATCGTTTGGCGCCTGCACTTCATGCTCGGCGCGATGTCCTATGCCATTGCCGGAACCGATGTTTTGCAGGTGGTGACCGGCTGCGAGTTGAACGAGTTGAAAGAGCTGAACGAGCCGGATGAAAGCGCCGGCGCGGGCGTTGCCGGCAACCGGGACGAAGCCGTACGCCTGGCCGAACGGCTGATGCCGTTTTTGCTCGGCGGCTTGCGCGCGCCGTTGCCACACTTTATTCAGGAGAACCTGCAATGATATCCCCCCCCCTCATTCTGCTCTTCGCGAGTCTCCTGATAGCAGTTGTCGTGCTGTTGAGCGTCCGTCCGCTGCGCCGGGAGCTGGTCAGCCGGCCGATTTTCAAAACCTACAAGAAAATTTTGCCGCAGATGTCCGACACCGAGCGCGAAGCGCTCGAAGCCGGCACCGTGTGGTGGGACGGCGAACTGTTTCGCGGCGACCCGGACTGGAGCAAGCTGTTGGCCTACCCGATCCCGAAGTTGAGCGCCGAGGAGCAGTCGTTCATGGATACCGAGGTCGAGCGGGCTTGCGCGCTGGTCGACGACTGGCAGGTGACGACCGAGCTGAACGACCTGTCGCCGGAAGCCTGGAAATACGTCAAGGAAAAAGGCTTCCTCGGCATGATTATCCCCAAGAAATACGGCGGGCTGGAATTCTCGGCCTACGCACATTCGCAGGTGGTCACCAAGCTGTCGACGCGCTGCTCGGCGCTGTCGGTATCGGTGATGGTGCCCAACTCGCTGGGGCCGGCCGAACTGCTGCTGCATTACGGCACGGACGAGCAGAAGAAGCACTATCTGCCGCGCCTGGCCAAAGGCATCGAGGTGCCCGCTTTCGCGCTGACCAGCCCGTGGGCGGGTTCCGACGCGGCGTCCATCCCCGATGTCGGCATCGTCTGCAAGGACATGTGGCAGGGCAAGGAAGTGCTCGGCATGCGCGTCACCTGGGACAAGCGCTACATTACGCTGGCGCCGGTGTGCACCCTCCTCGGCCTGGCGTTCCACCTGTACGACCCGGACGGGCTGCTCGGCAACAAAAAACATCTCGGCATCACCTGCGCGCTGGTGCCGCACGACACGCCGGGCGTCGATCTGGGGCGGCGGCACTTCCCGCTCAACGCGATGTTCATGACCGGCCCGACGCGCGGCCGCGATGTTTTTATGCCGATCAACTTTATCGTCGGCGGCCCGGCGATGGCCGGCCAGGGCTGGCGCATGTTGATGGAGTGCCTGGCGGCGGGCCGCTCGATCTCGTTGCCGGCGTCGAACACCGGCATGGCGCAGATGACGGCGCGCGCCGTCGGCGCCTACGCCCGCGTGCGCAGCCAGTTCAAGATGTCGATAGGCCGTTTCGAGGGCGTCGAGGAAGCGCTCACCCGCATCGGCGCCTACACCTATATGATGGACGCCGTGCGCAAGATGACTGCCGGCGCCATCGACCTCGGCGAGAAGCCGTCGGTGGTCTCGGCGATCGCCAAATACCACGTCACCGAGCGCGCCCGCCAGGTGGTCAACGACGGAATGGACATCATCGGCGGCAAGGGCATCTGCCTCGGGCCGTCGAATTTCATCGGTCGCGCCTATCAGCAGTTGCCCATCGGCATCACCGTAGAGGGCGCGAATATCCTGACGCGCAGCCTGATCCTGTTCGGCCAGGGGGCGATCCGCTGCCATCCCTACGTGCTCAAAGAAATGCACGCGGCACACAACCCGGATTCCGAGGAGGGCTTGCGACAGTTCGACCGGGCACTTTTCGGGCACATCGCCTTCACCATCCGGCACGGTTTTGGCGCACTGTGGAAGGGCATCACCGGATCGCATTTTGTCCCGGTGCCGGCCAACGTTGCGCCGGAAACGCGGCGCTACTACCAGCAACTGACCCGTTTCTCATCCGCCTTTGCTTTTTTGGCCGACATTTCGATGCTGGTCATGGGCGGCGAGCTGAAGCGGCGCGAGAAGATCTCGGCGCGTTTGGGAGACATCCTGTCGATGATGTATCTGTGTTCGGCGACGCTCAAGCGGTACGAGTCGGAAGGCCGCCAGCAGGCCGACGCGCCGATGATGCACTGGGCCATCTGGGACGCGATGGTCAAGGCGCAGATGGCGTTCGACGGCGTGATCGACAACTTCCCGAACAAGTTTATCGGCCGCGTGCTCTTCCGCAGCATTTTCCCGCTCGGCCGCCCTTACGCCGTGCCGTCCGACCGCATCGGGCACCAGGTGGCGAAATTGCTGATCGCCCCGTCGGCGTCGCGCGACCGGCTGACGGCGGAAACCTACCTGCCGAAGGGCGGGAACGAAGCTGTCGGCGCCGTCGAACTGGCGCTCGCGGCGACGATAGAAGCCGAACCGATCGAGGCCAGGATACGCGCCGCCGAAAAAACCGGCGTCTTCGCCGACCTGCCGGAAGCCAACGTCCGCGACATGGCGCACGCAGCCTTCGCCGCCGGCATCGTCACGCTGACCGAATACGCGGTGCTCAAGCGCCGAGACGAGCTGCGCGACACCGTGATTCGCGTCGACGATTTTCCGCGCGACTTCGGCGCGGAATAAGCTGCTATCGGGAGAGACACCGTGGGATTCCAGCCGATATACATTGTGGACGGGGCGAGAACACCCTTCCTGAAAGCGCGCAACGCGCCGGGGTCGTTCGCGGCCAGCGATCTGGCGGTGCAGGCCGGACGCGCCTTGCTGGTGCGCCAGCCGTTTGCACCGACCGATCTCGACGAGGTGATACTCGGCTGCGCCAGCCCGTCGCCGGACGAAGTCAATATCGGTCGCGTCGTCGCGCTACGCCTGGGTTGCGGCAACAAAGTACCGGGCTGGACGGTGATGCGCAATTGCGCGAGCGGTATGCAGGCGCTCGATTCGGCGGTTGCCAATATTCACGCGGGCCGCGCCGAACTGGTGCTGGCCGGCGGCGTCGATGCCCTGTCGCGCGCGCCGCTGCTCTATTCGGACGCGATGGTGCTGTGGTTTGCCGGCATGATGCAGGCCAGGACGTTGGGGCAAAAGCTGGGCATGTTCGCCAAGCTGCGTCCTTCGGTTCTGCTCTCGCCGGTGATCGGCCTGATGAAAGGTTTGACCGATCCGGTGATCGGTCTGTTGATGGGGCAGACTGCCGAGAACCTGGCCTGGAAGTTCGGTATCTCGCGCCGCCAGATGGACGAATTCAGCGTGCGCAGCCACCAGCGCTGCGTCGCTGGCCGGGAGGCGAGCCGTTACAGCGAGATCGTTCCGCTGGTCGACGGCAAGGGCAACGTTTATGGCGACGACGACGGCGTGCGCCCCGATTCGAGCCTGGAAGGACTGGCAAAACTGAAACCCTTCTTCGACCGCAAATACGGCCGCGTCACGCCGGGCAACAGCTCGCAGATCACCGACGGTGCGGCGTGGCTGATTCTCGCTTCGGAAGCGGCCGTCAAGAAATGGAACCTCCATCCGCTCGGCAAAATCACGGACAGCCAGTGGGCGGGGCTAGACCCGGCGCAGATGGGCCTCGGCCCGGTGCATGCGGCGACACCCATCCTGCAACGTCACGGGCTGGGCCTTGACGATGTCGATGCCTGGGAGATCAACGAAGCCTTCGCCGCACAGGTGCTCGCCTGCGTCGCCGCCTGGGCGTCGGACGAGTACTGCCGCGGGCAGCTCGGGCTGCCGGGCGCGCTTGGCGCCTTGCAGCAGGAACGCCTGAACGTCGATGGCGGCGCGGTGGCGCTCGGCCACCCGGTCGGCGCTTCCGGCGCCCGCATCGTGCTGCACTTGCTGCACGTCCTGCGCAACGCCCAGGCGAAGCGTGGCGTTGCCGCTATCTGCATCGGCGGTGGACAAGGCGGTGCAATGCTCGTCGAAACGATGGCTGTCAATACAGACATTGGGACTCCCCAAAGCTAAGATCTGGAGAAATTGCCCACAAGCAGCGCACTCTTGAACTTCGCTGTGGGATATTGCTCACAAAACATCTACAAATTGGAAAACTGATGCTTACCAAAGTAAGAGAAAAGAGTCCTACGGCAAGCATTGCTTCCGGTCTTCAAGCTGCAATATCCGAAGCCCTAGACCGAGATGGCGTCGTAGTCTTGCCGCCGCAGGACGTAAAGAGGACACTCACACTTGTCCGCCTATTGGGCTACCATTTCGACACGGCAATGCTTGATCCTTGGTACAACAAGGGCTTTGGCGGAGTGCAGGATGATTACCGGCCCTTCTTCCTTGATGTCATCCGCCAATCTGGCGACTTGGCCGAACATGTCTATTTTTGGGGCTTTCCGGAGATCGTTGCGCCGTTTGTGGAGCGCATCCAGAAGCCGCTAGAGCTTGTTAGTTGGTTGACGTGGTACTACAAGAACAATCCTTCCGTACTTCGCGGCTGGCGATCCAGTCAGAACGCTTGTCTCCATATGTCGCACAAAGGTGCGGTTTTGCATCCTGAGCGTTTCCTAAATGAAAAGCAGCTTGCTTTAAAGGCCAAGGGAAAACTGCGCTATATGCCCGGTCCAACGAGTGTGCTGGATGGCGATTTTGATTCGCCCACTGACGTTATCGAGCAGGCTTTGCTCGTTGGTTTTGTTGGGCGCAAAGAACAAACAGGGCACCCATCGCAAAAGCCTTTCAAAGTCTATGACCAGTTAATGCAGATGAGCATGTCGAACGGTGGCTTGATCCTTGATCCGATGTGCGGCTCTGGTACTGTTGGCGCTGTTGCCAAAGAGCGAGGGTTCCGCGCCATTCTGTGCGATGGCTCCGATGACTACACAAAACTTGTAGAAAATCGGCTTGGTGTGAAGCGATTACCCATTGAGGACGAAATCGGCTATCTGATCGATGGAAACCTCGCATAATGAAGCTGCCCATTCCAGCCCGCGACCTACAACGTGACCTCAAAGAGTTCGACATCTGGATTACGCCGTCGCTGGGGGAAATTACCGACACCGATAAATTCAAGGAAGAGCTTGCCCGAGTAACTCGGATTTTCGAGGAGTTGGGGCAAGCGACCGGCAACTTTCAGGATGAGCGGCACTGTGAACCGGGCGCAATCGCGCAAACCTTCGCCAGGATTGCAAACGGCCGCTCCGAAGGAGAGCGTGCCGAGTTGTTCAAATCACTGGCTTTGATGCTGTACCTTGTCACTGGCAAGTCGGATAACAACTCCAAGTGCCAGTTCCCCCTTTTCCTGCGTGATGTGGCTCGCTGGGACACTTTACCTTCTGTGACCCGTCGTCGTGGCCGTGCCGTGGTTGAGCGCAGCGCACTTCCGAGGACGATCAAAA
>JACQYA010000087.1 GCA_016208425.1 Betaproteobacteria bacterium
TCGCGCTATCGATCAAGGATGAACGGTCGTGCTGGCGCGAACGTCAGGCCGCCATCGCGGGCAAGCCCGCTCCCACAACGCAACGCCCTTCTCACCGAGCAATGCGATTGTTACCCCGGCACGCACATCACCACGCCGGCCGACCCGTACCCTTCGGCCACGTAGCCCTTCGCGATCATCTGCGCGCGGGTGGCGGGGTCGGTGGTGTAGCGGTGGTTGGTGTCCGGGCGCTGGTTCCACAGCCGGTAGACGGCAAGATCGCCGGACGGGCAGGCGCCGGTTTGGCCGTCCGGCCGGCGCACGTAGAAGGCGTTCGCCGTTTCCTTGACGAAATTCACGTACGACCCTTTTGAGAAAATGGCGTCTTTCTCGATGACCCGGCACTCGTCGTTGATGTAGGGGGTCGGGAGCGTGCTCTGCACGACAGCGACGCCGAAGAAATGCGAGTCGCCCTGCGACGGGGGAAGGTAATAGCGGCACACCGGCACGGTGCCCGGCATCGCCGACGCGTAGACTTTGAAGCGTTGCCCGGTGCGCGCCCAGCCGAGAAAGCGGCCCGCGTCGAGGGCGGCTATCTCGCCGGGCGCGGCGGTCAGAAAGTAGTGGTCGAACCCGGCGTGGTAGTACTCGACCGCGTCGGCGACATCGTTGTTCTTCGCCGGCCCCACGACGATCTGGCGGGACGGGAACGAATAATTCCGCGATGAAGATGTCGTTCCATCGTACACATAGTAGCGGCGGGACGGGAACGAATAATTCCGCGATGAAGATGTCGTTCCATCGTACACATAGTAGCTCTTCAGCACGAAGTCGACCTGATAGCTGCCTTCCGGCAGCGGGTCTAGCCATGCCGTCGCGTATTGTCCTGACGGAGGGGGAAGTGTTGCGACATTTACTACGTTTGCGGATAGTTCGACCGTGACTTGGTTGGCGCTATACGTAATGCTTGGAGGCAGCCACGGGATGTTAGCCCAGTAATAAGCCGTTACACCGACCCGGTCATTCGAGGTCGGAGCCGCAGGGTCGACGATCAATACCGGCTGGAATCCTCCCGGCAGCGACGCCGCTTCGCACAAGGTATTTAGCATCGCCAGGCACAGCATTCCGAGACAGACCCGGATTTTTTGTTTCTTTAACATACAAGATCCTTCGCGTTATCGATCGGGAGTGAATGGTCGTGCCGGCGCGAACGGATAGCATTCCGGTACCGTTGTTCGCGCCAAGCTTTTCATGCGATGGAACGGTCAGGGAAGGCAAATCATGTTGACCGGGTAGTTCTGGGCATCCCGCGCGCCGTTCCAGTAAAACAGGCTGCGGACGGCGGCTTCGATCGCCGGCGCGGAAAGCAGACCCCGCGTATCGGCGAGGTACGCCGCGACGGCCGCCACATGGGGGGCGGCCCAGGAAGTGCCATCCGACCGCTGATAGTAGTTGTAGCTGATATTGCCGCTCTGCGACTGGAAGGATGCGCCATCAAGAAAGGGTTTGTCTGCCCAAGGATGAATAATGTCCTTGCCAGGCGCCCAAACCTCCACGCACCGCCCGGAGCTTGTCCCGGCGCCTCCATTCAAGCTCGACGCGGCCTGGCCTTGCTTGTCGACCGCGCCAACGACCATGATGCCGTCTCCCGGATTCGGCTCGTTGTACGTGTGAACGCAGGCGTCATCGCCATAGTTGCCGGCCGACTGGACAATGAACCCGCCGGCGTAATACGTCCCGCCGATCAGGCCACTCGACAGCGCGCGCATCTTTGTCTTGATCGTCTCGGAGGTGACCGAAATTACCCCTTCATGGTTGGCGGGATCGTCGTTCATCGAGATATTGACGATTCCCGGTTTCCACCGGTTGCGCGTGTAAATGTCGCTCCGAATCCAGTCCAGAGCGGCGGCAACTGTCGCAGTATCTGGATACGAATACGTACAATTCATGTCGCTGCTGGGCTGGTAGGACGTTGCAACCGATACGATTGTGGCTGCGGGGTTCACGCCCACCGTTCCAGAACCGTTCGCGGATTTCGCCGCAATAATGCCCGCGACCCCGGTGGCGTGCGGATAGCAGCCGACGACCGGCAGCGAGCAGTTGTAGCTGTATTGCCCTTGCGCGGGGTTGTAGCAACTGGGGTTGACCCGGGTGATGGCGCCGAGGTCGGCGTGATATCCGACGCCCGCATCGACCAGATAAATGACCGTCCCGCCATTGCCCGATTTGCCGTTCACCGCCTGTACGCCCCACGGCTTGACTTCGGGAGACAGCCCGTTCTGGTGAACAAACGTCCCGGGAACCGCCGGGGTGTCCGACCACGGCGGCAGGGCGCTGAACTGGACAGGCATCACCTCGGTGATCCTTTCCACCCGGGGATCGTTGCGCAACCCCTCCACCTGGTTCTTGTTGAGATAGGCCGTCATGCTGAGCCCGACCCACGAGGTCATGTCACCGACGGCGAACCCGTATTGCTGCTCGAAAGACTCGACCATGTTTTGCACCTTGCCGGAATGGCGCGGGGCGAAGCGCTGGCGGCCATTTTCGCTGCGCCCTTCGGAATAGGCGGCCTCCGTGCCTTCCTTCAAGTCGACGATATACAAGGGGCGGCCATGCTGATCCTTTACCCCCAGGGCTTTGCCGTTCCCCTCGTAAAGCGGGGCCGGCTGCGTGGCGAAAACGGGAAAGGAAATCGCCAGGATTAGTGCGAACAATGCCGCTATCTTTTTCATTTTTTGTGCCTGTACCTGTTTGGATGTTGCGGGTTGATAAAAAGGCCGTCCCGCCCATCATCCGTTATGTCATGGTCGAGGCAAGCCGGGAGCATGAAACGACATCATACTGTAGCGCATGTCGTGTGGCATAGCAATCGCATATACCATATTTTTTCAGTATTTTTTAGCCCGGGAAACCGGGCGCGGCTGCGCGGGATGTTGGCCGCAGTTTGGCGGCGCTTGCGCGGGGGGCGCTCCGGGTGCCGCCGATGCAGGTGCGGCCAGAGACGGTCGGGTTAGCCCGGAACCCGCAGGATGCGGTTCGCTTTGCTCACCGCATCCTGCGGGGTGCTGTCACCGGCCTTCTGCGCCCTGACCACGGTTACCGTGCACGGCGTTTCGGCGACCACGCGCGACGATACGCTGCCCAGGAAGCGGCGTAGCGCGGAGCTGCCGCGCGCGCCCATCACGATGTGGTCGACGTGCTGGGCGCGCGCATAGCCGATCAGCGCCGCCGCCGCGTCGGTGCCCGGCAAGACGACGAAACGCAACCTTTCCGGCGGCAGCGCGAGATCGCGCGCCCAGTGATGCAGCTCGACCAGGCGCCGGGTGTGCTCGCTGCGCGCCAGTTCCGGCAGATCTTCACCGCCGGCGGAAAGCCCCGGCGCGAACACGGTGGCACAAGTCAGGCGCCCCTGGCCGCAGCCGTCGATCAGGTGGCGCACGGCATCGCGCAGCGCCTGGGCCAGCGCGTCGTGCGCCGGATCGGTGTCGATCGCGGCCAGCACATGCGGCGTGCGCGCCAGATGGCGGGCCGGCGCGGCGGGCGGCGGCTGTCCGCCGAAATGCGCCTGCCAGGCGCGGCGCAACAGCGTGCGCCAGGAGGTGTTTTGCGTGTGGCGGCCGCGCCCGGTGACCGGCACCTGTTCCGGGTGCGCGAGATCGTGGGCGACCAGGGCGGCCGTCGCGTAGCGGTTCTCGGCGCGCACCGCGAGGCAGCGCAGGATCACTTCTTGCAGCCAGTCCGGGATCTCCGGGCGCAGCCGGCGCGGCGGCGGCGGATCGAGATAGAGCCGGCGCCGCATACCGGCCGCCGACTCCGGCGCGCCGAAGGGCAGGCGGCCGGTGGCCAGCTGGTAGAGGATGACGCCGAGCGCGAAGATGTCGCTGCGCGGGTCGCCGCGCCGGCCGGCCAGCTGTTCCGGCGAAATGTAGGCCGGCGTGCCCAGCGGGTGGTCGGATTCCGTTTCGACCAGATCGGGCAACTGGCCGTGGCAGGCGAGGCCGAAATCGATCAGCACCGCCTCGCCGCCGGGGCGGAACAGGACATGCACCGGCTTCAGGTCGTGGTGCACCACGTCCTGCCGGTGCAGCGCGTGCAGCGCCGAGGCCAGCGCGGCGCCGAGGCGCGCGGCTTCGGCGGCAGCCAGCGGCGCGCGGGCGGCAAGGTCGGCCAGCGAAGGGCCGGGTATTTCCTCCAGCACCAGCCACGGCCCTTCTTCATCCTCGCCGTCGGCGACCAGGCGCGGCACATGGGAGCCGGACAAGCGGCCGAGAACGACGCGCTCGACCTCGAAGCCGGCGTAGCACGCCGGATGGCAGCCGAAGCCCGATCTGGGGACTTTCAGCAGGTACGGCGCCCCGTCGCCGGCGGTCAGCCGCCACAGTTCGGCCATCGCGCCTTCGCGGAATTTTTCGCCGACGCGGAAGCCGGGAATCTGTCTCACTTTTCCGGCCTCATTCAGCGCCCCAGCGCCAGGCGCAACGCCAGCCCGTCCGGCAAGCCGGCGGCGACGATCTTGCGCGCCGCCGCTTGATGGTCGTAAGGGACGCGGAAGGATGTCGCCTCCCGCCGGACTGAGTCGAACAGCAGATAGGCGGCCGCGCAGTTGCCGTCGCGCGGCTGGCCGACCGATCCGGGCAGCGCCAGCCAGCGCCGGCTGGCGACCAGCGGAACGGCGACGCCGGGCGGCGGCGCGAAGGCGCGAACGGTTTCATGCGCCCTATGATAGAGCAGGGTTTTATGGACGTGGCCGGCAAAAACCAGCGGCGCATCGGTAGCGGCCAGGCAGCGGCGCGCCCGGGGAACGCCGTCGACGTATTCCCAGTCCCCGGGGGTGCGGGCGCTGGCGTGCACCAGAAGCGCATCCTCCAGGTGCGCGGTGAGCGGCAGCGCGGCGAGAAAACCGCGCTCGCTGGCGCCGAGCCGTTCGCGCGTCCAGTACAGGGCTTCGCGCGCCACCGGGTGCATCGTCTCGCACAGGCCGCCGAGGGCGCACGCATCGTGGTTGCCGCGCACCGCGAGCGGCGTTTCGCCGCCCAGCTCGCGCACCAGATCGAGGCAGGCGAGCGGATCGGCGCCGTAGTTGACAAAATCGCCGGCAAAAGCCCAGCCGTCGACGCCCTGCCGGCGGGCGTGAGCCACGCAGGCGCGCAGTGCTTCGAGGTTGCTGTGGATGTCGGAGAGGATGGCGGTGCGCACCGGCCTATGGTGCCATCGCCGGCTGCGCCGGTCACGTTTTTTTGGACAGTCGGACAAGCTAAAGCTGGCCGGCGGAAAGGGGCGTGAATCATGGGAACGAAGCGCAAG
>JACQYA010000088.1 GCA_016208425.1 Betaproteobacteria bacterium
AAGCCCGCCTCCGGCAGGCGGGGGCGCCAGCGCTCGATGCGCCGCGGGTCGGCCGTCAGATAGGGCAGCGCGGCGGGAACCGTTTCCAGCGTGGTGCCGAAATGCAAAGGCAGACTGAGCGGAAACGCCCAGTAATCGTGGCTGTCCAGAGGCTCGCCGCTGGTAATGACGGCATTCGTTCCGGTGACGGTTTCCAGCAACGCCTTCAGCGGTGGCTTGCAAACCAGCGTCAGGCGCGAAACGCCGCCGGCCTTCAGCAGGGGAACGTAGCGCGCGAACTGGATCTCGTCGCCAAACCCCTGTTCCGGCCAGATGAGCAGAGACTTCCCGGCCAGCGGTTCGCCCTGCCACTGCGGGAAGAGGACATCGGGAGGCGTTACCGGGCGCCCTTTTTTTTGCGGGTGATAACGGGTTTCGTAGTGCGGCCAGCCCTCGGTGTAGCGGCCGAGAGAGAGCAACAGGAACCCGAGGTTGTGGTGCGCTTCGACGTTGCCGGGTTGCAGTTCGAGCGCGCGCCGGAAGCTGCTTTCGGCCTCGCCGAACCGGCGTTGTCGGCGCAAGGCGTTGCCCAGGTTGAAGTGCGCTTCCAGACCGTCGGGCCGGGTTTCTATGGCTCGCCGGAGAACCTCTTCGGCGTCTTCCGCGCGACCCAGATTCGCCAACGCATCGCCCAAGTTGTTGAGCGCTTCGATGTAACCGGGTTTCAGCCCGATGGCCCGGCGGAAGCAGGGTTCCGCTTCTTCCCAACGTTCCAGATCGTTGAGCGTGGTGCCCAGGTTGAAATGGATCTCGGCATCGCCGGGATTCAGTGCAGCCGCCTTCGTCATTGCCTCGGCGGCATCGCGCTTGCGCCCCAGCAAGTTCAGGCAGACGCCCAGCGACTTCCAGACAAACGCGCTTTGCGGGCAGGTTCGGGCCAGTGTCCTGGCCAAGGCCTCGCCGTCGGCAAAACGCTTTTGTTGGAACAACGCAAGAAGCTGATCGACTTCTTCGGCAGACGGTTCAATTTTCCTCATCGTTGTGCCGATCCCGGGCATTTCACAAAAATCCGACAATGCCCGTGGGAGCGGCCTTGGCCGCGATGGGGCGGCGGCGATGCAACAAACACCCTATCGCGGCCAAGGCCGCTCCCACACGGGGGGTGAATTTATGAAGCATCCTGGGGGAACGGGGGGTTTGGGTTCCCGCCGCCTTCACGGTTCAACCAGCCGAGCGCGCCCAGTCCCGCAGCACGGCCGCCGGCAAAGCAGGCGGTGAGCAGGTAGCCGCCGGTCGGCGCCTCCCAGTCGAGCATCTCTCCGGCGCAGAACGTGCCGGGCAGCTTGTGCAGCATCAGGTTTTTGTCGAGCGCCTCGAACATCACGCCACCGGCGCTGCTGATCGCCTCGTCCAGCGGGCGCGGCGCGACGAGGCGCAGCGGCAACGCCTTGATCGCCGCCGCCAGTTTTTCGGGATCGGAAAAAGCTTCCGGCGCCACGCATTCGCGCAGCAGGGCGACCTTGACACCCTTCAGTCCGAGCCGGCTCTGCAAGTGGCCGGACAGCGAGCGCGAGCCGCGCGGGTGGGCAATCTCGTCGACGACGTACCGCCACTCGCGGCCGGGGAGCAAATCCAGGTGCAGCAGGGCGCTGCCGTTCGCTTCTATCGCGTCGCGCAAAGGGGCGGACAGGGCGTAGATCAAGCCGCCTTCGACCCCCGTCGCGGTGACGACAAATTCGCCCGCTTGCCGGATGCGTTTGCCGGCCCGGTCGGCCAGCGAGGCGACGACCGGCTTGACCGGCCGGCCGGCAAAACGTTCGCGCAGATGCGCGCTCCAACCGACATCGAAGCCGCAATTCGCCGGGCGCAGCGGCGCGATCGGAATACCAGCCTGTTCCATTTGCCGCACCCAGCGGCCGTCCGAACCGAGTTTTGCCCGGCTGCCGCCGCCCAGGGCCAACACCACCGCGCCGGCAAAGACGGATCGCTCGCCGTGCGGCGTCGAGAAACGTAGCGCGCGCTGCCCGTTTTCCAGCGTCCAGCCGCACCAGCGATGGCGCATGTGGAAACGGACGCCGGTTTCGCGCAGGCGTTTCAGCCAGGCGCGCAGCAGCGGCGCGGCTTTCATGTCGGCCGGGAAGACGCGCCCGGAACTGCCGACAAAGGTGGCTATGCCCAGGCCAGCAATCCACTCGCGCAAAGCGTTTGGGCCGAAAGTGTCGAGCAGCGGCGCGATATCCGCTTCGCGTTCCCGGTAGCGGGCGCGAAACGCGGCGGCGGGCTCGGAATGCGTGATATTCATGCCACCCTTGCCGGCGATCAGGAACTTGCGGCCGACCGAGGGCATGGCGTCGAAAAGATCGACCCGCACCCCGTGCCCGCTCAACGCCTCGGCGGCCATCAGGCCGGCCGGGCCGCCGCCGACGACGGCGGCCGTACAGGGGAAATTTGCGGGCAGGGGCATGGTGTCGGGAGCCTGTGGGCCGCTCGATGCGGCGCGCTATAGTACCGACATGGTAGCCGATTCGCGCCGGACAAGAAAAACCGTTGATTTTCCGTGATTTTCCGTTGCTTCTCAAGCCGTTAATCGCTTATAATGCCCGGCTTTTCCACCTTGCTCCACCGTTCGCATGGCGGGGGGCTTCAACCATAAGGAGTGTTCATGCGTCATTACGAAATCGTTTTTATTGTCCACCCGGATCAGAGCGAGCAGGTTCCGGCGATGGTCGAGCGCTACAAGGCGCTTGTTGCCACGCACGGCGGGCAAATCCACCGCCTCGAAGACTGGGGCCGCCGGCAGCTGGCTTACCCGATCCAGAAAATCCACAAGGCGCATTATGTGCTGATGAACATCGAATGCGACGGCACCACGCTCAATGAGCTGGAGCACGGCTTCAAGTTCAACGACGCCGTCCTTCGCCACCTGACCATCAAGATGAAGCGCGCGGTGACGGCGCCATCGCCGATGATGAAGGAAGAGAAGTCCAGGTCGATGCTGGACGCCAAGGTCGAAACGCCGGCCGAAGCCGCTGCCAAACCAGCCGCCGAACAAGCGGCCGCCTGAGTGTCGGTGCTCTGCTGAAGCTTGCGGAAAACGCTGTCGCGCTGAGCGGCGTCCTGATCGAGCGCAAGGCGCTGCGTTTCACCCCGGCCGGCGTACCGGTCACGGAATGCACCATCGGGCACCGGTCGGAACAGGTCGAAGCGGGATGCCCACGGCGCGTCGAGTGCGAGGTTCAGGCCGTCGGCCTGGGCCAAACAGCAAAGTGGTTGCAGGCGGCCGCTCCGGGATGCGCGGTTCGGTTGACCGGCTTCCTGGCAGCGAAAAGCCAGCACAGCAGGCAGCTCAGATTGCACTTAACGATGATCGAATTTGTAGAAGGAAACGAAAATGGGACGATTTTTCAAGAAGAAAGATGACAAGAACGACAAGAAGAAACGTGGCAGCGGGCTGTTCAAGCGCCGCAAGTTCTGCCGTTTCAGCCTGGAGAAGATGGAGGGGGTCGACTACAAGGATGTCGATCTGTTCAAGGAGTACATCGCCGAGAACGCCAAGATCATGCCGGCCCGCCTGACCGGCACCAAGGCCGGCTACCAGCGCCTGTTGTCGGTTGCCATCAAGCGCGCCCGCTTCCTGGCGCTGCTGCCTTACACCGACAACCACCAGTAAGCGAGGACAAGACGATGCAAATTATTCTGATGGAGAAGGTCGTCAACCTCGGCAACCTCGGCGATCTGGTCAACGTGAAACCGGGCTATGCCCGCAACTTCCTGATTCCCGGCGGCAAGGCCAAACGCGCTACGCCGGCCGCGATGAAGGAGTTTGAAGTCAAGCGCGCCGAACTCGAAAAAGTGGCCGCCGAGAAACTGGCCGCCTGCCAGGCCTTTGCCGAAAAGCTCAACGGCGTGGTCGTCAAGGTCGCGCGCAAGGCAGGTGTCGACGGTCGTCTGTTCGGTTCCGTGACCAACTTCGACGTTGCCGATGCGCTCAAGGCGCAAGGTTTCGATGTCGAGAAATCCTCGGTGCGCATGCCGATGGGCCCGATCAAGACGGTGAGCGAAACTTCCCTGGAGATTGCGTTGCATACCGACGTGATGGCCACTATTACTGTGGCGGTTGTTGGCGAGAGCTGATTCCGCCCGGTCAAGCGGTAAAGCAAAGACCCCGTGGAGCGATCCACGGGGTCTTTTTCTTGTGCGCCCAGGAAGGGCGCACTCGTTTGGAAACCGAAAGTACTACCGTCAGGCTGAATCGGTTGGCGCGTCGATACCGTGCTTGCGCATTTTTTCCCAGAGATTTTTGCGGCTGATACCGAGCGATTGGGCGGTTTCGCCGATGCGCCAGGCATGGTCGTGGAGCTGCTGTTCGACGTAGCGTTTCTCGCAGGCGGCCAGGTAGGTAATCAGTGTGTCGCCCGAGACCGACGTGGCGGGCACGGGCGATAGCGTGTCGCCGAGCAGGATGTCCGGCCCCAGTTCGGGACGATCCGACAGGATGCAGGCGCGTTCGATGCAATGCTTCAGTTCGCGGATATTGCCAGGCCAGGGATGCGATAGCAGGATGCGCTCGCCGGCGACCGTGAAGGAAAATGGCGCGCCGCTTTTTTTTGTCGATTGCTCCTCGGCAAATTGTCGCGCCAGCCACAGGATGTCTTCGCGCCGTTCGCGCAAAGGGGGAATGCGCAGATGGATGACGTTGATGCGATAGTAAAGGTCTTCCCGGAAGCGGGCGATCTCCACTAACCGGCGCAGATCTTCGTGAGTGGCGCAGACGAGCCGGACCTTGATGTGAATGGCCGACTCGCCGCCGACGCGGGTTACCGTGCGCTCCTGAATCGCGCGCAGCAGTTTTACCTGCATGACGAGCGGCATGTCGCCGACCTCGTCCAGGAACAGTGTGCCGCCGTCCGCCTGCTCGAAGTAACCGCGCTTTTCCCGGATGGCTCCGGTAAACGCTCCCTTCTCGAAACCGAACAGCTCGGATTCGAGAAGGGTTTCTGGAATCGCGCCGCAATTGACGGCGACGAAAGGCCGCTTCGCCAATCCGGGGCCAAGCTCGTGCAGGCGCTGTGCGACACGTTCCTTGCCGACGCCGGATTCGCCGGTGATGAGCACCGTACCGTCGGAGTCGGCCAGCCGTCCCAGCATCTGCTCGATGCGTCGTATGCCGGCGGATACTCCCAGCACAAAGCCATCGGGCAGCGTGGGTCCGTGCGGCGCACCCAGTTCACGGATGCGCCGCACCAGCGCGTCCACGTCCAGCGGCTTGGCCAGATAGTCGGCGGCGCCCAGCTTGAGCAGGCGCACGGCTTGATCCAGAGCGCCGTAGCCGGTCATGAACAGGAAGGGCGGAACCTCTTTTTCGGCCTGGCGCAGTTGCAGGAAAATATCTTCGCCGTTCATGTCCGGCAGACGGATGTCGCTCACCACGACGTTGTAGCGCCGGCGCCGCAGAGCCATCAGGGCTTCCCTGCCGCGTTTGTGCCAATCGTGGTCGAAGCCTTCCATGTCGAAGCGCTCGCACAGGGCTTCGCCCATCAGTTCGTCGTCTTCGATCAGGCAGACGCGCAGTGGAGGGGTCATGTTGTGGCTCCAGTGGGAAGCAAAACCACGAAGCGGGTCAGGCAGTCCCCGCTTTTTACCGCGATCTGCCCACCCAGTTGCGAAACGATCTGGTAGGTGACCCACAGCCCCAAGCCATGCCCGGTTTCGTCGCCGCTCACAAAAGGCTCGAAAAGATGCGCCATCATCTCGGGTGGAACGATGCGGCCGGCGTTCTCGACTTCGATCGTCAACCGCTGGTCTGCATGGCGCATGGCGCAGCGTACCGTGCCGGCGGGTTCGGAGGCGTGTATGGCGTTGAGCAACAGGTTTATCAGCACCTGGCGCATCAGGGTTGCCGGCAGCGCCACCGGCGATGCGATATCGCTGTCCAGCTCGATGACTACCTCACGCTTGTGCGCTTCGCCGGCCAGGAGCATTTGCACATCCTCCAGGTCTTGTGGCGCCATGTCGCGACTCTCCACCCTGGCTTCCACGAGCATGGTGCCGACCGTGTCGCGGATCTGGGCAAGACCGCGCTCGATCATCGCCACGGTCTTCAAGGTGCGTTCGTCATGGCCGCCGCGAAGTTTGAAATTGTCCAGCGCGACCAGCATGCCGCCGAGCGGATTATTGATCTCGTGGGCGAGACCCGCCGAGAGCCGGCCGATGGCGGCCAGCCGCTCCGAACGGATCATTTCCTGTTCCAGCAAACGTTTTTTCTGCAAGGCTTTCACCATCACGCCATAGGTTTCAAACAGTTGGCCGAGTTCGTCCTGGTAAAGATAGGTCGCGGCGGGAGGGTGCTCGATGACGCCACGAGCCACGTCGCCAATGCCCCTCGCCAACTCGACCAGCGGAACAGACGTGCGTCGCCCCCAGTACCAGTTGATCGGCAACAGGATGGCGAGTATGAGCAGGCCGGTGACGGCGCTACGCCAGGCGACGACACGAAAACGCGGCAGAAAAACCCCTTTGGAGTGGACGATGACGAGCGTGCCCAGGCGCGCCCCTTCCTCGGCGATGGGTACGGCGATATAAATTTGCAGCGGACTGAAATAGTCGATGATCGGCGCGTCTATTTGCGGTCGAGCCGCGATCAAGCGCGAGAGGTGTGTGTAATCCTCGCCCAGCCGCGACAGATCCGCCAGCATGGGCACAAGTTTGGGATGGCTGGAAACGAAGACGTGCTGTTCCCGGTCGAGCACCAGAATCATCTCGGGCTGGATCGGGTTGTCGGCACCCTCGCCATGCAGCGGCGCCCGGATGATTTCAAAGCCGCGCCAAACCTCTTCCTGGAGCATGGCCGGGAAAAGATTCTTGGCCAGAATGCGACCGAGATTCGCGGAGCTGTTCAGCAAGTCGTTTTGCAGATCGTTGTAAGCCTGCGCGATCAGCGCGGCCGATACCGCCAGGGTTGCCGCGACGATAAGCAGGCTGCCCCAGAGGGGGATCTTGTAGCGAAAACTGAGATTGAACAGAAATCTCATTTTTCGTCGAGGATGCGCATGACCTGCTCGACACGGCGGTAAAGCTGCGGATCGCCGGCAATGAAACCGTCGAGATTCAGCTCCTTCAACAGTGGCTTGCCCTCGGGGTCTGTCGCCATCTCCAACAGCAGTTTGCGCATCGCTTCAAACTCCGCATCGCTAACCCCGATCTGGGCAACGAAGGGGGCAAAGCCATACTCTTCGGACTTGGAGACGATGCGCGTCGTGGACGTCAGTTCGGGTTTGCCGATCGACAGGGTTTCCCAAACGTGGCTGCTGACCGCGCCGCCGTCGGCCAGGCCGTTCCCGACCGCTTCCAATACCCGTCGATGCGACCAGGCGAAGAAGGTCTTGCCGAAGAAATGCGCCGGATCTTCTCCCACCTGATGGAGCATGAGACGGGGCGCGAGATAACCGGTGTTGGAGTAAGGATCGGTAAAGGCAAATATTTTGCCCTTCAATTGCGCCATCGAGACCGTGGTTTTATCGCTCGCCGGAACGATCAGATAAGAGCGGTAGTAAGGGCGGCCGGCGGAAACCGGCGTTGCCAGCAGGCGCACCTGCTTTTTGAAGTAGACATAGGGGTAGTCGCAGACCCAGGCGAAATCGAGTTTTTTTAAGCGCAGCAAATCCATCGTTTCGATGTACTTGTCGCGCTGCACGAACTCGACACGCCGGTTGAGTTTGCGCTCCATGTAGAGCCGCCACGCCTCCAGGGGACGATATTGGTCGTTGGGAAAGGTCGGGGTAAGGCCGATACGCAATGGTTTTTCCGTTGCGTGCATCGTGGGTGAGCCAGCCACGATGCCCGGCATCATTGCCAGCAACAAACAAAGAATCATGCGTTTCATCAATCTCTCCCTGTTACGGAACGGTAACGCTAAAACCGCCTTACCGGTGAATGTTATTACCGGGCGGTAACGTCGATCCTGTTTTTTCTCGACCGGCTATTCGATCCCCGGTAGCACGGGGCTGTTCATGCGTGCTGCAAACACAAAACTGCTCGTTTATTCAGTTGCTTATGTTCTGTGTTAATTCGATGGCCCGGTTTGTGCTCTTACGTCTGCGAGCACCGCATCGAATTCATTTCTTCATCGACGCCAAACAATCGATCTGGACGCAAATAACATGCCTGTCAGTAATCGCCATTTACCGGTAAAGGCCGCCATAGCCGAACCGTCGTATTGCGCGGCAGGGGTCGAAAAGGCATCGACGGGCGTTTGCTTGCTTCAGGCGCGATGAACAAACAGGCATCAGGTTACTGGACGGTAACAGGTTTCGGGCGTTCCCAGCCACAGAGGGCAGGGCGCGAGGGCGTTATATCTATCGGGAGGGTCATCGTATGAATCTGCTTGAGAACCCCATCACCCGGCGCGACTTTCTTAAAGTCTCCGGGGGCGTTGCAGTCATGACGCAAATCCAGCCGGCCAGCGCTCAGGAATGGCTGGCGCAGGTCGGCAAGGCCGGGTCGAGGCCGGACATGGTCGGCAACGACGCCAAGCTTGTCCGCAGCGTCTGCCTGATGTGCCATAGCGGCTGCGGCATCCAGGGCACGATCGTGAACGGCGAACTGGTCAAGATCGACGGCAACCCCTATCACCCGAACACTTACGACTACGTAGCCAAGGGCGACATCGTCGAGGAGAGCGATCTCGATGGCGGCCTCGGCGGCAAGGACGTGGGTACGCTGTGCGCGAAAGGCCAGGCGGGCGTCTATGCCCTCTACAGCCCCAATCGCCTCAAGCATCCGCTGAAGCGCGTCGGGCCGCGTGGGTCGGGCAAGTGGAAAACCGTTACCTGGGAACAGGCGCTGACCGAGATTTGCGAAGGCGGCATGCTGTTCAAGGACGTACCGGGCGAGGAAGCACGGACGGTCGAGGGTCTCAAGTCCATCCTCGGCAACGACAAGCCTATCGGGGCCGAGGATTCCGACTTCATGGACGAGGCGCCGCCCGAAGGCTATGGCCCGAAGCGCAACCAGTTTGTCTGGGCGCACGGGCGCAACGAGCAGTCGCCGCTGACGCCGCGCTTCGTCAAGGAAGCGGCCGGCGTGCCGCACATGCTCAACCACTGCGACCGCTGCTCCGGCACCCTCTACAACGTGATCGAGCATTGCCTGAACGTGCCGCCCTACGAGATCGGCGCCTATGCCGATTACGAGTACTGCACCTATCTCATCAGCGTGGGATCCAACGTCACCCACGCCGACTACCCCGGCCAGACCCGGGCGCGCTACCTGCAGAAGTTCGCCAAGCGCATGGGGCCAGACGCCAAGCAGTTCAAACATGTGGTGGTCGACCCTTGGCTCTCCCCCGCCGCAGCCAAGGCCATGCAGTCGGGCAAGGGCGAATGGATTCCCCTCAAACCCGCCAGCGACGCCTTCTTCCTGATCGGGATGAACCGCTGGATGATCGACAACAAGGCTTATAAGGCAGACTACCTGGCCCTGCCCAACGAGCAGGCGGCAAAGAAAACCGGGCGGCGCAACTGGACCGACATGACCTACCTGGTCAGGACTGCGGAACCCAAGCTCTACCTGACCGGCAAGGATGCCGGACTGGGTCAGTCGGATTACGTCGTGCTGGTGGGCGGCAAGCCAACGCTCTTCCACGATGTAGACGGGCCGGCCGATCTCGATGCAGAAGTCGAAATCAAGGGCGTGATATACAAGACGGTGTTCCGCCTGCTGCGCGAGCGCGCCCATGAGAAGACTATCGAGGAATGCGAGAAAGAATGCGATATTCCGCCTGGCACGATCGCCCACTTGGCTCAGGAGTTCGCCAGAGCCAAGCGCCCGGTCATCGAGTTTGCCCGCGGCCCCATCCAGCAGTCCAACGGCTGGTGGAACGGTCAGGCGCTCATTACCTTGAATATGATGGTCGACAACATCGACCGCAAAGGCGGCTATATCCCCGGCCACAAGGCTTACGGCGGGGATGTAAAAAGCCCTGTCAAGCGCTCGGCGACGGGCGTAACGATCGATCGCCACAAGTCCAAGTATCAGGGCAAGAAAGCGACTTCCACTCGCCCCTGGTATCCGTTGGCCTCGCGCACGGTGACTAGCGAGTTCTTTTCCTCACTTCGCCAAGGCTATCCCTATCGCATCAAGGCCTACCTCAACTACTACAACGACCCGGCCTACACGCAGCCATTCAACACGCCGGTGATCGAGGCACTGCTGGATCTGAAGGCCATGCCGCTCACCTTCAGCATCGATGCCAACATGGGCGAGACCAGCCAGTTGTGCGACTATGTGCTGCCGGACACGACTTACCTGGAGCGCATCGGCGGCTTCAAAACCTATCCGCCGGTCAAGACGCGCGTCGCCGGCGTGCGGATGCCGATGGTGGGCACGCTGGATCCGGTAACGAAGAACTATCGCGGTCTCCACCCAGATGTGCAGACCGGCGACGACACATTGATCCAGCTCTCACTGCGCTGCGGCCTGCCCGGCTTCGGCAAGGACGGCGGCGGGCCGGGGGTAGATCTCTTCAACTCCTGGCAGTTCTGGAACGAGTATTTCAAGAACGGCGACTTCAAGGACGAACCGGGACTCGACCCGAACAGCCGTCTAATCAAGTTGGGCGGCAAGTTCGAGAACCCGGACAAACAGTACGATGCCGACGGCGTATACACGCGCTTCCCTGGCAGCCGGCAGGTACGCGGCCTGATGGCTTACGCGTCGAACGTCGCGGCGAACAAAAACAGCATGACCGGCAAATACTACGACGGCCTGCCGCAGTACCGCACCATCATCGACTGCAAGGAACAGCCGCTCGATCCCGCCCTGTGGAAGGAGTACCCGTTCCAGTTGCACACCCACAAGGACGCTTGGCACACCCAGTCGCGCACCATGGACAATCTCTGGCTGGCCTCGATCAAGCCGCAGAATTTCGCCGAGATGAATCCGGCCGATGCGCAAAAGCTGGGCGTGATCACCGGCGACTGGGTCAAGGTCAAATCCCCGTCATCCAAGCACACTCCATTCGTGGAGGTTTCGCTGGGCGATGGCTGGTACAAGATGCAGGTGCGCGTCACCAGCCGCATCCGGCCGGGCGTGTTCTCGGTGAGTAATGCCTATGGACGCTGGGGCGCCGGCGGCAGAAAGTGGGACGCGGACGGCAAGCCGCAGTACTACGACAAGCGCATCGCCGCAGGTTTCAGCATCAATCCGTTGTACATGGCCGACCCGGTTTTGGGCGACCGCGTCATGTGCGATCCGGTGGCGGGTGGCACCCAGAGCAACGGGACTCCGTTGCGCGTGGAAAAAGTCTGAGGAGGACATCATGTCTGAATACAAACCCGTACTTCCCCGCGAAGCCGTTGAGCGCTCTTTCGCCAAGCAGGGTCCAAAGCAATACACGTTGTGGGTCGACCTTGAGCACTGCATCGGGTGCAATGCCTGCACCATCGCTTGCAAGGCGGAGAACAACACGCCGCTCGGCGTCGATTACAACCGTGTGATCGAGATCGAGGAAGGCGATTTTCGCGACGCCCGGAAAAAGCCGGAGGTCGGCGTGACCTTCGTGCCCATGCCCTGCATGCACTGCGGTCAGCCGGCCTGCTTGGCGGCTTGTCCGGTGGGGGCCATCACCAAACGCAAGGAAGACGGCATCGTCCTCATCAACAAGGACAAGTGCATCGGCTGCCGCTATTGCGCCTGGGCTTGCCCCTACGGCGCACCTCAGTTCAACGCCGAGGCGAGGGTCATGGAGAAGTGCACCTTGTGCGTCCATCGCGTCGAGAAGGGGCTGCTGCCGGCCTGCGTCAATACCTGCCCGGCCAAGGTCAGGTTCTTCGGCGAACTGAACGAGATAACGACAATCATGCGCGAGAAGCGGGCGCGCAGTGTCAGCATCGTCGGTGGGGTCGATACCAAGCCCAGCGTGCAGTACTCCAAATAAGGCAACGGGAATTGGATTTGGATTCGGATACGGACATGGATCGGCGCGACAATTTTCAGCCGGAAGCACCGGTGCAAGTAGATAGCACCTTGTGCTCGCGCTACCGGAGCACGAAATCGCCATGCGCCGCATGCGCGGTCGTGTGTCCGGTTCCCGGCGCCGTGCGTCTGGCCGAGGAGGGTGCGGTCATCGGCAATGCCTGCCTCGGTTGCGGCGCCTGCGTTTCGGCCTGCCCCAATGGCGCGCTCCGTCTGCTGCCGGATGGCGATGCGCGGTTTTCCGCGCGTATCCGGGAGCGGGTGCAGCCATCGGCAGTGTTCCGAATGGCCTGTGTTAGGGCCGATGGCGAGGCGGAGTTGCTCGTGCCCTGTCTTTCCCGCCTGACCGAGGCATTGGTCATGGAGCCGCTCCGGGGAGGTGCGTCGCGCGTCGAATTGCGGAGTCCGGATTGCTCGGCTTGCGGGCTGGCGAAGGCCGCGCCCCAGTGGCGGAAAGTCGTCGAATTTACCCAGGCGCTTTGCGCGACGGCGGGTCTCGCGGTGGATCGCGTGGCGGGTGTGCGGACGAGCGTCGGCAAGGCCAGGGAATCGCAGCCAGCAGCAGGCGCCGCCAATCCGCGTCGGGCGATGTTCCGGGCTGTGGCCGAACGCTGGGAAGCGATCGATGTTGCCCAGGCGACGTCCACCGCGACCCCGCCGGCGCCTCCAGAGGCGTTTCGCCAGATCGTCCAGCGGCATGCGGAAAATCCCAAACGAATCGCTCTGCTGGAAGTGTTGAGCACGCTGCCCGGCGCGCAGCCGAGATCGCATGTGCTTCCGAATGTACTTCCCGTAGCGGCGATACCCGTGGCGCAACTGGAAGCGGATAGCCGTTGCGTGGGCTGCAACGTCTGTGAAACGCTTTGTCCGGTGAGTGCGCTCGCGCATCGCGAGGAAGCCGGCAACTATGTGCTCGAACTGGATGCCGCACGGTGCACCGGCTGCCGCATCTGCGAGGCGGTTTGCTACTACCAGGCCATCCACGTGCGCGCGACGGTGGATCTCGCTGTTTTGTTCGATCACTCACGCATTGCACTGGTCGCGGCGCCGAAACGCACCTGCCGTACCTGCGGGGAGAGTTTTTTGGGCGAATCCGCCGATCGCTGCCCATCTTGCCGGCAGAGCGGCGACCGCCGCGACGCCGTCGCGCGTCGTTTTTTTGCTGGAGGGAGTCAAAGTGAGCAGTTCTAGGGAAATGCAGCTTGTCGCGGCTGGCCGGGCGAAGACCTACGCCGTTCTGGCGGCGCTCTACTCAGCGCCGCCGACGGAAGAACTGGCGGCAACCATTCGCGCCGGCGGTCTGACCACTGAAGGTGGCTCCCGTCTGGCCGATGCCACCGACGCGCTGACGGCGTGTTTTCGGCAAATGTCCGCAGACGGTGTTTCTGTCAATGATCTTGCCGCCGAGTACACCCATGTGTTCGTGTTGCCCTCCGGCGTGACGCCGCATGAGTCGTACTATGCGGACGAGAACCGGCGCATCGGCGGTCATGTTACCGCTGCCGTAAAGAGCTACTACGATGCGGCGGCGGCTCAGTTGACAGAGGCCTGCCTCGAACTCCCGGACCACATGGGTGTGGAATTCGAGTTCATGAAATTTCTCTGCGATATCGAGGCGCAGCTCTGGCAGGAGCCGGATCGGGACGGACTGCGGCGCTGCCTGACGTTCCAAAGCGGTTTTCTCGCCGACCACTTGTTGCGCTGGCATCGCGCCTTGGGCGAGAAAATCATCGACGTAAGCAATCTGGCTCTGTACCGGGCGCTGGCTCGCCTCAGCATCGAGTTTCTTGAGGCGGAGCGGACATTCGTGCCCGAATTGACCACAGAAATTTGTTCCGAAGGGAGAACAGCATGTTTGTCCGAATCGTGACCGCAGCATTTCTGGGACTTGCCTCGACTGCCTGTCCGGCACAGGCGATCCAGTCACCCATCGATTGGCCGCCCAAGGCCGTAGCCAAGCCGCTAACGGGCACAGTGCCGGACTTCAAGGTGAAGAACCAGCTCTGCCTCGACTGCCACAAGGAAATCATGGAGGTTCAGACAGCGCGCAAGAATATTCCCAATCCGCACCGCCTGCATCTGGAATCGAAGAAGATCGCCTACGAGGGCAAGAACCGCGATTGCCTGGTCTGCCACGAGATGGTCGTTCCTTCCGAGACCAAGGCGAAGAAGAAGGAAGGCTGGTTCGTCAAGGGCGATGTCTATCACCCCAACGTCTTGCAGAATCCGCGGGAAGTATGGAAGAAGCTGGTGGTGCGTTCCGGCGAGGGCGCCCAATACGTCCAGGTCGAGGCGTTGCGCCAAGCCGATCCCCATCCCTACAAGCCCACGCTGAAGCGTCTCGTTTGCGCCGAGTGCCACGGCCCTGACAGCAAGATCAAGACCTTCTACGGCGCGCCGGTTCAGAAAGCCGGTTGAAGGGGCTTATCTTGAAAAATTCTTCCAGGGTTTGGTTGCCCGGCGCGATTGCCAGCATCTTGGCCGTCGGCGGTGTTCACGCCGCGCCGCCGGCAGCCGGAAAATTGGCCAAGGCGGGCGACGCGCAGGCCGAAATCCTGCGCCGCTTGCAGGATCTGGAAGCGCAGGTCGCCCAGTTTAAGGCGGAGACCGCGCGCTTGCAGGCCGAGCTTGACGGCCGCACCCCGGCGGAAAATCGGCCCGCGCGGGATGGTTCCAGGGTGGCTCAGGCGTCGAAAGGCGGGGCGGACGATTGGGGCGACCCCGAGGTCGCCAGGAAACCCGAAGGGCGCGACGAGGAAGCGCGCCGGCGCCTGCTCGCGCTGGAAACCCAGGCGCGGAAAAATACGGCGGAAGCCGTCAAGCGGGAAGAAGAACGGAAGGACAAGGTTCAGTTCGACTTTTCCGGCAAATACAAGGCGCAAATCAATTCGCGCCACAACTTTAATCTGGGCAATCCGCTCCAGGAGTGGAAGTTCGACAATGCCTCCTTCGTCGATCACCGTTTCTCGTTGCAGATCGACGCGACCTACGAGGCCATGCTGGCGCGGCTGGTGCTCGACAAGGGCAACTTCACCCCGGACTGGAAAGAGGATAGCGAGGGCACGCTGGAGCGCTGGGGGAGTTTCCAAACCTTGAGTTCCGAACTGGTGCGCGAGCTGTTCGTCCAATACACCGGCCCCTTCGTGGTTCGGGCCGGGCGGCAGAATTGGGATGTGGCGCAGAAAATCGTTCTCGAAGGGCCGATGGACGGCATTCGCCTCCAGTATCCCGTGGGCCAGTTGCCGTGGGGCCGCACCACCTTGTCGGCCGGTTATATGGCGGTCTCCGGCGGCTGGAACAGTTATAACAATTTCAACGCGACGGGCGGGCGCCTGGGCGGCAACCGCCAGGAAATATTTGGCGCTTCCAACAAGCTGGATGCCTGGTACGCGGATCTCGACATCCGCGCTGCCAAGGGCTTGCGTTTTCAGCCGTATCTATTGAAGGTGGTCGACCGGGGCGCAGCCGGCGACGCCGATCTGAACCTGGACAAGGATTTCAATGCGGCGACCATGCCTCGGGACGGCCATTTCCGCCCCTTGTGGACAGGCATCGCGGCGTCGACGGATTTCGCGCCCTGGAAATTCGACGCGGAGGCCGTCCTGCTGACCGGCGACTACACGGCGAACCGCAAGCTGCGCGCCAATGCGCTACAGGTGAAGGCCGCGCGCGACTTCGGCAAGGTCGCTTCCCTGGGGAATGTCTCTAGCGGCTTGCAGTTCGGTCGCGGGTCGGGCAACGGGACGGGCACCACCGGCGCGATGCGCGACTTCAGTGCGCTGTTCATGTGCCGCGAGCGGAATAAATTCGGAAAAATCTTCAGTGAGGACATCCGCGCCGGTTACTACTTTAACGACAGTAACCTCGCCAACATCACCTATCTGCGCCTGGAGTCGAAATTCGAACCGCGTCAGGGCTTGAAGCTGACCCCGTCGGTGACGCGCATCTGGACGACCAGCGAGGTGTTCGCCGGTCGCGGCCCGGTGTCCGACTGGAGCCAGGGGACGGCTACTTCCACCCAGAAGACACGGGATGTCGGTTGGGAAATGGATCTCGATGTGGCTTTCCCGATTTACAAACGCCTCGACGGATTCTTCTCCCTCGGCTATTTCCGACCAGGCGCCGTCTATGCACGGCCGGATGGCAGCAAGCCAAAGGCAGCCTTAGAAGCGGTGCTCGGCGGCGAATTCAAATTCTGAAATTCCGATCATGCGGCGGACGATGTCTTTCCTTCTGTTCTGCTCTTTGGCGGGCCAGCCCGGCCAGCCGGTAGCCGCGCAGTCCGCGTCGCCGGCCGTGAATATCCGCTCCGAACAGCTATGTACCGAGCGGCCGCCTTCTCTTTATGGTTTTCATGCCGAAGTCTCAGAAATCTCTGAATTCGCCCAACCCCTGCGTTTCGAGTGGGATCTGGGCGACGGCGCACGTTGGTACGGAGCCGAAGTGCCGGAGCACGCTTACGATTTCGGCCGTTACAACGTGATATTGGCCGTGACGGATGCCGATGGAAGGGCGCGGCGAGCCAGCCTGTCGCTCAACGTAGAAGCCAAGGGATGCGGCGGGATTTGAATCTGACGATCATTGAAGAAACGGGAGCAATCATGAAATACGCGGCGATGTTTTTTTTCCTGCTTTGGAGTGCGCTTGGCCGGGCCGACGAGGAGTCGAGCGTGCGCATCTCGCAAAGCGATGGAACTGTCGAAATCGTCAAGGGAAGCGGTGCAGCAAAGCAGGTCAAGGAAGGCGACGCGATCGAGCGTGGCGACAGGCTCCTCGTCCGCGACAAGTCCGCCGCTCTGCTCATGTGGTCGAACGGCAGCATGGTCAAGGTCTATCCCAATAGCGAGATCGCTTTGGCGGGCGTCTCTTTCGATCTGGAAAAAAAGATGGAGAAGACCCTCGTGGATCTTGAAAAAGGGCGCATTTTCGTCAAGGCGCAGGTGCCCGAACACCTCTTCTCGGAATTCAGGGTGCGTATTGGCGGACTCGATTTGCGTACGCAGGGCGCGGAGTTCGCCCTGGCCTACGATGCGGAAAAGAAAAGCGTCACGGCATGGTCATTGATGGGCCGCCTGGTGGCCGATGTGGGGGTCGAGCGCCTGCGCATCGACGACGGCCAGCAGGCAACGATCGCCGCCGCCGGCAAGCCGGGCGCGTCGCAGGCTCTAGACGACAAGGTGAAACAGTCCCTGACCAAGACCTCCCGCGATCTGGGCGGCAGCCTGCTGCAGGACGAGAGCGCCGGGGCGTCGGGCGGCAAGCTCGCGGCAAAGATCGGCGGCGTGGCGGCACGGCGCGGCAGCACGCCTTTCAAGGTGGGTTTCAAGGCCGCGATCAAGGGTGGTAGCGGGAAGATCAAGTCCATCGCCTGGGATTTCGGCGATGGGGAAAGCGCCTCGACAAAAGACGTGGAGCACACCTTCACTCAGGGCTTGTACGTGGTGATCCTGCGCGTGGAGGATGAAAACGGCGAAAAAGCCTCGGCGCAAACGGGCATTTCGGTGGAAGCCGACTGCGGCTGCTGAAACAAACCCTTTCTGGTGAATATTGTGAATAGGAGACGGAAAATGACGCGAACCCTGCTGTGCGTCCTGGGAGCAGTTGCCTTGTCGGGCGCGGCGAATGCCGCACCGGAATATGTCGGCGTTAAAGTCTGCACCAAGTGCCACGAGGCTCAAGGCGAATCCTGGGCGGGCACCTCGCACGCCAAGGCATTGGACTCCCTGAAGCCGAACGTCAAGGCGGAAGAGAAGAAGAAGGCCAGGCTCGATCCGGCCAAGGATTACACCAAGGACAAGGACTGTGTCGGTTGCCACAGCACCGGTTTCGGCCTGGCCGGCGGGCATGCGGTCGGCAAGGAGCCGGGCGGCGCGGCGGCGCTGGGGACGGTGGGTTGCGAGTCATGCCACGGTCCCGGCGGTGTTTACCGCGACCAGCATAGCAAGGCGGAAAAGAAACTGAAGCAGACCTCCGAGGCGACGCCGCGCAAGACCTTGGTCGCCGACGGTCAGAACTTCGACTACGAGAAGGCCTGCGCCACCTGTCACCTGAACTTCAAGGGATCGCCACACAAGGCAGCCAAGGCGCCGTTTACGCCCTTCACGCCGGATGTCGATGCCAAGTACAAATTCGAGTTCGGCAAGGCAGTGAAGGCGCAAGCCCTGCATGAGCACTACAAGCTGAAGGGCGTATTCACGGGTGACCCGCTACCGGCGGTGCGCGCAGAGTTCCAGAAGAACGCCAAAGAGATTCCAGAATGAGCGACGAAAATCTCCCGCCACCCGTCCCGCCCCTGCCGGCCTCTACGCCGGATGCCGGCAGGCATCCGGGCCGAGTCGGCCGCCTCTGGGCAACGCTACGGCGGCCGAGCGCCCGCTATTCGGCGCTCGGCATTGTCGTGGCGGGTTTTGCCTCTGGCATCGTCTTCTGGGGCGGCTTCAATACTGCCATGGAAGCCACCAACCAGTTGGAATTCTGCATTTCCTGCCACGAGATGCAGAGCACCGTGTACCAGGAATACAAGCAGACGATCCACTACGCCAACCGCACCGGCGTGCGCGCGGTCTGCTCCGACTGCCACGTGCCGAAGGACTGGCTGCACAAGATGGCGCGCAAAATCCAGGCTTCCGGCGAGATCTACGGCAAAGCCATGGGCACCATCGATACGCCGGAGAAGTTCGAGGCCAAGCGACTGGAACTCGCGCAGCACGAATGGGATCGCATGAAGGCCAGCGATTCGCGCGAATGTCGCAATTGCCACAGCTTCGATGGCATGTCCAAGGACGCGCAGACGGACACCGCCTGGCGGCGGCACAAGGGCGCCATCAAGAAGGGCGAGACCTGCATCGACTGCCACAAGGGCATTGCCCACAAAGAGCCTGGCGGCGCGAAAAAAGAGAAGAGCAAGGAAGAAGGCTGATCGTGGGTGTCTTCGACTGGCGGATAGAGACCGCTACGTCACGATTCACCGTTTCATATCAAGAAAGGAAAGCGCAATGAACATTTCCGACGACGACAATGGCCGCCGCAGGTTTTTGCAGGCTTCCGGTGCGGTGTTGGCCAGCATGGCTACGCCGGGTAGCGTGTGGGCTTTCGCCAAAATCCAGCCCAATTACGACCCGCTCAAAGAGTATCCCTACCGGAGCTGGGAAGACCTCTACCGCAAGGAATGGGCGTGGGATTCGGTGGGCTTCACCACCCATGCCATCGGCTGCGTGGCCGGTTGCGCCTGGAAGGTCTACGTCAAGAACGGCATGCCCATGCGCGACGAGCAGGTCAACGAGTACCCGCAACTGCCGGGCATCCCCGACATGAACCCGCGTGGCTGTCAAAAAGGGGCTGTGTATTGCTCGTGGTCGAAGCAGCCGGACCATCTCAAGTGGCCGCTGAAGCGCGTCGGCGAGCGGGGTTCGCGCAAGTGGAGGCGTATCTCCTGGAACGAGGCGCTCACCGAAATTGCCGACAAGATCATCGACACCACCGTCAAGCGCGGGCCGGGCAATATCTGCATTCCGAAGCGTCCCTTCGCGGTCATCAGCAGCACCGCGTATACGCGGCTGGCGAACCTCCTGGGGGGCATCAAGCCGGACGTTTCCTCGATGACCGGCGACCTCTATCCCGGCATCCACACGGTGCGCGTCCCGGCGCGTACGTTATCGACTTTCGACGACTGGTTCACGTCCGACCTCATCCTGATGTGGCACAAGAACCCGATCGTCACGCGCATGCCCGACGCACACTTCCTGATGGAAGCGCGCTACAACGGTGCCCGGCTGGTCAACATCTCCTGCGACTACAACCCCTCGTCGATCCACGCCGACCTGTTCGTGCCGGTGAAGATGGGCACGGACTCCTATCTCGCCGCAGCGATCGTTAACCAGCTCATCGCCGGCAAGCACTACAAGGCGGATTACCTGAAGGAGCAGACCGATCTGCCCTTCCTGGTGCGCGCCGACAACGGCAAATTCCTGCGCGAGAAGGACTTCAAGGCGGACGGCAGCGACGAAGTCTTCTACGTCTGGGATAGCAAGTCCGGCAAGGCCGTGCCGGCCCCCGGCAGCATGGGCAGCAAGGACAAGACCCTGAAGTTCGGCACGGTCGATCCGGCGCTGGAAGGCGCCTTCGAGGCGGATGGCGTCAAGGTCACGACCGTCTTCGAGCGTTTGAAGGCGGCGATTGCGCCCTTCACGCCGGAAGCCACCCAAGCCGAATCCGGCGTGCATCCCTCGGTGGTGCGGCAACTCGTCGAATGGATCGCCAAGTCCAAGGCCATGCGCATCCTCGATGGCTACAACAACCAGAAGCACATGGACGGTTTCCAGTGCGGACGCTTGAAGATGCTGATCCTGACCCTGATCGGTCATCACGGCACCACTGGCTCCCTGGATACCACTTATGAGGGCTGGATCCTGGAAGGGAACTCGGAACTCGGCGCGTTCAAGGGCAAGCCGGGGCGCAGCGTCTCGATGGTGCTGGCTCAGTGGGTATGGGGCGAGCAATACCGGCGCGCGAAGGCCTACTACGACGATGTCCAGTTGAAGGCGATGGTCGGTTTCGGCGTCGACGACATGGAGGCTTTGCGCAAGGAATCGGAAGCGAAGGGCTGGATGCCCAAGTGGCAATCCATCAAGGATCCGGTGGTCTACATCAACGCTGGCATCAACCTCTTCGCCACATCCAACGGCTACTCGCATCTGCGCGAGAACTTCCTCAAGCGCTGCGAGCTGCTGGTCAACGTGGATTTCCGCATGAACTCCGGCTGCATGTATTCCGACATCGTGCTGCCCTGCGCCGAGAACATCGAGAAGCTGGATATTCGCGAAACCTCGGTGACGCGCTTCATCCATACCTTCGGCCAGGCAGTCAAGCCCATGTACGAGCGCAAGACCGACTGGGAAATCAACGTGGAACTAGCCAGGAAGATCCAGGAGCGGGCCATTGCCCGCAGCGTCACCCGGGTGGATGACCCGGAGATCAAGAGCGCCATTGACTTCAATACCTTCTACGACGACTTCACCATGAACGGCAAGATCGTCAGCGACGAGCAGGCTCTGAGATTCGTCATGGAGCGATCGAAAGCGCTGGGTCCGGGCAGCTACGAGGAAGCGATGAAGAAGGGGTTTGTTGGCGTGGGGCCGTCTGCTGGCAAGACCGCCCCGGTTCCCAAAGACAAGCCCTACCGTCCCTTCACGATCAACGTCACGGACAAGATCCCTTACAAGACCTTGACCGGGCGCTTACAGTTCTATGTAGACCACGACTGGTTCCAGCGCTTCGACGCCACCGTGCCCAAGCCCCAGGTCAAGGGCGGCGGCATGCTGGGGCCGAAGCAATATCCCTTCAAGTACAGCTCGCCGCACACCCGTTGGGGCGTCCACTCTTTTGCGCGCACCTCGGAGTGGATGCTGCGGCACCAGCGCGGCGAGCCGGACATCCGGCTCAGCCCGAAGGCCATGGCGAAAAAGGGCATCAAGGACGGCGACATGGTGCGCATCTTCAACTCGTCGGGCGAGTTCTTCGCCACGGCCAAGTCCTGGCCCTCGCTGCCCGACGACGTGCTGTTTACCGAGCATGGCTGGGAGCAGTATCTCTACAAGAACATGACCCACTACAACAACGTCAACTCGGAGCTGATTAATCCGCTGGAACTGGTGGGCGGCTACGGTCACATCAAGTTCGCTGCTGCGGCGTTCAATCCGAACCGCATCTTTTATGAGACGACGGTCGACGTCGAGAAAGCTTGAGGATACCTACCATGAGTAAAAGACAGTTGGCCTACGTATTCGATCTGAACAAGTGCATCGGCTGCCATACCTGCACCATGGCCTGCAAGACCCTGTGGACTGACCGGGGCGGACGCGAGTACATGTACTGGAACAACGTGGAAACCCATCCCGGCAGGGGTTACCCGATGAACTGGCAGCAAAAAGGCGGCGGTTTCAAGAATGGCGTATTGCAGACGGATGGCAAGATCCCGCCCATGGAAGCTTACGGCGCCGCCTGGAAATACAATTTTGCCGAGACCCTGCTGGAGGGCAAGTCGGATCGAGTCGTACCTCATGAGAAGCCGACCTATGGGCCGAACTGGGACGAGGACGAGGGTGCCGGCGAGTTTCCCAACAGCCGCTATTTCTATCTGCCGCGCATCTGCAACCACTGCTCCAACCCGGCCTGCCTGGCGGCCTGCCCGAACAAAGCGATCTACAAGCGGGAGGAAGATGGATTGGTCGTCATCGACCAGGAGCGTTGCCGGGGTTACCGCTATTGCGTCAAGGCCTGTCCCTACGGCAAGGTGTATTTCAATCTGCAAACCCAAAAGTCCGAGAAATGTATCGGCTGTTATCCGCGCGTCGAGAAGGGCGAGGCGCCGGCTTGCGTCAAGCAGTGTACGGGTCGCATCCGTTTCTGGGGTTATCGCGACGACAAGAACGGCCCGATCCACAAGCTGGTGGATCAGTGGAAAATCGCCCTGCCATTGCATGCTGAATATGGCACGCAGCCCAACGTGTTTTACGTGCCGCCGATGAACGTCACGCCGCCGCCGTTCGAGGAGGATGGGCGTCTTTCCAGCGCGCCGCGCATTCCGATTGCCGACATCGAGGCGCTGTTCGGTCCCCGCACGAAGGAGGCGCTGGACACACTGGGGCGCGAGATGCAGAAGCGTCGCGAAGCCAAACCCTCGGAACTGACGGATATCCTGATCGGCTTCACGAACAAGGACAGGTACGGAATATGAGCGGGCCAACTGTGAAAGCGGACACCTTGGGCGGGGCCTACCTGGCGATGGCGAAGCTTTTCTCATACCCGACCCCGCAAACCTGGCAACAGTTGACGGAGCAAGGAATTGTCGATCCCACGCTGACACAGGAGACACTGGAAGCCGAGTATCTTGCGGCCTTCGAGGTCGGGCGCGACAGTTCTCCCGCACCACTGTTCGAGGGCATGCATCGCGAGGACTCGGGGCGGGATGGAATCCTGCAAGACCTGCTGCGATTTTACGAGTTCTTCGATACGAAGCTCTCCACAACCGACCGGGAATATCCAGACCATCTTGTGACGGAACTGGAGTTTCTCGCCTGGCTGTGCATGCAGGAACAGGCGGTGGAAAACAAGGGAGGCGACGCAGAGTCCTTCCGCCGCGCGCAGCGGGATTTCATCACCCGCCACGTTGCAGCATGGCTGCCGGTGTTTCGCCGGCGGCTGGAGGCGACGGATACCGCCTATTCGCAGTATGGCTTGGCGCTGGCCGAACTGGTGGAAGCTCACCGCGGCCGGCTCGGCAACGAAACGCAAGAATCGGGAGGCAACACATGAACAACAGCACTCTGATGAAGCAATTGGCGGCAATTGGCATGGTTGCCTTGACTGCTGCGACGGCCAGCCTCGCGGCAAGCGCCGCGCTGGCCGCTCCCACAGCCAAAACGATCCAGGTCATGTCTGTAAAAGATGGGGATGCTGCTTCGCCACAGGCCGCCATCTGGGAAAAGGCGCCAGCTGCCCAAGTCGCTTTGCAACCGGCTTTCCCCGGACATAGCTCCATTGTCGGCACCCCGGTGACGGAGAAGCTGGTCGCCCAGGCGATCTGCCTGGGCGACCAGCTATATGTGAAGCTGGCTTGGATCGACCGCACAGCCAACACGGTGATCGGGGATACCAACAAGTTCGCCGATGGTGCGGCGGTGCAGTTTCCAGTGAATGGCAAATCCACCACCACGCCCTTCATGGGGGACGCAAACAATGCCGTGAACGTATGGCAATGGCGCGCCGATGGACGCACCCAGAACCTGCTTGCCAAGGGCTTTAGCACCGCCATGACGGTGCCTTCCGAGGGACTGAAGAGCGCATCGGTACGCACCGACAGCGGTTGGGCGGTTGTTCTGAGCCGACCACTGAAGGTCAAGCCAGACGAGGGCGCCAACCTGTTGGGCAAGAGCACTATGCCCATCGCTTTTGCCGCATGGGACGGTGAAAACGAGGAACGCGATGGCCTCAAGGCGGTTACGCTGGAGTGGTGGCAGTTGCGTTTCTGATTGTCCTGTAAGGTAACCGCGCCCGTTCCGCCGGGCGCGGCTGTTGACAACAGTCTAACAATCGTTGGATCATTGGTGCGAAATCGTCGCTAGACGATGGCAACCTCTGGAGGGGGAAAATGAAAGCTATTTCTTTATACAAGGCGACGGGATGGTCGCTGGTCGAGTTTTCCATCCGCCGGCCGAAGCTGGTGATGCTGCTGGCGGGGCTGCTAACCTTAATATTCCTCACCCAGTTTCCGAAGATCCGCACCGACACGAACCCGAAGCACATGTTGCCGGAAACCTCCGACGTGCGGGTGTGGAACGACAAGGTAGATAAGACCTTCGCGCTCTACGAGGACACCATCGTCGTGGGCGTGGAAAATGGCGCGAGCGACGCGGGGGTGCTGAATAAGGATACGCTCGGCCGCATCGCCCGTGTGACCGATGCCATCCTTGCGCTGGAGGGCGTCGCCAGCCGCGATGTCAACGGCTTTACCACCATCACGAACGTGACGGTAGAGGAGGGCACCCTCAAGGTCGGGCCGCTGATGCCGGCCGCGCCCAAGACCGATGCCGAGGTGGCGAACCTCAAGAGCTCGCTGTTCGGCAACCCGCTGTTCCTCGACCGCATCATCTCGCGGGACGGTAAAACCACGGCGATTTACGTACCCCTGGAGAAGGGCGCCAACGGCGCCGAGATCGCCGACAAGATCCGCGACATCGTGGCGAAGGAGAAGGGCGCCAGCGTGGGAAATGAGCGCTACTACATCGCCGGCGATCCGGTGGCGCGCGACACCTTCGGCGCCGAGATGTTCAAGCTGATGGCGATTTTCTCGCCGATTGCCGGCGGCATCATGTTCGCGGCGATCCAGTACATGTTCCGCAGTTTGGTTCTGTCGGCGGCCATGATGGGCGTATCGATGGTGGCGATCATCTGGAGCATGGGCCTGCTGATTGGCGTCGGTTTCCCGGTGCACATCATGAGTTCCATGGCGCCGGTGTTCCTGATGGCGATTGCCACCGACAGCATCCACATTTTCAACGAGTTCTATTTCCGCTACCGGGAGCAAAGTGGCGACAAGCGCGACAAGCTGATGGCGATCCGCGAAACCATGGCGGCGGTCAGCCGGCCGGTGCGCTTCACGGCGCTGGCCACGGCAGCCGGTTTTGCCGTGATGCTGTTCATGAACATCATCCCCGTGCAGGTGTTCGGCGGCCTGATCGCCTTTGGCACCGTCGTGCTGCGCCTGCTCTCCTTCAGTTTCATTCCGGCGGTGCTCACTTTCGTGCGCGAGGACAAGCTGGCAGCAGCAGCCGGGGACGTGGGCCAGGATCGCACGGCGCGCCTGCTGGGGCACCTCGGCGCTTTCGGCGCGATCCGGCCACGCCTGACCGTGGCAGTCGCGGTGGCGCTGGTGGCCGTCTCGGTCTGGGGCACGTCGAAGATCCATGTCAACAACAATCTGGTGGCCTGGTTCAAGGCCGGCAGCGAGATCCGCGTCGCCGACACGGCGATGAACGCGGCGCTCGGCGGCACCTCTCTCGGTTACGTGGTGGTCGAGGGTAAGGAAGCAGATTTCATGAAACGGCCCGAGGCCATGCGCTGGCTGGAGGGGCTGCAACGCCATCTGGAAACCCTGCCGGTGGTCGGCAAGACTTTCTCGGTTGCCGACTACGTCAAGCGCATCAACCGCGTGTTGCATGAAGACGACGCCAACTACGACATCGTGCCCGACACGCAGGACGGGATCGGCCAGTACCTGTTCCTGTTCAGCATGTCGGCCAAGCCCTCGGATCTGGACAACGTGGTCGATCCGACTTTCGCCAAAGCCAACCTCTGGGTACAGATGAAGACCTGGGACGCCGATGCGATGCGCCAGGTGAGCGCCGCCGCAGAGGAATACCACAAGGCGCATCCCCTGGCGGCGACCGTGAAGCCGGCCGGCATCGCCTACTTCAATCTCGTGTGGAACGAGGAGGTGCTGGGCGACCTGGTGCTCGGCCTCGGCCTTGCCTTGGTGGTGGTGCTCGCCATCCTGGCCCTGGATTTCCGCTCGTTCAAATGGGCGCTGGTCGCCTACGTACCGCTGTTGCTCACCATCCTGCTCATCTACGGTGTGGTCGGTTTTGCCGGCAAGGACTTCGACATGCCGCTGTCGGTGATGAGCACGCTGTCGCTGGGCATGGCGGTGGATTTTGCCATCCACTTCGTCAGCCGTTTCCGACAGCGCCGAGCAGAAGTCGGGGCTGGCGAGACGCCGGCCGAAACGCTGGAAGAAAGCCTGGCCTGGACGGCGGCGCGGCCGGGCAAGGGCATCATGCGCAACGCCATCCTGTTCGCCGCAGCCTTCTCGGTGATGATGGCGGCGCCACTGACGCCCTACATCGCAGTCGGCGCTTTCATCGTCTCGATGATGCTGCTCTCGGCTCTGCTGACCCTGATGCTGCTACCGGCGCTGGTCATGCTGGCCCGGCATTTTTTGATCGAGGAGAACTGAAATGAAACGAATGATCCTGGCTGCACTGCTGGTTCCCCTGTCGGCGATGGCGCTTACCGGCGAGGAAGCGATACGTAAATCCCAGGCCGCCTTCCTCTATCCGGGCAAGGACTTCAAGGCGCGGGTACTCATGAAACTCATCAACCAGGACGGCCAGGAGCGGGTGCGCGAGCTGATGATGCTGCGCAAGAACATCGGCGAGGCGGGTGGCGAGCAGAAGTACTTCATGGTCTTCTTTCAGCCGAACGACGTTAAGGACATGAGTTTCATGACCTATAAGTACCCGGCCAAGGACGACGACCGCTGGATGTTTATCCCTGCGGTGAACATGGTCAAGCGCATCGCCGCCCAGGACAAGCGCTCCAGCTTTGTCGGATCGGACTTCACCTACGAGGATGTCTCGGGCCGCGACATCGAGGACGACACCCACGCCGTCGAACGCGAGGAAAAAGTCGGCGGACGGGACTGCACCGTCGTAAAGAGTACGCCCAAGGCGGGCGACGCGGATTTCGGCAGCAAGCTTACCTGGGTGGACAAGGCGAATTTCCTGCCGCTGAAGGAGGAGCAGTTCGACCGCAAGGGCGCCCGCTACAAGGAGTTCACCGCCGACGAGGTGGTCGAAGTGAAAGGGTTCCCGACCGTGGTTCGGCGCACCATGAAGAACCTGCAAACCGGCCATCGCACTGAAGTTGGCTACAGCAAGGTCGACTACGATCTCGGCATCGAGGACAGCCTGTTTTCAGAACGCTTCCTGCGCCAGCCGCCGCGCAAGTGGGTTGAATAATGGCTCCCCACGCTCGCAAAATCAGTTCGCAGCCCCCCACAGGGGGGTCTCATTTGGTAACTGAGCCTCCTTGGGGCGGCCCGGCGGAGGCATGATGCGCACCCGGACGGCCGTGTGCTGTTTGCTGGCAGCGTTTCCAATGGTGGCGCAGGCGGACGTCAACCTCTCGGGTTTCATCCAGCAGAACACGGCCTTCAACACCGTCGAGGCCAACCCCGACGGCCGCGACCATAAATGGCTGGAGGAGCGTCTCCGCTTCCAGCTCGATGCTTCGCAAGGCAACTGGCGCCTGCTGCTGAAGGGCGATGCTGCCTACGACCACCTGGGTCGCGGCGGCCAGTCGGAACTGCGGGAGGGCTACGCGGACTATGCGGCCGGCAATTGGGATCTGCGCGTCGGCCGCCAGGTGCTCACTTGGGGTCTGGGCGATCTGGTGTTCGTCAACGACGTTTTTCCGAAGGATCACGAAGCGCTGTTCGCCGGTCGGCCGCTGGAATACCTGAAACGCGGAGCCGACGCTGTGAAGCTTGGCATCTATCCGCAATTCGCCTCTTTCGAGCTAGTGATCGCGCCGGATTTTCGCGAAAGCCGCATTCCCGACGCGCGGCGCTTTCACCTTTACGACCCGATGCCGATGGTTGCGGATCGCGTGACGCAAGCGCCGGGCAAGGGCGATGCCGGCTTGCGCATTTATCGCGACATCGCGGGTTGGGACGCGGCGGTGTACCTCTATCGCGGCTATCAGCGCACGCCGTCGATGCGGCCGGACAGCATGACAGCCCCGACCCGGATCACGTACTTCTATCCCGAGCTATCGACTCTCGGCGCGAGCCTGTCGGGTCGGGCCGGCGAGGGCGTGGCAAGTTTCGAGGCGGCTTATTACGATTCGCGCCAGGATCGCGCCGGCACCGATTTCACCGTACCCAATTCCCAGACGCGCCTGTTGGCGGCCTATCAGTGGCAGCCCTGGGAGGACTTCTCGCTCAACCTGCAATATTACGCCGAGCAGATGCACGGTTACGATGCCTACCGCCTGTCCCTGCCGGAGGGATTCCCGGCCGACAAACGCTGGAGCCATACGGCGGCGTTGCGCGCGACGCAGTTCTTTCTGCACCAGACGCTACGCCTGTCAGTGTATGCATCGCGCAACGCGAGCAACGGCGACTATTTCATCAATCCCGAGTTGCGTTACAGCTTCACCGACAGCGTCTGGGGCGCTCTCGGCGCGAACGTGTTCGGCGGCCAGCCGTGGGGGCAGTTCGGGCAGTTGTCGCGGGACGACAACGTGTATCTCCAGCTTCGCTACGAATTCTGAGAGACCTGAGAGGTAAAAAAAACCGGGGGCGATTGCCCCCGGTTGCGCATCGTAACGAGCAATAGCCGTTAATAACGGATACTGTAAGCGATGCCGAGGGCGTCCTGCTTCATTTTCAGCGTCTCGGTGCCGCCGACGCCGAGCAGCGCCGTGACCGATGGGCCGGTCACCGAGTTGCTGAAAGCGTGCATGTAGGACACCGTCAGATCCGACTTGTTGGACAACGCCCAGGTGGCGCCCAGCGTGACATGCTGCTCCACCACCCCTGGTGCAAGAATGTTGAAGGTCACGTCGTCGATGGTGTCGCCGCGCACCGGCGATTTTCCGTAGTTGTAACCGGCGCGCATCGTGAGGTTCTTGCTGTACTCGTACTCGGCGCCGAGCTTATATACGGTCTGGTTGCGCCATTTGAAGCCGGAGCCGTTGGAATCGCCCAAACGGTTGGGCGTCGCCGGGTAAGCTCCGGTCATCATGCTGAGGAGACTGTTGCTGACGCCGTTGGCGATAGACTTCACTCCCGCATAATTGATCTGCTGGATGTCGAGAGCGACTGTCGCCTGCGGCGTTACCTTGACGGCTACGCCGATGTTGTAGTTCTCGGGGATGTCGAAGTCCCCCCCTTCGGCGAACAAACCTTTATATTTTTTGAACTCGCCCATGCGAATCTTCGACGAGTAGGCCGCACCGACCGTCACAGTATCGCTGAACTTGCCCATCCATCCCAGGCGCACGCCCCAGCCGAAGGCGTCGTCGTAGCCCCTGTTGGTGACATTTCCCTGGCTGCTGGTGAATGTTCCACCGCCTGCGAAACCCAAGGTCTCGTCGTAAGCTTGCAGGCCGTCGACCTTGAAACGCTGGTAACCGATAAGCGGCGACACGCCGATCGAATGGTTGGCGTTGATTTTGAAGGAAGCCGTCGGCGCAATGATGAGTTGCATCAAGTCGACACCCAGCCTGCCGCAGCCAAACAGGATGTTTGCCGGCGCACCTTGGCAGGAAGGCGCAAATGCCTGAGCGCCCGCTCCCCCGTTGAGCCCCGGGCTGTAGTCGGTATTCATGCCGCCGTTACCATAGACGGTCACACCGAACGAGAGATTCGGATTGATCAGCTTGTTGTAACCGAACTCGGGAACCAGGAAAATATTCGAGGCGCTTTCGGACGTGCCATCGTAAGCGCCTCCGAAACCGGTGCTGCCCTGACGGCTGGCGCTACGTTTGGGCATGAACACGTCCACGCCGATATCCAGCCGGTCGCCGACCCAAACCATGCTGGCCGGGTTGTTAGCGCCGCCAAACGTGTCGCTCGTCGTCGCGGTCGCGGCGCCGCCCATGCCCTTGGCCTTCATGCCGTAGCCGTGGGAAAAATAGCCGTTGGTGGCCAAAGCTATGCCGGGGATGGCCAGGCCGGCCATGACCAACCCATGTACCAATGTTTTTAGTTTCATTCTTTGCTCCTCCAAATGGGGGTGATGAGTCGTTGTGTTGTTGCCGGTAGAAATATTACATATTAGGAAAAGCAATGCAAGAAAAGGAAGACCGGGGAGATAGGGGATTGGCGGGGGATGAATATTCCAGAACCGGGGAACCGAGGATAATCCGGGATAATCGCCGTTTCCGGCAAGCATACCCGATGGAGGCACAGTGCTCGAAACAATTGCCGAAGCCCTGAAGGCACAATTCCAGAACCAGTTGGTGGCGGGCGGCCTGGTATTGGCGCTGGTCGGCGTCGTCGTCGCCTCGCTGCGCAAGCTGCCGCTCCTGTTGTGGGATTACGCCAAGCGCGCGCTCGTCGTCACCGCCGTGATCGATTCGCGCAACGACCTGTTCAACGCCTACATCACCTGGCTGAACGAGTTGCCCTACGGGCGGGATAGCCGGCTGTTTACGGTGATCCAGGACAACAGGGAGAGCGGCGAGGAAGACGCCGGGGAAGGGCTGCCGCGCCTGCTGTACAGCCCGGCTCCCGGTTTTCACCTGTTCTGGTACGGCGCCCGGCCGATGTGGATCCAGCGCGACATCGCGATGAATCTGCAAGTGATCGAAACGGTCAGGGTCAGCGCCCTGTTCGGCTCGCGCCGCTTGCTCGAACAAATGCTGGAGGACGTGATCCGCCGGGCGTACGCGCGGCTGGCCGACCACACGATGCTGTACACCATCGACCGTTACGGCGAATCGTGGAACCTGGCCGGCGCGCGGCCGCGCCGGCAGATCGGCTCGGTGGTGTTGGAGGGCGACCAGCGCGAGCGCTTGCTGGAAGACGTGAAGGAGTTTTTCCTGCGCCGGCAGTGGTACGCCGACTTGGGCATCCCGTGGCGGCGCGGTTATCTTTTGTACGGGCCGCCCGGAACCGGGAAAACGAGCATTGCCTACGCGCTGGCCGGCGAGCTGCATCTGAAGCTGTGCGCGCTGTCGCTGACCAACTCGAAACTGAACGACCAGACGATTGCGGACCTGTTGCAAAAAACGCCGCCGCGTTCGCTGATCCTGATCGAGGACATCGACGCTTTTTTCGTCGCCCGCGACAAGCAGGATACGCGCATCGAGGTGAGTTTCAGCGGGCTGCTCAACGCGCTGGACGGCGTCGCCGCGCAGGAGGGGCGCATCGTTTTCCTGACCACCAACCACCTGGATCGGCTCGACCGCGCCTTGATCCGTCCGGGGCGCATCGATTTGGTGATCGAGCTGGGCAACGCGACGCGCGAACAACTGTGCACCATCTTTCTGCGTTTTTTCCCGGAGTCCGCGCCGCTGGCCGACGATCTGGCCGAACAATATCCCGACCGCTCGCTCAGTCCGGCGCGCATCCAGCAGGCGTTGCTTGAGGCGGATAACGTCGAGCAGGCGGCCGCTGCGTTACGCAAGGCGTTTGAAGCGGCGAAACCTCAATAGCTGACCGGCCGTGTTTCGATCACCGGGCCGCCGGGCGCGCCGAGCTGAAGGTCGCCGGCAGCGACGAAATTCTCCTGGATGACGGCCAGGGCTTCGTAGCCGCCTTCCGGCGCCGGTGCGGCGTTGGCGACCAGCCCGCAAGCGTGTTCCGGGTTTTCCGGCGAGTAGATGGCCTGGCCCGCCGCGAGAGGCGCCGCAGACTTGACCCGATAGAGGTGGCGCTTGACCTTGCCGAGATACTGCGTCCGGGCGATCACTTCCTGTCCCGGATAGCACCCCTTGTGGAAACTGACGCCACCGAGTTGCTCGAAGCTGGCCATCTGCGGCACGAATTCCTCGGTCGTCGCCTTGTCGATCAGCGGAACGCCGGCCCGGATGTCGAGCCATTGCCAGACGGGCGTGCCTGCCGCCCGCGCGCTGGCGGCAAGCTTTTTCCAGCAGTCGGCCGCCACCGCGGTCGCGATAACGATCTCGAAGCGCGCCGCGTCGAGGCGGATCACCTTGCCGTCGGCAAAAGCCGACGTTTCGAGAGCCTGCGCCGGAACCGGCAGCGCGGCAGCGCGCAAAGCCGCCTCGGCCCGCGCGCCCGACAATCCGATGAACTGGTAGCTGGCAGACAGGTCGGCCACCGCCACCTTGGAGCGCAGAACGAACATTTTCAGGCGCTTCTCGATGACCGGCACGAGATCGGCGGCCAGTTGAATCTCGTAGTCCTGCCCGTTGCGGAAGAGCAGGAAGCTCGCGAGCATTCTTCCCTTGGCCGAACACCACGCCGAATGCTGCGCCGCGTCGGCGGCGAGATGGTTGATGTCGCTCGTCACCTGGTTGTGCAGAAACGCCCTGGCATCCGTGCCGCCGCATTCGATCAGGCCGAGGTGGGAGAGGGGGGCGACGACCGTCGCGTCGCGGCCGGCCAGGCGTTCGCCGCCGGGATCACCGAAATCGACGACGACGCCCCGCGCGTCGCGGTGCGCGCCCGCAGCGTCGAGAAAGGCTTGCCAGGGGGAGGTGTTCGAGATTTCGCTAGTCATGGTCGGGGCTTTCGGGCGGATTTCTGTGGGGTTCTTGCGTTGCGGCATGCTTCGGCGGAATCGATCCGGCGGGTTTTGCAGCGTTTGGGCTATTATATCGCCACTCCCACTTCATTCACCCGGTGCACCCAGTGCATATCGGCGGCGGTCAGCCGTGTCCGAGCGATGCTGAAATCCATCAAAAAGTTTGTCCTTCTCGGCGTGCTGCTTGCCGCCGCAGCGGTTGCCGGTTTCGCCTGGGTGGTGTCTTCGCCCATCCCGCTGAAGACTCCGGCCATCGACTTCAACATTGCGCCGGGCAGCGGGTTGCGGTCTGCCGCGCGGCAGATCGCCGATGCCGGCGCCGATCTCGATCCTCGGGTATTCGTCGCGCTCGGCAAACTGATGCGCTCCGAGGCGTCGATCAAGGCCGGCAGCTACGAGCTGAAAAGCGGCGTCACGCCGCAGCAGTTGATGGAAAAGCTGACGCGCGGCGATGTCACGCAGGCCGAAATCGCCTTTATCGAAGGCTGGACGTTCCGCCAGATGCGCGAGCGTCTCGATGCGCACCCCGATCTGCGCCACGACAGCAAGGAACTGTCCGATGCCGAGATCATGCGGCGCATCGGCGCCAGCGAAACGCACCCGGAAGGGTTGCTGTTCCCCGATACCTACCTGTTCGCCAAGCGGGCGGGCGACCTGGAGGTGCTGGCGCGCGCCTACCGGGCCATGCGGCGGCATCTGGCGCGCGAGTGGGCGAACAGGGCGGCCGGTCTGCCCTATGGCGAACCCTACCAGGCGCTGATTATGGCCTCCATCGTCGAGAAAGAGACCGGGCGAGACCAAGACAGGCCGCTGATCGCCGCAGTTTTCGGCAATCGCCTGCAACAGGGGATGCTGCTGCAAACCGATCCGACCGTGATCTACGGCGTCGGCGACAAATTCGATGGCAATCTGCGCAAACGCGACTTGCAGGCCGATACGCCGTATAACACCTACACGCGCGCCGGCCTGCCGCCGACGCCGATCGCGATGCCCGGCCTGGCCTCGCTGCAGGCGACGCTGCATCCGGCAGAGAGCCGGGCGCTGTATTTTGTCGCCCGTGGCGACGGCAGCAGCCAGTTTTCGCGCACGCTGGAAGAACACAACCAGGCGGTGGCGCGCTATCAAAGGGGCGGAAGACGTTGAAACCGGGCAAATTCATCACCTTCGAGGGTATCGACGGCGCGGGCAAGAGCAGCCATATCGCCGGTATCGCCGGGTTTCTTCGCGCGCGGGGGTTGACGGTGGTACCGACGCGCGAGCCGGGCGGTACGCCGCTCGGCGAAAAACTCCGTGAATGGCTGTTGCGCGAGACGATGCACCTGGAAACCGAGGCGCTGCTGATGTTCGCCGCGCGGCGCGAACACCTGGCGCAAGTCATTGAACCGGCGCTGGCGCGCGGCGAATGGGTCGTCTGCGACCGTTTCAGCGACGCGACCTATGCGTATCAGGGGGGAGGGCGCGGTCTCGACAAAACCCGGTTCGCCCAGCTCGAACAGTGGGTGCACGGCCATCTGCAACCCGATCTCACCTTGCTTTTCGATCTGTCGCCGGAAGTCGCCGGCCGGCGTATCGCGGCGCAAACGCGCGCGCTGGATCGCTTCGAGCAGGAACGCGCCGATTTTCATCGGCGCGTCCGCTTGGCCTATCTCGAACGCGCCGCCGAAGCGCCGCAGCGTATCGCGGTCATCGACGCCGATCAGCCGCTCGAACACATCAAGAGATTGCTTGAGACAACCGTAGTGACGCGCTGTTTATGAATGTTAGCGAACTCCATAACGAAACCTGGCAAAGTCTCGATGCGCGACGCGCCAGGTTGCCGCACGCCTTGCTGATCTCGGGCCGGCGCGGCATCGGCAAGTTCGATCTGGCAAGAAGATTTGCCGAGTCCTTGCTTTGCGAAATGCCGGCGCCTACCGGCGAGCCTTGCGGGAAGTGCGCCGCCTGTAACTGGCTGGCGCAGGGAAACCATCCGGACTTCCGCCTGCTGCAACCCGAAGCGATGGCCGAGCAAGAAGGCGAACGTAGCGAAGGTCACGAAACCGGTCAAAAGAAGCCCAGCCAACAGATCACGATAGACCAGGTCCGCGCCCTCGACGACTTTCTCCATGTCGGCACCCACCGTCATGGCGTGCGCGCGATCCTCATCAATCCGGCCGAAGCCATGAATCCGGCGACCGCAAACGCACTTCTAAAAGCACTTGAAGAACCTATCGTAAGTACATTGTTTTTATTGGTTTCAAACGAACATAGCCGCCTGCTTCCGACGATCCGTAGCCGTTGCCAGCAAGTGCACATCCCGCAGCCGGCACAGGAACTGGCCATCCGGTGGTTGCGCGCAAGCGGCGTGGACGACGCGGCACAATGGCTGGCGCTGGCCGGCGGGTCGCCGCTGCTGGCCGCAGAACTCGGGAGCAGCGGGCGCGCGGTGCTCGATGCGCTGGTCGAGCAGATGGCGCGCGGCGGCAAACTGAACCCGCTTTCGGCCGCTGCCGCCGTCGACAAGGTATTGAAAGCGGAGAAGGGTGCCGCGCCGCTGAAACGGCTGATCGACTGGTCGCAAAAGTGGCTTCTCGACCTGATGCTGGCCACCCAGCATCTGCCGCCCCGCTATTTCGTCACCCGGCGGCAGCAGATTTACGACCTCGCCGTAGCCACGGAACCCCGCAGGCTCTTGGAATTTCACAAGAAAGCGATACAATACAAGGCACAATGCGAACAACCATTGAACGGTCGCCTGTTTTTGGAAGATTTTTTCCTGAGTTACGCGGCAATTTTCAAGATCTCCTGAGGCGCAAATGACAGACGCAGCCAACACCAATATCGCCGGTGCCGGGACGGTCGCGACTTCGCCGCTTAGCGTCCCACCGCAGCAAGTCAGCCCGGTTGCCTTCGAGCGCCGGACCGGGCCGCGCCCGAGCGTGCTGTCGCTGAACATCGGCTCGAAGTCGGCGCTTTACGCGGCCTATATGCCTTCGTTGCGCAATGGCGGGATATTCATTCCTACGGCACGCACTTACGCGCTGGGGGACGAAGTTTTCATGCTGCTTTCGCTGATGGACGATTCCGCCAAGCTGCCGATCGCCGGATCGGTGGTCTGGATTACGCCGGCCGGCGCACAGAACAGCAAAGCGCAGGGGATCGGCGTCCAGTTCAAGAGCGACGAGAGCGGTGTTGATGCGCGGCGCAAGATCGAAGTCCTGCTCGGCGGCGTGATGCAGTCCAGCCGCCCGACGCACACTATCTGACCGGTTATCGGCTCCCGATGCTTGTCGATTCTCACTGCCACCTGGATTTTCCCGATCTCGCCGCAAATCTCCCGCAAATTTTCGATCTGATGCAGCAAAACGGGGTGGGCTGCGCGCTTTGCGTCGGCGTCAATCTCGAAGATTTCCCGGGGGTGCTGTCGCTGGCCGAGGCGCACGCCAACATTTTCGCGTCGGTCGGCGTGCACCCCGAGCATGCGGACGCCCGCGAACCGGGCATCGGCGAACTCGTCCGGCTGGCCGCTGCACCCAAGGTAATCGCTATCGGTGAAACGGGGCTCGACTACCACTGGCACAAGGACGCGCCAGAATGGCAGCGGGAGCGTTTCCGCACGCACATCCGCGCCGCCCGACAGACCGGAAAACCGCTGATTGTCCATAGCAGAGACGCCGCTCCCGACACCCTGCGCCTGATGCGGGAAGAAGGGGCGGGGCAGGTGGGCGGCATCATGCACTGCTTTACCGAAACCTGGGAAGTCGCCAAGGCGGCGCTCGATCAGGGCTTTCACCTATCGCTGTCGGGCATCGTCACGTTCAAGAATGCGCTGACGATCAAGGAAGTCGCGCGGCGCGCACCGCTAGACCGCCTGCTGGTCGAGACCGACGCCCCGTATCTGGCGCCCGCCCCGTATCGCGGGAAACCCAATCAACCGGGCTACGTCAAGTATGTGGCCGAAGAGATCGCGCGGTTGCGCGGCTTGGATTACGAAGAGGTCGCCGCAGCGACCACCGACAATTTTTTCCGTCTATTCCCCGAAGTTCGCACGAGTCCAGCCCAATGAAAACGCTCGCCACACTATTGTTTGCGCTCCTTCTGCCTTCCCCCGCTTCTGCCGGCGTCTATCAGGACATGGAGCAAGCGCTGATTTCCGGCGACACGTCGTCGGCGGTCAACCTGATTCACCGTGGCGTCGACGTCAACACCGTGGACATCGCCGGCAATACTTTGCTGATGCAGTCGGTGCGCCGGGATAACAAGGAGTTCTTCGACTTTCTGTTGCAGCGGCGCGCCCGCATGAATGTGCGCAACCGCAACGGCGAGACGGCGCTGAGCCTCGCCGCATTCACGGGCCAGCTTTTCTTCGTCCAGCGCCTGGTCGAAGCCGGGGCTGAAATCAACACTTACGGTTGGTCGCCGCTGGCGTACGCGGCGTTCAACGGGCATGTCGCCATCGTCGGGGTGCTGCTGAAACGGGGCGCCCTGATCGACGCCAAGACCGAGAACGGTTCGACCGCCCTGCTGCTTGCCGCGCGCTACGGGCACGCCGAGACCGTCGATCTGTTGCTGAAAAGCAAGGCCGACCCGAACGTCGCCAACCAGGCCGGCGAAACAGCGCTGGACTGGGCGCTGAAGGCGGGGAATACCGACATCGCCGAACGCCTGCGCCAGGCCGGCGGACACGGCGGCGGCGCCGTGGTGGTCGAGATCGCCAAATAACGGTCAGGGCAGGGTGACGACGCGAACTTTCCCGGCCGCTAGAAACTTGCTGAGAATCCGGTAGTTATCCGCATCGAACGCCGCGTCCGGCGCGGCGTTCCGGCTGTTTTCCAAGCATTCCGCGAGCGCCTGTTCGTTATGCGCGGTTCCCAGGTGACGCCAGCGGTCTACCAGGTGAAAATCGGTTCGCATGCCGAACTCGTCGCTTTCGAGGAAACCGACCGGGCCGGCGTACGGCCAGGCCCGCAGCTTGAACTTGGCGAGAGCCGACATCAGGCGGGCGCCGTGCAGGGAAGCCGCCTCCTTGCCGATACAGGCGCCACGGCAGGTTCTCTGTTTGTAGGCGACGCAAGGATCGCCTTTAGCCGACGCTGTTGCCGACGCTGTTGCCGATATTCCCAGCCCGAGAAGGGCGTAACAGAGCCGGTGGGCGTCGGCGAGCTTGCGCAGGGCGTTCGTTGCTTCCCGGCGGCTCGTGTAGAGCCCGAAGAGATCGTCCCCCGCACCGAAATCTACCTCACTCGCAACAACCAGTTTCGGCCGGAAACCGCCTTCGGCGTGCCGGACTAGCTGCCAGGCGCAGAGCTCGTCGGCCGGCGTCCGTTTTCGGGCAGCCAGTTTCGCTTCGTACAGCCTGGCGCCCAGTTCTCCGGCCGTCTCGCGCCACTCGACGCGCCAGGTGTCGCGCACCAGAGCGGTATCGCGCCGTTCCGGCGCGAAAATGGCGAACACCTGCTGGCGGATGTTCGCGCTGCGCTTGACTTGCAGCAAATCGCCGTTCTCCGCATACAAGGCATAGACACCGGGAGCGTCCGGCAGGTCGTCGAGCAACGCGGTGTCCAGTTGGGGCGGCAGTTCCGGGCGGCCGATGATCGCGGCGGTCGCCTTGCGGACGGTTTCGGCGGGCAGCATCTCGTGCCAGCGTTGCCACAGATCCCATAGCACGCGGGCGTCGGCCAGCGCACGATGGCGTTCGGCGACGTTCAATCCGTAGCGTTCGACCAGCGTGTCGAGGTTGTGCCGGTGATGCTCCGGAAACAGCTTGCGCGAGAGCTTGACCGTACACAGCGTCGGCGCGCGAAAATCGACCCCCAAACGCTTGAACTCGCTTTTGAGAAAACCGTAGTCAAAGCGCGCGTTGTGCGCGATGAACAGGCGCCCGCGCAGCTTGTCGGCGATCAGCGGCGCCAGTTGCCCGAATGTCGGCGCAGACGAAACCATCGCGCTATCGATTCCGGTCAAGCCGGTGATAAACGGAGAGATCGGGGTTCCCGGGTCGACCAGCGCATTCCACTCGCGGATGCCATTCACATCAATCTCGACCAGGCCGACCTCGATGATGCGGTCGTTCGCAAAGTTTGCGCCGGTCGTTTCCAGATCGCAAAAGACGAGAGGTTCGGGCGCCAGGAGAGGATTCATTGAAAGAGGGTCGATTTGAAAGTCCGAATTCAAGACCAGAAATTAGTCGGGCTGGCGCTTAAACCGCCGTCTCGTTTCCAAGCCAATAGCGACGGTGTAACCCGACGCTGGCCCGGCGATCTACGGAAATTTCGACCAGCGTCGGACCGCCTTTTTCTAGTGCGCGCGCGAATGCCGACGTGAAGCGGCCAAGCGTCGTCGCCCGCTCATACGCCACACCAAACGTTTTTGCGGCGGCCGCAAAATCGATGGTCTGCGGCGTCAGCCAGGCGCGCTCGAACTCGGGCAAGGCGGCTTGCGGCAGATACTCGAAGATGCCGCCGCCGCCGTTGTTGAGCACAGCCACCACGATGTCGCGCCCCTTTGCCGCAGCCAGCGCGGTGAGGTCGTGCTGCGCGGTGAGGTCGCCGACCAGCGCGACGCAGGGGCCTTCGGTGGCGATGCCGAGCGCCGTAGACAGATTGCCGTCGATGCCGCTCGCTCCCCGGTTGCCGAAGAAGCGCAGCGGTTTCGCGCCGCTGCCCGAAAAAGTATCGAGGTCGCGGATTGCCATCGAGTTGCCGCAAAATAGACGGTGCCCGGCCGGCAGCAGATCGAGCAGCGCGGGAATCAGGGCGCCTTCAAAGCCGTCGATATGCCGGTAACTGGCGGCGATGGCGTCGTATCCCGCTTCCGCCCGCGCAAACGCCGCGCACCACTCCGGCGGGGCGGGTGGCGGGGGTGCCGGGTTGGCGGCCAACAAAGCGCGGCAAGCCTCGGCCGGGCCGGCTTGCAGGATCGCGGTCGCGTTGTGCTGCGGGTCCGGCCAGCGGGTGTCGGGCGTGACGATGAACTGCGCCGCCGCCGTCGCCAGCCAGTTTTGCAGCGTGCGCGTTACCGGGAAAGCGCCGAAGCGCAGCACCCATTGCGGCGGATTGGCGGCGACAAATGACGGGTCGCGCAGGAAAGCTTCGTAGCGGACGCACAGACGGCTGCGGTCGTGGCCGCCAAAGCGCAGGTTCGACAGCGGTTCGGCGAAAATGGGGCAGTCGAGCTGCCGGGCGAGCGCCGTGACCGCGCCGGCAAAGCCGGACGGATTGTCGCCAACCCCGCCGGCGCCGCCGCAAACGATGGCGCCCGGCCGGCCGCCCATCGCGTCGGCCATTCTGGCGACCAGGCCCGGATCGGGCGGCAGGGCGCCGGGTGTTGCCCGAACCGCTTCCGGCACCGCTGGAGCCGGCCAGCCCGCAGCCTGGGCGGCGGGCAGCAGGGGTTCGCGGAAGGCGAGATCGAGATGGACTGGCCCGGCCAGCGGCCAACGGGATTCGCCGGTGGCGCGCGCGGCCAAACGGTACAGATATTGTGGCGAAAAACCGGCCTCCGGTGGCCCGGGCTGGTGAAAGGCGCGGACGTGACGGCCGAACAGGTGGTTTTGGTCTATCGTCTGGTTGGCGCCCCAGCCTTGCAGTTCCGGGGGGCGGTTGGCCGAGAGCAACAGCAGCGGGGTGGCGTCGGCATCGGCCTCGATTACCGCCGGGAACCAGTTGGCGGGCGCCGACCCCGAGGTGGCGAGCACGGCGACCGGGCGAGCGCTGGCCTTGGCGATCCCGAGCGCGAAAAAGGCGGCGCTGCGCTCGTCGAGCACGACATGGCAGCGGATCGCCGGATGCCGCAGAAAAGCCAGCGCGAGCGGCGTCGAGCGCGATCCGGGGGAAAGCGCCAGATCGCGCAGGCCGGCAGCGGCCAGGCCGTCGGCCAAGGCGTGCGCCCAGCGCAGATTGAGGGATCCGGTATCGCTCACGCCGTTCCCGTTTTTCCGGGACCGGAACGCAAACGTTCTCCGGTTCGGGCTGCGTGGCGCAGGGCGTCGGCGATGGTGCCCAGCTTCACTTCGGTTTCGGCGAGTTCCTGGGCGGGGTCGGAGCCGGCGACGATGCCCGCGCCGGCAAACAGATCCGCCTGCGCGCCCCGGATCTCGGCGCAGCGCAACGGGACGACGACTTCGCCGTCTCCGCGCCGGTCGATCCAGCCGATGCCGCCGGTGTACCAGGCGCCGCGCCGTTCTCCGTGGGTGTCCAGCCATTGTCGGGCGGCCGCGGTGGGGGTGCCGCCGACAGCGGGCGTCGGATGCAGATGGGCGAGCAGGTCGAACAGGTCGACGTCGTCGCGCAGCCGGCCGGCGATCCGCGTGCGCAGGTGTTGCAGCTCGCGCAGCCGCATGATTTCGGGCGTTTGCGGCGGGTCGAGCGACGCGCAAAGCGGCGCCAGAGCGGTGCGCACCGCATCGACCACCAGTTGCTGTTCGTGGCTGTTCTTGTCGCCTTGCAGCGTCAGCGAACCGGCCTTCGCGGGTCCTGAAACGGCGTTCAACCAAGCGGTTCCGGCCAGCGCGTCGGCGCAAACGACGCCCTTGTCGAGCGAGACGAGACGTTCGGGCGTCGCGCCGACAAAGGCTGATCCGGGCTGGCCGACACCATAGATCGTGCACTGCGGATGCCGTTGCGCGAGGGCGGCGAGCAGCGGCGCGATAGGGATGTTCTGTCCGGCGCCAAAGCGGACGCGACGGGTGAGCACGACTTTCAGGATTTTTCCCGCCCCGATATCGTTCAAGGCGGCTTGTGCCCGCGCCAGGAACGCCCGGTCGTTGAGCGGGGTGGCCTGGCGGACCGGCGTATCGGGTCTTCTTGCCGGGCCGGGCGCCGCCGCTGCGCGCAACGTTTCAAGCCAGTTGGCGATCGCGTTTTTGCCGTCCCTTACGGTGCAGCTGAAGGTCGCGGTAGATCGCCCGCCCCGGCCGCGCAACAGGATCGCCGGCACGCACAGCCGGGCGTTCGGCAGCTCGTCCTGCGTGTCGTCCTCGAAGGCAAAGCCGATGTGCGCCGCGGCGGCAACCCCGGCCCCCTCTCCGCTCTCCCCGCCGCCGTCGTGTTGCCAGACCGGCAACAGGCCGTTGAAGGCCGCTTGCAGCGCCGTGAAGCGCCCCGCGCCGGCGCTCGTGACCGCGACGGCCCGGCCGAGCGCGAGACGGTAGTCGCCGCCGTTGTCGGGTTGCGCCCAATACAGGGTGTCCTCCCGGCAAATTTCGCCCGGCAACCAGTCGTCGCCGGCTGAAGCGGATTCGCCGAGATCGAGCGTGATGCTGACCAAGCCGTGTTCCGGCGCATGGGCCAGCAGTTTGTCCAGCCGCCGGCGCAAGCCGGCCAGCCGGGAGGCATCGAGCAGCCGTCCGGGCTTCATGCGGGGGTTTCTGCCCGGCCGGCGATGGCGCGCAGGGCGCTGCGTTCGATCTTGCCCATCGCGTTGCGCGGCAGCCGTTCGACCTTCAGCAGGCGGCGCGGACGTTGCGCCGAGGGGAGATGCCGTTCGCTCCACCGCGCGATCTGCCCGGGTTCGGCCGGCCCGACGACGAGCGCCGCCAGCAGATCGCCCCATACCGGGTCGGGCAGCGCGGTGACGGCCACATCCGTCACGCCGGGGCAGGCGGCGAGGCAGGATTCGACTTCGAGCGGATGCACCTTGACACCGCCGCTGTTGAACACGTCGTCGGCGCGGCCGAAGATGGTGAGATTGCCGGCCGGGCCGGCGCGACCGAGGTCGGCGGTGAGCAGCCAGCCGTCTTCGAGGCCGTCGCCCGGCCGGAGATCGGGGTTCAGATAGCCGGCCATCACCTGCGGGCCGCGCAGCCGGATGCGGCCGCCGGCGTCGACGCGCGCCCGGAAGCCGGGGAGCGGCGCGCCGACGTCGCCTTCGCGCCAGTTGTCGCCCACCGCCGGCAGCGTCGCCACCTGCGCGGCGCATTCGCTCATTCCCCAGCTCGGGCAAATGGGCCAGCCGGCGGCGCGGGCGCGCTCGACCAAAGGCCGGGACAGCGCGGCACCGCCGATCAGCGCGTGGCGCAGCGCCGGCGGTGGCGCCGCGCCGGCGGCGATGTCGAGCAGGCGCGCCAGCATGGCCGGCACCAGCGAAAGGTGGGTGATCGGATGCTCGTGCAGATCGCGCCAGACGCGCGCCGCATCGAACCCTTCGTGAAGCGACAGGGTGGCGCCGGCGCGTATGCAGCGGTAGAGCGTCGAGATGCCGCCGATATGATGCAGCGGCAGACAGGCCAGCCAGCAGTCGCCCGCCGTCAGCGGCAGGCGCGCGTTCGAGGCGGCCGCCGCACCATCGAGGTTGGCGTGCGTGAGCATTACCGCCTTCGGGAAGCCTTCGCTACCGCTGGTGGCGATGACCAGCGCGAGGCTGCCGGCAGCGGTTTTGTCCGGCCAACGGCAACCGGCTTGAGGGAGTTCGCCCGGCAGCGGAGAAATGCGCCGCAGGTGTTTGCCGCCCAGCGCGGCCAGCGCCGGCCAGCGCGCCCCGATATTCGCCGGGTCGAGCGGGAACAGCGCGATGCCCGCCGCCGCGCAGGCGACGGCGGCTAGCGCGAGATCGCCGGCGCCGCCGGCAATCGCCGCAATATCATGGGCGCCAAACCCTTTGTCGCGCAGAAACGCGCCGCCTTTCAGCGCCTGCGCCGCCAGTTCGGCATATGTCCACCGGCCGTGCGGGGCAAGCAGCGCAAACGCTTCCGGCGCCTGCTCGGCACCGGTTTTCAAACGATGGGCAAGGCTGTTCATCGCCGGAGGGGGAAGGCATCGCGCATAAGCGGGAAATTATACGCAGACGATGTTGTTGCCGGCTTTGCCGCGCATCAATAATTCTGAAGGATGGCGACGGTGCTCGGGTGCTGGTTTTTCAAGGCATAGAACAAGGGGGTTCTGCCGTCGCGATCCTTGCTCTGCGGATCGGCGCCGCGTTGTACGAGGAGGGTGGCGAGCTTGTCCTGTCCGGTGGCCGCCGCAAGATGCAGCGCCGTCAGCCCGGTGTCGGTGGCGGCCCGGATATCCGGTTTGTTGTCGAGGATCAGCTCGACTTCCTGGATCTCGCCGCCGAGGACTGCCGCGTGCAGCGGCGTCATCCCGACCCGGTCTTTCGCGTCGAGACCGGCGCCCCTGGCGATCAATAGAGCCGATGTCTTCGGGTAGCCCGAGAAGGCGGCCAGGTGCAGCGGTGTCCGGCCGAGATTGTCGTGCTCGTCGATGCGTGCGCCCGCGTCCAAGAGTTCCCTGACCTTCGCCAGGTTGCCCCGTGCCGCGGCCCGGGCGAGAGGGGATTCTTGCGCGGCGGGCGCGGCGGCTTGCCGGACGTCGACCCGGCTTTGCGCCGGGCCGGTTGCGACAGGAACCGGCGGCACTTTTTCGCATGCTGTCAGCGCGAGCGCGAACCCTGCGGCGACCGCCATCCCCGGCAGCAGGATGCTGCAACACCCCCCGGTTTTGCTCTTGGCGCGACGCGGGTACTCAAGTGGACGCAATTTCAACCTCGATATCTGGTAGTTGATACAGTTCAGTTCGATCTGTCCGGTTTTCGCCGGATACTCTTGCAAGTCTACTCCGGTCTGTTTCTGCTGTGACCCTCTGCTCGTGCGGATAGACCGGCCGCTGTTGTCGGCCATGTATTTACACCATCGAGGTCGTTATCAGCAGCGCGTTGATGGCGTCCGCCATCTCGTCGCTGGCCGCTTCCAGCGCCGGGAGCATTTCGCGCGCCTCGTCGTTCCGCGCGCTTTCGCAAAGGGTGACAAGCTCGTGTCCGATGGCGTGCAGCCGGCGGTGCGCCGGGTGTATCAGGCAGAACTCGGCGCTCCGCCCGTGACGTTCCTCGCCGCTGCCGGCCAACCATTGCGCGAACCGGCACCGCGCTTCGTGCAGGCCGGGAACCGGCCCGGCGACGACGGCTTCGCCGAGATGGCGTTTCAGCGCTTCAACCCATTGCCGGTGCTCCGTTTCGCCGATTAACAGAGCGACATCCAGCGGCGAGCACTGGACGCCCGCGGCCAGTATCCAGACGGGGTCGGGTTGCCAGCTTGCGACCCAGCCGGGGAACTCGCCCGCCGGCATCGGTCGCGCGATGCCGTAGCCCTGCGCCTGATCGCAGCCCATCTGCAACAACATCACGCCGTGTTCGACCGTTTCTACGCCTTCGGCGATAACGGTGCGGTGGAACGCTTGCGCCAGGCCGACGATGCCTTCTACGATGGCCAGATCGTCTTTGTCCTTCAGCATGTCGCGGATAAAGGTCTGGTCGATTTTGAGCGTGCCGGCGGGCAGCCGTTTCAGGTAGGTCAACGACGAATAACCGGTGCCGAAGTCGTCGAGCGCAAAATCGACGCCCAGCCACAGGCAGTCTTCCATCAGCGTGGTGACGTGGGCGATATCCTCCAGCGTGGTCGTTTCCAGCACCTCGATTTCGAGGCGGCGGTGCGGCATGTCGGGGCAGGCGGCGAGCAGTTCGCTCAAGCGGGCGATGAAATCGTTCCGGGTCAGATGGTAGGGGGAAATGTTGACGCTGACCCGCAAGTCCAGCCCTCCCTCCCGCCAAACCTGCATTTGCCGCAGCGCTTCCCGGATGACCCATTCGCCGACCGCGACGTCGGTCGGCGTTCCCTCTATCGCCGCGAGAAACTGGGCCGGCGGGAGCAGGCCGCGCTCGGGGTGCTGCCAGCGAATCAGCGCTTCGGCGCCGACCACTTTGCCCCGTCGCATATCGACCTTCGGCTGGTAGTAGAGGCGGAGCTGGCCGTTCGCCAGCGCGGTGTCCACATGGGCGCGCGATTCGCGCCGGGCACGGATACCCTGATCGTGCGAAACGTCGAACAGGTGATAGCGGTTGCGCCCGGATTCCTTGGCCAGATACAGCGATTGATCGGCGTGGCGCAACAAGGCGTCGGCATCGGCGTCGTCGTCCGGGAACAGCGTGACGCCGATGCTGGCCGAAACCTGGACGCAGTGTCCGTCTATCGTCATCGGCTCGGCGATATGGTGCAGCAGGCGGGCCAAGGCCAGCTCGCACTCGGCGACCGATTCGATATCGTTGAGCAGCAGGACAAACTCGTCGCCGCCCAGGCGCGCGACGGTATCGCCGCCGCGCAGCGATTGCACCAACCGCCTGGCGATCTCGATCAGCAGCCGGTCGCCGAACTGGTGGCCGAAACGGTCGTTCACCGGCTTGAATTCGTCCAGGTCGAGATAGCCGACCGCCAGCGTCTGGCCGTTCCTGCGCGTTTGCGACAAAGCCATTTGCAGCCGGTCGGCGAGCAGCACGCGGTTCGGCAGGTGGGTCAGCGCGTCGTAATGGGCGAGATGCTCCAGCCGATCCTGGTGCGCTTTCAGGTCGGTGATGTCGGTAAACACGGCGAGGTAATGGTCGGCGTCATGTTCGCTGCCGGACAAGGTGGCGATGCTCAACCATTCGGGGTAGAGCGTGCCGTTTTTCCGCCGGTTCCATATCTCGCCCTGCCAGTGGCCGGAGGATTTGAGGCTCTGCCACATGTTGGCGAAGAACTCGGCGTCGTGCTGCCCCGAGCCGAGCAGGCTCGGCTTTTGGCCGATCGCGTCTTCGCGGGTGTAACCGGTGATTTTTGAAAAACTGGGGTTCACGTCGACGATCCGGCCGTCGAGGCCGGTCAGCGCGATACCTTCGCGGGCGTGTTCGAAAACGCCGGCCAGCAGGCGCAAGCGGCTCTCGGCAGCGCGCCGGGCGGTGACGTCCACGCTCAGGCCGAGCAGCCTGCGACCCGGCGCACCTTTCCGGTCGAGCAAGGGGATTCTGGTGATCTCCAGGTCGTGGATTTTTCCGTCGGCGAGCGCTATCCGCTCCTTTGCGACATGCGGGCCACTGCCGGCGAAGGCCGCGGCGTCGGCCGCCTTCCAGCGCGCCATCGTCTCCTCGCCGTAGAATTTTATGTAGTCGTTCTTGCTCGGAAACCCCGTCTCCGGGATTCCGGCCGCCTTGCAACAAGCCCTGTTGACGAAGGCCAGCGAGCCGTCCCGGTCAAGCAGCCAGATTCCCATCGGGGCGTAGTCGAGGATGGTGCGCAACGTCGAGGACTGCTCCTGCAGTGTCTCTTCGGCCAGCCGCGCCTGTTCGGCATCTTCCTGCAAGGCTTCGGCCAAGGCGTTGAAGGCGGCCATCGTCCGCCTGAGTTCCGGGCTGCCCCCGACCTTGATGCGGGTTTCGAGATCGCCCGCCGCCAGCTTTCCGGCGCTGTCGTCGAGCGCCCGCAACGGGGAGAGCTCTTTCCTTAAAACGAGCCAGATACCGAGGAAATCGAGACTGATCGCAAGTCCCAGAATAAGCAGGTGGTGTTTCGCGCCGGCCCACGCTTCGTTGATTGCCGGTTGGGCGTTCAGCCTTATTTCCAGCGTGCCATAGCGTTGCCCGCCGGCCTCCAGAGACGTTTCGCCGCGCACATCGTCGACGGCAAGCCAGACGGCGAACAGCGTCGGCGCCGCCGGTTTCACGTAGGCATTGCGCGCATCGAACCGCTTGTCCGACGCGCTCCGGTAGCGGATCTGAGCGATGTTTTCACGCTTCGCGTAACGTCCCAGTATCTGCCCCAGCGTCGCGTAATCGCTTGCGGCGAGAGGCTCGGCAAGCAAGGTGGGGAGCATCGCCAAATCGTTGGCGAGCTGCTGCGCCAGTTCCCGGCGAGCGTCTTTCGCATCTCGCCACGCCGCCGCTTGCAGCAGCAAACCGCCCGCCACGAGCAATCCGAGGCCGGTGGTCAGGAGAAGTTTGCCGACCACGGGTAGTTTGTCCCATGCGGCATATACTGGGCGGAACATTATCCGAGGCCTGACGGTGTGTTGCGGTATGCCTTGCGCGGGCACAAACCGGGGGGGCGGACACGCGGGTTCCCGGCCGCGCCAGCGGCAACTGCCAATAGGCTCATTCCTCTTTCTCTTTCCCGGTCACCACCCGGTTCCCTCCCGCCCGGCGCGCTTCGGCCAAGGCCGCTTCCGCGCCGTTGAGCAGGTCGTCCGACGTTTTCATCCACTGCCGGCCAAAAGCCAGCCCGCCGCTCATCGTGAGCCGTAGCGTGCGATCCCCGGTTTCGAAGCCGGTAGCGGCAATTTCCCGTAGCAGACGGTTCGCTTCCAACACCGCGAAGCCATTGTTTGCGGTCGGGGTCTTGGCGAAAAGAACGATGAATTCGCTGCCCGAGTAGCGGGCGATCTTGTCCTCCGGCCGCAGTCCGGCCCTGAGAACGGCGGCGGCGCGCTGCAAGACCTCGTCGCCCGCCAGGCGTCCGATGACGAGATTGATATTGTCCAGTTGATCGGGGCGGACTACCAGAGCCGCCAGCGTGGTGGTCGGATCCGCGACGGCGGCCGGCCACATCTGGCGCAGCCATTCCAGCGTGGCGCCGCGCGCCGCCAGACCGGTCAGCGGATCGGCCTGGCGGGTTTCCTGCAAACGTTTGTTGAGCGCCGCGAACTCGCTGGCGAAGCGGTTGAGGTTGCTCTGGTCGCGCTCGATCTCCCGGCGCAGCGCGACGACGCGCAGCCCGGCCCGGATCTTGGCGGCCAGCACTTTGGCCTTGAGCGGCTTGGTGAGAAAATCGTCGGCGCCGGCATCGAGCGCCTCGATCAGCACTTCTTCCTGGTCTAGCCCGGTCAGTATCAGGATGTAGACGCCGCGCCCGAATCCGGTCTTGCGCAGGGCGCGAATCAGCTCGATGCCGTTCATCTCCGGCATGCGCCAATCGACGATCATCAGATGCGGCTGCTTTGCCAGCGCGATTTCCAGACCCCGGCGGCCGTTTTCCGCTTCGAGAAATTCATGCCCGACGTGAACCAGCAGCGCCTTGAGCAGGTTGCGCATGACCCGGTCGTCGTCGACGACCAGCACCCGGTAAGTCTCGTGCGGGGCGGTTCCGGGCGTTTCCGGTTCCGCGCCGCCTCCGGCATCGACAATCGCGCCGGGGGCGTCCGGTAGCGGCGCACGCATCAGTTCGGCGAACGGCGGCAGAGGCTGCGGCGGCACGTCCAGGATGCTGCACCACTCGCCCCAACCGCGCACTACCCCGTCGCACAGCTCGGTCAGCATGTCTGCGCCGATCGACAGATTTTCGCCCAGCGCGAACAGGTCGGAAAACATGGCGTGCCGCTGTTCGGCCGGCGCCAAGCAAATATCGGCAATCCGCGAGGCCAGCATCAGCACCTGGAGCAGCCGGTCCGGCCGCGATCCGGCCGCGAAGCTGGCGACCTGCGGCTGCTCGTGGCAGCGCACCGGTTCGATCAGGGCGACGGGAAGACCCCAGTCGGAAAGCAGGGCGGCGGTCAGGTCGGCGTGGTCGAGGCTGAAGGACTGGCGCTCCTCTTGCAGCAGCCCGGCGCCGCGCGCCGGCAAACGTTCGAGCAGCGAGGCGTAATCGTCGGGGAAGACGCTGGCCAGACCCAGCTCGCCGGTGTGTGCAAGGAGGCCGAGGGTAAAGGCTTCGTCGCCGGGCATCACGCGCGCGAAAGGCGCCAGCGCTTGCATGGCGACCGCGCGGGCGAGGTTGCGCGACCAGAACGCCGGATAGTCGAAAGCGCGACACTTGCCGGAACGGGCTTCGTTGATCAACGAAAAACCCAGCGCCAGCCCGCGCACGGCCGTCAGGCCGAGCACGCTGACCGCGTCCTGGATCGCCAGCACCGGACGCACGCCCGGCGCCCGGCAACTATTGGCCAGCTTGACCAGGCGCGCCATCAGCGAAGGGTCGGCCTTGATCGCCAGCGCCAGCTGGGCGAGCGAGACATTCTCGTCGCGCGTCAGCTTGACGACCGCCAAGGCAGGCCCCTTCGGGGAAGGCAGCAGGCCGGAGGACTTGAGCTGCTCGAAGCGTGCTTGAAACGATGCGTTCATGACGAGAGCTTTTTCCTCGCAGGATTCTGGATCTGGAATTACATTGGGCCGGATCATGTCAATGCGGCAAATACTACACCATGCCAAGCAGAATGTGGATTGCCGTATCGCATGGCCGCATGGCTTGAAATGTCGGCGCTTGCCCCCATCTGCAAGCCATCGGACATTACCTGTGAGGATCGTGCCATGCGCTTCGACAAATTCACCACCAAGTTCCAGCAGGCGCTCAACGAAGCGCAGAGCCTGGCCGTCGGCCACGACAACCAGATGATAGAGCCGCTGCATCTGCTGCTCGCTTTGCTGCAACAGGACGACGGCGGTACCGCGTCCTTGCTGGCGCAGGCCGGAACACACGTGCAGCCGCTCAAGGCCGCGCTCGACCAGGCCGTCGACCGCCTGCCCAGGGTCGAAGGGCACGGCGGCGAGGTGCAGATCGGCCGCGACCTGGGCAATCTGCTCAATCTCACCGACAAGGAAGCGCAGAAGCGCGGCGACCAGTTCATCGCCAGCGAAATGTTCCTGCTTGCCTTGTGCGACGAGGGCGGCAAGAGCGCGGGCGAATGCGCCCGGCTGGCCAAGCAGCACGGTCTGGCGCGCAAGCCGCTGGAGCAGGCGATCGGCTCGGTGCGCGGCGGGCAGGGCGTGGATAGCCAGGAAGCCGAGGGCCAGCGCGAGTCGCTGAAAAAATACTGTATCGACCTCACCGAACGCGCCCGGCAAGGCAAGCTCGACCCGGTGATCGGCCGCGACGACGAGATCCGCCGCGCCATCCAGATCCTGCAACGGCGCACCAAGAACAACCCGGTGCTGATCGGCGAGCCGGGCGTCGGCAAAACCGCTATCGTCGAAGGGCTGGCGCAGCGCATCGTCAATGACGAGGTTCCCGAGACGCTGAAAGGCAAGAAGGTGCTCAGCCTGGACATGGCGGCGCTGCTCGCCGGCGCCAAATATCGCGGCGAGTTTGAAGAACGTTTGAAGACCGTGCTCAAGGAAATCGCGCTCGACGAGGGGCGCATCATCGTCTTCATCGACGAACTGCATACCATGGTCGGCGCCGGCAAGGCCGAAGGCGCCATGGACGCCGGCAACATGCTCAAGCCGGCGCTGGCGCGCGGCGAACTGCACTGCGTCGGCGCGACGACGCTCGACGAATACCGCAAGTACATCGAGAAGGACGCCGCGCTCGAACGCCGCTTCCAGAAAGTGCTGGTCGACGAGCCTTCCGTGGAAAGCACCATCGCCATCCTGCGCGGCCTGCAAGAGAAGTACGAGCTGCACCACGGCGTCGACATCACCGACCCGGCCATCGTCGCGGCCGCCGAGCTGTCGCACCGCTACATCACGGACCGCTTCCTGCCCGACAAGGCGATCGACCTGATCGACGAGGCGGCGGCGCGCATCAAGATGGAAATCGACTCCAAGCCCGAGGTGATGGACAAGCTCGACCGCCGCATGATCCAGCTCAAGATCGAGCGCGAGGCGGTGCGCAAGGAGAAGGACGAGGCGTCGAAGAAGCGCATGCGGCTGATCGAGGACGAGTTGGCGAAGCTGGGCCGCGAATACAACGACCTGGAGGAGGTCTGGAAAGCCGAGAAGGCGCAGGTGCAGGGCAGCGCGCACGTCAAGGAGGAAATCGACAAGCTGAAGGCCGAGATCGTCCGCCTGCAGCGCGAAGGCAAGCTCGACAAGGTCGCCGAACTGCAATACGGCAAGCTGCCGCAACTCGAAGCCCAACTCAAGGTTGCCGAAAAGGCAGGCGATGGCGCGGCGAAGAACAAATTGCTGCGCACCCAGGTCGGCATCGAGGAAATCGCCGAAGTGGTATCGCGCGCGACCGGCATTCCCGTTTCCAAGATGATGCAGGGCGAGCGCGAGAAATTGCTGAAGATGGAAGAGCGGCTGCACCGGCGCGTCGTCGGTCAGGACGAAGCGGTGCGCCTGGTGTCGGATGCGATCCGCCGCTCGCGCGCCGGGCTGTCCGACCCGAACCGGCCTTACGGCTCCTTCCTCTTCCTCGGCCCGACCGGGGTCGGCAAGACCGAACTGTGCAAGGCGCTGGCAAACTTCCTGTTCGATTCCGAGGATCACCTGATCCGTATCGACATGAGCGAGTTCATGGAGAAGCACTCGGTGTCGCGCCTGATCGGCGCGCCGCCCGGCTATGTCGGCTACGAGGAAGGCGGCTATCTGACCGAGGCCGTGCGCCGCAAGCCGTACAGCGTGATCCTGCTCGACGAGGTCGAAAAGGCGCACCCGGACGTTTTCAACGTGCTGCTACAGGTGCTCGACGACGGCCGGATGACCGACGGCCAGGGGCGCACGGTGGACTTCAAGAACACCGTGATCGTGATGACCTCCAACCTCGGTTCGCAGATGATCCAGCAGATGTCCGGCGACGATTACCAGGTCATCAAGCTGGCGGTGATGGGCGAGGTGAAGAGCTATTTCCGGCCCGAGTTCATCAACCGCATCGACGAGGTGGTCGTCTTCCACGCGCTGGACGAGAAGCACATCCAGTCGATTGCCCGCATCCAGCTCGGCTTCCTCGAAAAACGCCTGGCGCAACTGGAGATCTCGCTGAACGTCGCGGACAGCGCGCTGTCTGAAATTGCAGCGGCCGGTTTCGATCCGGTCTTCGGCGCGCGGCCGCTCAAGCGCGCGATCCAGGCGCAGATCGAGAACCCGCTGGCGAAGGCGATCCTCGAAGGGCGCTTCGCCGCCAAGGACACGATCTTGGCCTCTTGCGAAAGCGGCGTGATGCATTTTGACAAGAATGGGGTGAAGATGGCGTTGCCGGGGCAGGACTAGGAGTCGGAATCAGAATCGGAATCCAAGTCGGCCACTGTGCGGAAAGGAATGATATGAACGTTGTCTACAATAGCGAACGCTACGCGATATTTGCCTACCCGGTACAACAAGGTTTTGAGCTGGTCGACAAGGCTGGCAGCCGCAGCCTGTTTGTGCACGGTTCGGTGGCGATCGACCTGCGCGCGGCGATTGACAGCATTCCCGACGCCGAGCGCGACGAGGAGTCGATAGACTCGCTGCTCGACGATTACTGCGTCGGCGCCGCCAGCCCTATCGTTTTTCACTGAGCGGCTATAAAAAATTCAAAGACGCCCGATATTGGCTCCACCATTCCCGCGCAGGCGGGAACCGTGCGCCCGTGAAGGCGCGATGACAGCACGGAGGAAGTCCGTGTCGTGGTAAGCCAAGACCACGAAGCAGAAGGTAACGGCGTCGCTGCGAGGCGTGGTGGAGAGCAACCGGAAGCGAGCAACTGAACCAACATCCCGTGCTTATCCGGTTAGCACAGACAGCAAAAATAGACGCCATTTTTCAGCCCGAAAGTGGGGTGCCGCCGCGGTTTTCGGCACCAGCAGACGGGCGCGCAGTCGATTTCACCGCAAATCCTGCCCGTAAGTGGGGCACATGTTCTGTGTCTGTGACAACCGGATAAGCACGGTTGCTTGCTCCAAAAACAAACCGTGTTGATGGCGCTGAAAAGTCCTCGTAGCCTGGCTTTCAGGCAACTGGCACCGCCCACACGCACATGCGGCCAAAATCCGGGCATCCAGCACGTTTCTCGCCAAACTACAAAATCGGCCCATGCGCGTGTTCGCCGCGCTCGTACACCACATGCGCGCGGCCGACCAGCAGCGGGTCGATGGGGCCGATGCGGTCGGTGTCCTTTTCGCCGTAGGGCAGCTTGTGCAGCACGTAGCGCAGGGCGTTCAGGCGCGCGCGCTTCTTGCAGTCGGACTTGATGACAGTCCACGGGGCGTCGGCGGTGTCGGTGTGGAAGAACATGGCTTCCTTGGCCTTGGTGTAGTCGTCCCATTTGTCGAGCGAGGCGAGGTCGATCGGCGACAGCTTCCACTGCTTGAGCGGGTGCACCTGGCGTTCCTTGAAACGGCGGCGCTGCTCCTTGCGGCTGACCGAGAACCAGAACTTGATGAGGTGGATGCCGCTGCGCGCCAGCGTGCGCTCGAATTCGGGCGTTTGCCGCATGAACTCGTCGTATTCGCCGGGCGTGCAAAAACCCATCACGCGCTCGACGCCGGCGCGGTTGTACCACGAGCGGTCGAAGAGGACAATTTCGCCGGCCGTCGGCAGATGCTGCACATAGCGCTGGAAATACCACTGGCCGCGCTCGGATTCAGAGGGCTTTTCCAGCGCCACGACGCGCGCGCCGCGCGGGTTGAGGTGTTCCATCAGGCGTTTGATCGTGCCGCCCTTGCCGGCGGCGTCGCGCCCCTCGAAGACGATAACCACGCGCTGGCCGGTTTCTTTCACCCAGGCTTGCAGTTTGAGCAACTCGACCTGCAAGCGGTATTTTTGCCGCTCGTAGTTCTTGCGCGACATCAGGTTGCGGTAGGGGTAGCCGCCATCGCGCCAGTCGCCGGAGAGCTGGTCGTCGGGGCTGACCGGGAGCTTGGCGGCGGGCGAGTCGTCGCCTTTCAGCAAGACATCGCGCAGCATGGCGGCGTCGTCGGGCGAGGCGCCGGCCATGATCGCCTCCAGCGCTTTGGCAACCGACGCGGTATCTCCGGCCGCCGCCTTGAGAAGGATGTCCCTGACCGCGTTTTTCTTGGCTTCCTGCGCGCCGCTGGCCGCTTCGGACGCGGCAAACGTTTCGATGCCGGCGCCCGTGCGCGACGGGGAAATGTCGCCCGCCGACGCCTTGCGCGGCTGCGCGGTACGGGAACGGCCCGGCGCCGCTCTGGCACTCTTCGCGGCGGAAGGGGCGGCCGTTTGTACCACCGGCTTCTGTTCGGAAGTCGAGCCTGGCGAGTTTTCTTTATCCATCGTTGTCTCCTCGGAGGTGATCGGGCGGCTCACCGGAAATATGCCGGGCAGCACTGCCCGCTATCATAGCGCCGGGATATTGGCGGCGCCAGTGCGCGCGTCGCAGCGTTTTTTGCAGCAAGCCGCCGCAGCGCGCTACATCTGCCGGAACAGATGCGCGTAACTTCGGCTCACCGCAATTTTCTCCGGCCGGTCGCGCTGTTTGAGCCAGACCTTGCCCTGCAGGTCGTGGTGCGCCGATACGATCTGCCGCACGTTCACCACCGTGCCGCGATGCACCTGCCAGAACTGTCGGGGATCGAGCTGCGCGATCAACTCCTTGAGCGGCGTGCGCAACAACAGCTCGGCGCCGGGTATCAGCAGCAGCGTGTACTTGTCGGCCGACTGGAAATAGCAGGCATCTTCGACCGCCACCACGCGCACCGTCTGCCCGACCTGCGCCCGCAGCCAGCGCAGGGGCTCCGGTTTGGCCGGCGCGGCGAGCAGGTCTTGCAGCCTGGCCAGCAATTCGGCGGGCGCCGCTTCCGTGTGCCGTTTCAGCCGCCCGACACAGCGCGCCAGGCGCTCGTCGGAGACGGGTTTCAGCAGGTAGTCGACCGCCGCCTGCTCGAACGCCTGCACCGCGTGGCCGTCGTAGGCGGTCACGAAAACCACGCGACACCCGGCCGGCGCGGAGCGCGCCGCGTCCAGCCCGCTTGTTCCCGGCATGCTGATATCGAGGAAGGCGAGATCCGGTTTCAGCGCCTCCAGGGCGCTGGCAGCGGCGGCGCCATCGTGCACCACCGAGACGATCTGCAATTCGGGCCACAGGCGTTGCAACCTGCGCTGCAAGTCGTCGGCCAGATGCCGCTCGTCGTCGGCGACGATGGCTCTCATCGCGGCAACACCAGGGTGGCGGTCGCGCCGCCGCCGCGATTGCCGCGCAGCGCCAGGCGCCCGGCCTCGCCGAACAAGGTCGCCAGCCGCGCCCCCACGTTTGCCAGGCCCGTTCCACCGGCCTTTCCTTCATCCGCCAGCCCCGCACCGCTATCGCTCACCTCGATACGCAGCGTTGCGTTGTCCGTGCTGGCGCGGATTTCTATCCCGCCGCCGCCCACTTTCGGTTCGATGCCGTGGCGCACGGCGTTTTCGACCAGCGGCTGCAACAGCATCGGCGGAAAAGCGCAACGCCGCGCGTCGCCGGGCGCTTCGATGCGCCAGACCAGCCGTTCGCCCAAACGGATTTTCATGATCTGCAAATAGTTTTCGAGCAGATCCAGTTCGTCGCCCAGCGTCGCGCTGTCGCTGCGCGCACGCGCCAAGGCGATGCGCAGCCAATCGTTCAGACGCTCCAGCAGGCGTTTTGCCAGAACCGGGTCGCCGTCGATCAAGCTGGCGACGTTGGCCAGGGTGTTGAACAGGAAGTGCGGTTCGATCTGCGCTTGCAACAGTTTCAGCGACGCCTCGATTTCGCGCTTTTCGCTTTCCACCTCGGCCAGGCGCCGCTGCCTGACCTCGGCATCCAGCCGCTCGATACGCTCGCCGAGAAAATAGGTGATGCCGCCGATGCCGCCAAAAAACAGACCGATCACCACCGAGAGCCGGGCGCGCGGATCGTCCCAGCCCCCGACACCGGCAATCCATGACGCCAATGTGACGCCCAGCACGATGCTGCCGGGGAAGGTCAGTGCCAAGACCATCCAGCGGCGACGCTTGTCGGAAATATGGTAAGCCACCGTGACATTGATGGCGTAGATGGACAAGCCGATGCACTGCGAAAAAATCAGATTGATCCAGAAATCCTCCCCGAAACCGATCACCGTCAATAACCCGGCAATCGCCGTATTGAACAGCAAGGAGGAAAGCGTGGAGATGAGCAGGTTGTGGCGCATGCGTTGATTATCCTGGTCGGCGGTACTTGCCACGCATCGGCTCGTCATTGCCCGTAATCTTCGCCAAAACAGTTTTTGGATTCGGCTCGTGAAGTTCTACAGCCTGCCGGCTTTAACCGATTTGCGCGATACGCCAGATGGCGGTAGCTTGCGCTGCCATCCAGTTCTGGTGTGTTGCAATGCGCTCCGGCGTCCATTCGGCGTGATCGGCCGCCAGCTTGCGGGTGATCTCAAAGCCGCTTTGTTCGAACACCGGGCGCTTGGCAGCGTAACTGGTATTGCCCAAATCCTTATTGGCCCCCGCCTGCATCAAGGTCATGTTGCCCAGTCTATAGGTCAATGCATCGACCTCTTCGTCGGTGAATGCTTCCCACCCTGTCTGCGGATTCTGTGGCAGGACGTGCTCGATATTGAAGCTGTCGCTGGTGAAATTGTAGTCCACCCTCCCCCCGGACAGGTGCCTTTCCAACGCACACAGGATGAAGCGCACCACACGGTTATTGCGTGATTGCGCCGTGCGGATGACCATCGATCACTTCAAAGGTCTTGTCGTCCGCGGATTGCAACACGAGATAGCCCATGTAGTGAGCCGGTTCGCCGCCTGGCTGTAGTGTCCCCATCAAGTCCATCCACAAGTCTTCCCACTCGTCGTCAGTCCAGCTGTAGTCGCGCTGAAAGCGAGGAATGCGGTAGGTCAGCCCGTTGCCGATGAGCTTGCGAAAGGTGTTGTTCTCAGTCTTGAAGCTGGTTGCGGCCATTACAGCCTCCGTTGGATATTCAGGGTCATCTTACACACTGCTCTGCGGGGAAACCAAGGGGGCTCGGGAGCGAACTGGCGCCGGATAATCCGGGTACAAAATTATCTGTCCGCGTTCACGGCAGGGCAATCTTCAATCCCAGCGTCGCGCTGTACTTGAGAAGGGAGGAGGATTCCTGCCGCGCGTTGCCCAGCGGCAGCAGGGCCAGCAGGTAGGCGATGACTTTGCGGGTCAGAACGGTTTCCCCGTAGGCGGCGAGTTCGTTGGCGCCGTCCGTCAGGCCGTGCGTAGCCATCAAGCGCCAATAGCCTTTGTCGTCCATGAGGTTGCTTTGCCAGACGAAATGCAGGGTGTCGCGCCCGAGCAAACGCGGCGCCAGACCCAGGGCGACGCCTGGCGAGGCGGCGGCGCGCCGGAAATAGGCGCTTTCCTGCGCCGAAGTGTAGCCGTGGCCGTCGTGCAGATATTCGGCGGCCAACGATTTTCCGTCCTCGAACGTGTAGTTTGCCCCGAGCAGGGCGGTCGAGCGCCGGTTCGAGGGCGTTTGTACCGCGAATCCCTGGACGGGATCGGCCGGCGACTGCAATGCGAGCGGGCGGGCCGACGAGCCGAATTCGCCGTACAGCATCAGCTCGTCGCCCGGCGCGATCTGCCCGTGTGCGCCGTAGAAGGCGGGCAGGTCGGGCGCCTTGACCGCCGCCAGCCCCATCGCCCAACTATCGCCGCGCCGGTCGAATTTCGCCAGCCAGCTATCGCGCCACGTATCTGGCTGCGGCTGCGGCGCGCCGCGCCCGGCGCGGGCGACGCGCGCCAGGCTGGCGCTGTTTTGCATGTCCGGCGTCCAGGAAATCTTGGCGGCGTCCATGCCGGCCAGCTCGCGCATCGGATCGCTGCGCCCGTTGTCGAAGTAGAAGGGGCTGGACGGCGAGCGGAATTGCGCCGGCCCCCAGTGCAGCACTTCGCGCCCGGCCGCGATGTTCCATCCTTCCGCTGCCCGCACCCGCACTTGCCACTGGCTGAACCAGGCGTCGTTGCTGTGTTCCGTACCGAAAGCGTTCTGCGTCTCGCGCGTCCAGACGATCGGCCGTGCCGTCAGCCGCACGGTTTCACTCTCCGCCTTGAAGTTGAGCCGCAGTTCGGCGACCTTGCTGCGCTGCGCGAGATGTGCGACCCGGTTGCCGGGGTTGAGCACGCTGTCGGCGCGCAAGCCCTTGCTCTCGGCGTAGCCGTAGAGCATGCCGTCCCACGCGGTGCGCCAATCGGCCTCGTCCGCGAGAGCCGCCGTGGCGCAAACGCTCAAGGCCAGAATGGTATGAACCGCGAATTTCACTGCATCTGTCCCAGATCGAACTCGGAGGCGGCGACTTTTTTCACCTTCGCGGCACCGAACTCCATCGTCGTCCCGGCATCGACCAGCGCATCTCGGATCACCATCCGGCTCACGAAGGGGATGCGCTGGCTCTCGAACTCGATCGTGTTGTCGTAGTCGAAACGCGCGCTCTTGATGAGTTTTCCGCTCAGCGAATAGAACTCGGCCTTGACGCCGACGCCGCGTTTGACCGATATCCAGTAGCGGATCTTGTCGTAAGTCGTGCGCTTGTGTTTCGCGCTCAGGTCGAGCACGTGGCACGCCTCGTCGCCCAGCGTTTCTGTCCCGGCCGGCAGCGCCTCGTAGTCGCCGGCGTAGTTCGTCGCCGCGATGTCGCCGTTCGACGCCTGCCCGCTCATGCGCTGGCGCGGCGAGATCGGAATCGGTTTGGACAAGCCGGGCTTGCTCAACCACATGTTGCGCTCGACCTGCAACAGCTTGGTGCCGGCCGAACGCGCCGGCTCGACCACTTCCGCCAGGCTGGCCTGATCGGTGGCGCGCACCTGCAAGCGCTGTTCTTCCGAGACCTTGTCGCCGTCCCGCGAGACCAGGCGTATTTCCCAGACGATACCCGGCAAACCGCCGCCACGCGCGCGGTCGGACTGTTTGAGCAAAGCCTGCGCATCGGGTGCCGCAAAGCCGGTACAGCACCAGAGCAGGAGCAAAGACGGTAGGGCTAATCTGAGGTTCAAGTTCATTTTTTTGCTCCAGGTTTCTTTTGTTCAAACGTGGCCGAGGGCATCGATAATGTCCTTCTGCGCGGCGCGCCGGGCCGGCAGCCAGGCCGCCAGCGTGCCGACCACGCACATCAACAGGAAGGTAAAGATCACGCGCCAGGCATCGATATCGACCAGCAGGGGAACCGGGCTGGCGCTGTTTGGCGGCGTGTAGGAGATGTCCGCGACGTTGATGCCCCAGCGCACGCCCAGCGCGATGAGCAATCCGGCGGCGCAGCCGATCAGCGTGAGCAGCAGCGACTCGGTGGCGAACAACCGCACCACGCCGCCACGCCGCAAACCTATGGCGCGCAGCGTGCCGATTTCACGGGTGCGCTCGACCACGGTCATGCCCATCGAGTTCGCCACGCTCATCACCACGACGGTCAGCACGATCGAGAAAATGAAGCCGAAGATCATGTCGAACATGCCGTGTACCTGATTGTAGAAGTCGGACAGATCCTGCCAGGTTCTTATTTCGACATCGAATCCGGCGTTGTGCAACTTCGCCAGCAGGCGGTCGCGCATCGCTTCGGTCTGGCTCACGTCGTCGAGCAGGAGGGTCAGCCGGTCGGCGCGTCCTTCCGCATCCAGCAGGGTGCGCGCCAAGGCCAGCGAGACGAAGGCGAACTTGTCGTTGCTGCCCGCGTTGCCGGTGTTGAAGGCATGGCCGACCGTAATATCGAGCGCGTTGGCCTGGCCGGACAGGGTATTCACCAGCACCGCCGCCTGTCCGCCGACCGGCAGGTGCAGCATCTCGACCAGGCCTTCGCTCAGTTCCACCACTTCGCTATGCGCCGGATCGAGCTGTTTTTTCAGCTTGTCGTACAGGCCGCTCTTCCTTTCCCGGTCGGTCAGCACGCTCTGCTGCAACCGTTCCATCGCCTGCGGCTCTATCCCTTCGGCGATGAAGATGGTGCTGGCGCGTCCGTTACTGACCAGCCCGCTCAAGACCAGTCTCGGCGCGACTATCGCGATGTGCGGCTCATCCTTTAGCAGCCCGGCGATCATCTCGACCTCGCCCGCGGCGAGCAGATAACGTTCCGGGTCGAGCTTGCCCTCGCTGCGCATGCCTCGTTTGCTCAGGGTCAGATGCCCCAGCATCTCGCCGTGGATGGATTGGCGCGCCAGGCCGTCGTAGACGTTGTGGGTGTATCCGGCGAACAGCGCGATAGCGGCAAAACCGAAGGCGATGGCCAGCAGCGTGACCAGCGAGCGCCGACGGTTGCGCGCGAGCCCGCGCAAGGCGAGTTTGAGATTGTTCTTCATGCCGTTACCTCATCGCTTTCTATATTGCCGTCGCGCAGCAGGATCTTTCGGTCCACGTGGTCGAGCAGTCGGGGATCGTGTGTTGAAAACACAAAAGTCACGTTGCGCGCGCGGTTCATGTCGCGCATCAGATCGACGACCATGCGGCTGTTTTCGGAATCCAGATTCGCCGTCGGCTCGTCGGCGATGACCAGGCTCGGCTCGACGACCAGTGCGCGGGCGATGGCGACGCGCTGCCGCTGGCCACCGGAGAGCTTGTCCGGCAACGAATTCCTGAAACGTTCCAGGCCGACATCGGCCAGCGCGGCGGTGGCTCGCCCGCGCGCAACCCGCTCCGCGACACCTTGTATTTGCAGCGGAAGCATCACGTTTTCCAGCACGGAAAGGACGGGGACGAGGTTGAAGTTCTGGAATACGAAACCGATTTTCTTGCCGCGAAAATCGGTCAGCGCATCGTCGGCCAGAATCCGCGTGTCCTGTTCCCCGAAATGCACCTCGCCGGCGGTCGGCGAATCGATCAGCCCGACGATGTTCATCAAGGTGGTTTTGCCGCTGCCGGAAGGCCCCCAAACGGCCAGGAATTCGCCGGCATGAATATCCAGCGAAATATCGTGCAGTGCGTCTATCGTCGTTTCGCCGAGCAGGAAACGGCGCCGCACGTTGCGCAGTTTCAGGATCGGCGGATGGCCGGCGGTGTCGTTCATGTTCGCTCTCAATGCAGGTGGATGGATAAGCGGGTGATCCCGTCGCCGATCTCGAATGCGGCATCGGCGAAGTCGGGCGGGCCGAATTTGCCGCGCGCATCGTTCGAGAAACCGACCCTCTCGGTCGGTATGCCGAGGAAGTTCTGGTCGCGTTTCCCGTTGCGGTTGCTGTCGACGTAGGCCGCCAGGGCATATTTTCCGGCCGGCAGGCCGGGGATGGTCAAGGACAGGCGGTCGGTCGTCGCCTCTATTGTGACTCCCCGGTAATACTTTTCGTCGGAGGGGAACGGTTCCCGCGCGTCGGCGGAATAAACCGCCACCCTGACCGGGTTGCCGGCCAGCCCTTTCCCATGAAATTCCAGTTGCAGATCGCCGGCCTGGACGCCGAGCGCCGCCAACAGCGCGGCGATAACTATCGGTTTTCCCATTGCTCTTCTCCGTTGCTCCATCACGTAGCACACTGTAAGCGGATGATCGGGAAGAGGGGAGCGGCAAGCGACGAAGCACCAAAATCGGGGAGCGAAATGCCTGGATGCGGAATCGAACGGTAGCGCCGCACCACGATTGCCGCGCTTGCTTTTTTACCGGATACTGTATAAAAATACAGCTACTAACCCGGAGGCCACGATCATGATTAAGCTTACCCCGCGCCAGCAGGAAATTCTCGACTTCATCCGCAACACCCTGGAGGTGCTCGGCGCGCCGCCGACGCGGGCCGAGATTGCTGGCGCTTTCGGCTTTGCCTCGCACAATGCCGCCGAGGAGCATCTCAAGGCGCTCGCCAAAAAGGGCATCATCGTGCTCGAACCCGGCTCGGCGCGCGGTATCCGTCTGGTCGAGCAACTGGGTTTGCCGCTGATCGGCAGCGTCGCCGCCGGCAGCCCGATTCTCGCCGTCGAAAACGTGCAGGCGCGCTATGCGCTCGACGCCAGCCTGTTCAAGCCGCGCGCCGATTTTCTGCTGCGCGTGCGCGGCCTGTCGATGATCAACGCCGGGATTCTCGATGGCGACTTGCTCGCCGTGCACCGCACCACCGAAGTTCGCAACGGCCAGATCGTCGTCGCCCGGCTCGACGACGACGTGACGGTCAAGCGTTTCCGCCAGCATGGCAGCATCGTCGAACTGGTTGCCGAGAACCCGGATTTCGACCCGATCATTGTCGATACCCGCGATGCGCCGCTGGTCATCGAAGGCGTCGCCGTCGGGCTAATCCGCGGCGGCGAGGCGATGTGACGATGCCTTCCGCTCCAGCACTCGCACAGATCCCCGATGTTTGGTGCGGCAATACGCCGGTCGGCGCCCCCGTGCCGACCGGCTTTGCCGAGCTGGACGCCGAGTTGCCCGGCGGCGGCTTGATCGAACTCTTGCCGGAGCGCGGCGTTGTCGGCGAACTGGCACTGCTGCCGCCGGTGCTGGCGCGCTTGTCTTCCGACGAATTTTCCTGGCTCGTTTGCGTGGCGCCGCCCTATTTGCTCCACGCGCCGGCGCTCGAAGAAGGCGGGGGCGGACAACTGCGCGTCCGCCTGCTCAAACGTTGCGGCGGCGCCAGGCCGGAACCGTTGTCGGTCCCGGTGCCACGCCCGGTCCGCCTGCCCGATTTTTGCGCCCATGCTCTGGCTAGCCCTGCATCTGCGCCAACTGCCGCTCGAATTGCCGGGTCGGGTCGATAACGCGCTGGCGCTCGCCTTTGCCGGCCTGACGCGCAACGCCGAGCGGATGGGTCGCGTGCTGGTCGGGCCTCGAACTGCCCGCCGCCGTCGAAGGCCATGACGCTGCGCACCGACCGGCCGGAAGCGCTGGCAGGCCACGCGGGCAGCCTGTTCGCCGGGTCGGGTGTTCAGCCTGGCGACGGTGGCCGAGCATCGCCCGGAAAACACCTCGCAACCGGTCGCGCCGGAGTTGCTGCCCGCCAGAAAGCCATCGCCCGCCGCCCCGACGACCGCTGCCGGGACGCCGCCGAAGCCGGTGCGCTCGGCGACGTGCGCCGCGACCACTTCATCGCCCTCTCGCCGCGCGCCGAGTGGTTGTGGGTCTTCCGCAGCGCCGGGGGATGGTTCATGCACGGCGTGTTCGCCTGACTTTAATTTTCCTGGAAATCCCGGTTTTCCGTTCTTATACTTTGTAGATACGGAAAATGGAGGGGTGCAGTCATGGGGACGATACTCGCCGGCTTGCTGCCAGAAGCGCTGGTCATCGATCTGCCCGAGGTGGACGCACAGCACGAGGAGATTTTTGTTCGCCTGGAGGCGCTCAAGGATGCCTGCTTTGGCGCGGAAGCCAGGCCTGTCGACAAATTCGGGCAGTTGCTCGATTTCGTCGCCCACCATTTCGCCACCGAAGAACGGATCGCCGAACAGGCCGGCCTGGAGTTTTCCCGGCATTACCAGTCGCATTGCGACAATCTGCACATTTTGGGCAAGGCGCTCAACGAAGTGCGCAAAGGTACGCGCGATGTCCATTCCTTCCTGCGCTTCGTCGAGTTCTGGCTTGAGCGCCATATTGTCGAGGAAGACAAACCCTTCGGCGCCAGCATGCGCTTGCTGGCGCAGCCGGCTCGCCGGCAAATGCGCCCGGTTTTCGGTTCACTGGCCGGATAGGCGCCGGGCAAACGCCAGACCGCCGCTTTTCCCGGTGAGTCAGGCGTGGGCGGTTCCGGCGCGGGGTTCTACGCCCAAGGCGCGGATAACCTTCATCACCGTTCCGTATCCCGGGTGGTCATCCGACGATGACAAAGCCCGATAAAGCCCTTCGTGGGGAACCTCAGGCACAGCAGCAGTTCTCATTTTAAGTTGTGGTTGGATCGGGGAGAGATGTGAGGGGTGATAGGGAAGATAGGTTAGCCGGAGCCAGGCGGATCGTGATTGAGGCGCTTGAGCATGAAGCGCATCAGGTGATCCCGGTCATCGAAAG
>JACQYA010000089.1 GCA_016208425.1 Betaproteobacteria bacterium
AGCGCTGGCGGGGTATCGCCGCGCGCTACGCCAAAAACGCCGCATCGTTCCTGGCCGCAGCCCACATACGCTGCCTTGTACTTTGGCTCGCCATCTCGTGACGACACAATCTAGTATTGCGGTCACGGCTATCAGCGGCCGGTCAGCCAGTTCGGCATGAAGGCATCCATGTCGCGCCGTGGAAACTGTTACGACAACGCATCGATGGAAAGCTTCTGGGAAACCTTGAAAAACGAGCTCGTACATCACCGACGGTACGAAACACGAGCTGGAGCCATTCGAGAAATAGGGCACGGTAACGGCTTCGCTGATGCTCCGCAAGCTTTGCAGCTACCCACGTCAGAACGGGTTGGCCGTCGCTCTCCGCGAGCTCGGCCGCATTGAGCGCACGCTGTTCATCCTCGACTGGCTGCAAAGTGTTGAGTTGCGCCGTCGCGTGCATGCCGGACTGAACAAAGGCGAGGCGCGCAATGCGCTGGCCCGCGCGCCGTATTCTTCAATCGGCTGGGCGAAATTCGAGACCGAAGTTTCGAGCAGCAACGTTATCGAGCCAGCGGCCTCAATATGGTGACGGCAGCCATCGTCCTGTGGAGCACGGTCTATCTGGACCGGGCTGCTAACGCCTTGCGTGACCATAGCCAAGCCGTTGATGAAACCATGCTGCGGTATCTGTCGCCGCTGGGCTGGGAGCACATCAATTTGACCGGCGACTACCTCTGGCGCAGCAGCACCAAGGTCGGTGCGGGCAAGTTCAGGCCGTTACGGCCATTGCTGCCGGTTTAGCGTACTTTGCGATCCGTTTTCTGAGACGACCCTTTCAAGCATCCGATGCGGTGCGTGCCTTGTATTAAAGGAGCAGCAGTCGAATTATCGGGGTTCCCGCGCGGCCTTCAGCCGTCTACTCGTCTTGCGCTGACCTTGTACGAAAACCGTTCCGTATCCTGGCTATCGAAACGGCCTGCGGCCGTTTCGGCGTGCGGCAGCAGCAGGGCGGGGACGGGCTTGCCGGCAGTGCCGCGCAGTTCGACATCTTGCGCGGCGTTAAGGCTGATCCAGTTCATTTCCCAGAAGCCGAAGAGCAGTTTTTTGAGCACGACGCGCTTCGGGTCGCTGTTGCTCAATCGCTCGTCGAGGCTGGCCTTGCGCACGTCCGACGGGTCGACGGGAATCCAGCCGTAGCCCGGCGCATAGAATTCCGCGCGGCAGTGCTGGGCCTGGCTCAGATCGGCGCCGGGGACGTTAACGCCGAGGCCGCCGAACAGCCGGGAATAGTCGACGCGCAGACCGTAGACCGGGCGTGCCGGCAGCCCCATGCCGCGACAAAGCGCGACGAAGAGCAGCGCGATGTCGGCGCTCTTGCCGACCAGCCGGCCGCTATCGAGCATGGCGCCGATGTTGCCGCCGCCAAAACCGGGCTGCGCGGGATCGAAATCGGCGTTTTCCACCACCCAGTCGTAGATCGCCTTGCCCTGCGCGACCGGGTCTTTGATGCGCCCGACAATACGCTCGGCGGTGCGGCGGACGAGGCCATCGTTGGGTACTTGCGCGCTCGATTGCAGGCAGCGGCGCAGTACTTCGTTGCGCTCGACGGTGGTGATGCGGCGGGTGATGTCGAAGTGGCGGTCCTGGGTGGCGACCTGGCTGACGATGTGCAGTTGCGGCTCGCCGGCGCTTGCCTTCCAGTCGGCGTAGAAGACTTCCATTTCGGCCACCGGGTCGCGGTAGATGCCGGCGTTTTCAAAATTGCCTTGCCAGCGGTGCCCGAGCGAGCGTTGCCACGGCGTGTCTTTGTACTGCGCGAGCGGCAGCCAGACGCGGGTCGCCTGGCTCTCGACTTTCTTCAGCGCGATGGTCGAGGCGATGTCGTAGGTGCGCCATTGCGGTAGCGGCTCGTCGGGCAGGCTGAGCGCGTTGCGCGGCTCGTCGGGTGCCTCGGCGGCAAACGATTTTGCCGGCTTCGCGGGCGTCGTCTTGACGGGAGTTGTTTTGGCCGGGGTTTTCTTGGCGGCGAAGGCCGGCGGGGAGGCCAGCAGCGGGAGAACTGCCGAAGCAGCCAAGAAGTCGCGTCGTTTCAATGCACCCTCCGGAATTCTTGAAACCTGCTCGACGCGGCCAGGTTGCACCGGCCAGCATCGCGCAAACCGCTATGACGGATTTCAAAACGACCAAGCCGTGCTTAAAAACACGGCCTGGCACGTTTGCGACGAGAGGCGGCAATTATAGCACCTCGCCCGCGTAGTCCGCGAGGCGCGAGCGCTCGCCCCGTTGCAGCGTGATATGCCCTGAATGCGCCCAGCCCTTGAAGCGGTCGACAACGTAGGTCAGCCCGGAACTGCCCTCGGTCAGGTACGGCGTGTCGATCTGCGCGATGTTGCCCAGGCAGACCACCTTGGTGCCGGGGCCGGCGCGCGTAATCAGCGTTTTCATCTGTTTCGGCGTCAGGTTTTGCGCTTCGTCGATAATCAGAAACTTGGCGAGAAAGGTGCGGCCGCGCATGAAATTGAGCGACTTGATCTTGATCCGGTTGCGGATCAGGTCGCGCGTCGCGGCGCGCCCCCAGTCGCCGCCGTCCTCGTCGGTCTTGTTGAGCACCTCCAGGTTGTCTTCGAGCGCGCCCATCCACGGCCCCATTTTTTCTTCCTCGGTGCCGGGCAGAAAGCCGATGTCTTCGCCGACCGGCACCGTCACGCGGGTCATGACGATTTCCGAGTAGCGTTTGGTTTCCAGCACCTGCGTCAGCGCGGCGGCCAGCGTCAGCAAGGTCTTGCCGGTGCCGGCCTGGCCGAGCAGGGTGACGAAATCGACCTCCGGGTCCATCAGCAGGTTGAGCGCGAAATTCTGTTCGCGGTTGCGCGCCTTGATGCCCCAGACGACATTTTTCGGGTGCGTGTAATCGGTCAGCGTCTCGATCTGAGCGGTTTTGCCGGCGACATCGCGGACAATCGCGTAAAGCGGTTGCTCGCCTTCCTGGTAAACGAATTCGTTGACCAGCAGCCGCGCGCAGAGCGGCCCTTTCAGGCGATACAGCGTATGGCTGTCGCGTTTCCACGACTCCATGCTCTGACCGTGCTTTTCCCAGAAATCCGGGGGCAGCTCGCGCATGCCGGTGTACAGCAGGTCGGTGTCTTCCAACACCTTGTCGTTGAAGTAATCCTGCGCCTCCAGCCCGAGCGCGCGCGCCTTGATGCGCATGTTGATGTCCTTCGACACCAGGATAACCGGCCGCTCGGGATAGCGGCGCTGCAAGTGGATGACCACCGCCAGGATCTGGTTGTCGGCTTTCGCCGTCGGCAGTCCCGCCGGCAGGTCGTTCGAGATGGCATCGGTTTGCAGGAACAGGCGCCCGCTCGCCAGTTTGCGCGAAGGGTCTTCCAGAGCGATGCCGCCGTCGATGGCGCCCGGGCCGGTGACGATCTCGTCCAGCGTGCGCGTTACCTGGCGGGCGTTGCGCGCGACTTCGGACATCCCTTTCTTGTTGTTGTCCAGCTCTTCCAGCGTCATGATCGGCACGAAAACGTCGTGCTCCTCGAAGCGGTAGACGCTGGTCGGATCGTGCAGGAGAACGTTGGTGTCAAGCACGAAAAGCTTGGTGATGGCGGCTTTGACCTTGCTTTTCGTTTTGCTGCCGGCAGTCGATTTGTGGGCCATGTGCGGAGGGCTCCGGATAGAGGTCTGAGGTCTGGTTTCGGGCTACAGCGTGTTGACGAAATCGAGTACTTCGCGCGCGTGGTCGGGCACTTTGACGCCACGCCACTCGCGCCGCAACACCCCTTCGCGGTCGATGGCGAAGGTGCTGCGCTCTATGCCTCTGACCTGCTTGCCGTACATCGTTTTCATTTTGATGGCCGAGAACTGCGCGCACAGCGTTTCGTCGGCGTCCGAGAGCAAATCGAAAGGCAGGTTCTGCTTGCTCCTGAAGTTTTCGTGCGATTTGATGCTGTCGCGCGAAACGCCGACCACGAGGCACCCGGCCTCGACAAACCGCTCATGCAGATCGCGGAACTGCTGCGCTTCGACCGTGCAGCCCGGCGTGCTGTCCTTCGGGTAGAAATAGATGACCAGCGGCCGGCCACGGCACGCCGCTAAGGAAAACGTCTTGCCGCCCGTCGAGGGCAGGCTGAAATCGGCGACAGTCTGGTCGAGCATGTGAACCCCTTCGGAAATGGACGCTCCGATTGTCGGTATAAACCGGTCGGCCGGTCAAGGCTCGCGCACTACCCGGTACCGGCGGCCGAGCTTCCTTGTCGATGCCGGATTTTTACTGTTTTCCCGGATGATTCACGAGTGCGACAGAATCTATAGTTGGCGGCCTCAAATATGAAGTGCAACACTTGCCGTGAGGTAATGTGTTGCGATGGGAACGAACTACAAACACTTGAGCCGTGAAGAACGCACGATGATCGGGTTGGGTCTTGGGCGCGCGCCCAGTTCGATCACCCGCGAGCCGAAACGGAACGGCCGGAACGATCCGGCCGCCGGACCCGGGGAGCGTGGACGTCCGCGGGTGGCGGGCGGCTATCGTGCGGCGCCGGCGCAACGGCGCGCCGACGCGCCGGCGAGAAATGCGAGATGCCCATCGCGCCTGGCGCAGGACGGGCCGCCGTGGTGCCATGCCGGGCGCCTGTTGCGGGGGGCACCCGGACGAGCCCACCCTCCGGGCCGGCCACGAAACCCTCTACACCGCGCCGTACGCCGTGCCGCGCGGCGAGCTGCGGGCCGGGCCGATCACTTGCTTGCGCCAGGCGCGCAAGAGCCGCTGCCCCCGCGCCCGGGGCGAAGATCGCCGGGGCGTCATCCCCAACATGGCCGGCATCCCTCCGCGGCCCCCGGAAATCGGCGGCCGCGCCATTCCCGGCCACCGGGAAGGCGGCCCGGTCAAGGGCGCGCGCAACGCGTCCGCGGTGGGCGCGCCGGCCGGCCGGACCACGCTGTTCGTGACGCCGGCAAAAATGGCCGACGCCGCCGTCACCGGCTTCAGCACTGTCCTCAACCGTATCGGCGCGCAACGCCGGCTGTCCCTGACCTACGATCGGGGGCGCGAGATGGCGCAGCACGGGCGGCTTTCGGAAACCGCGGGCGTCGCGGCCTGCTTCGCCGACCCGCAC
>JACQYA010000090.1 GCA_016208425.1 Betaproteobacteria bacterium
AAGGCGCGGTCGTTTCCTACAACCCGGGAAAGCCGGGCCGCCCATCGCATAGTTACCACACCTACCTGATGGCCGGCACCCGCCTGGTGCTGGGGGTCGAGGTACGTGCCGGCAACGAACACACGGCCAAGCACACCCGGCACGGACTGCTGCAGACCCTTGACGATCTGCCGCCAGGCAAGAAACCGCAGCTGGTACGCGGTGACAGCGCCTTTGGCGACGGCCCGCTGATGGCCGCGCCGGAAGCGCGGTGCCAACCCTACCTGTCCAAGCTCAAGCTCTCGAAGAACGTCAAGCGTCACATCGGCGGCCTCTTTCGCCAATCGGGCTGGACCGGCGCAGGCCAAGGCCGGGAAGGCATGGATGGGGAGCTGGCGCTGGCCGGCCGGGAGAAGAAGCGCCGGGCCGTGGTAATCATCTCAAGCATGGCCGTGCCCTTGCAGCCGGTACGCACCTTCAACAAAAACGGCGTGGAGTGGCGCAACAAGCTGATTTTCGGCGACAACCTGCAAGCCATGAAAACGCTGCTGGAAATGAAGCGGCGTGGTGAGCTATGCAACGCCGACGGCACGCCCGGAGTGCGGCTGGTGTATATCGATCCGCCATTTGCGACGAAGCGCGATTTCGCGGGATCACAAGATCAGCAGGCATATCAAGATAAGGTTATCGGTGCTGCTTTCCTAGAATTCCTGCGACGACGATTGGTGATGATTCGGGAATTGCTCGCTGAAGATGGATACGTTTTCGTCCATCTCGATCAGAAGAAAAGCCACTACGTGAAAGCGTTGATGGATGAAATATTTGGCGAGCAAAACTTTCTCAATCACATAATTTGGAGCTACCGGCGCTGGCCCTCGCGCAGCCGCAACTTTCAGTCGATGCACGACGATATTTTGATGTATGCGGCGAAGGCAACAAATACACGCCGGGCATTCCACACCAGCTACGAGGCGCCATCGGAGAGCTACGTAAAACGGTTTCAGGGCAAGACTCAAATCCTTGACGAAGAAACCGGCACAAGAAAAATCACAATCGACGAACCAACCAAGGGCATGCCGATGCGTGATGTTTGGCCTGGGAAAAAATCAAGCACGAAGAGGCGCGCGCCAACTGAGGTTCCCTCTGTTTTTCGTCTGCCATAGGGCAGATTTCATGCCACCAGTTTTTCCTGATGGTGTTTGCTGATCCAGCTCTCCAAGAACTGGGTTGGCGACCGGTATCCCGGAGCCGGATGCTGTCGCTTCCGGTTATAAAACACCTCGATGTACTCGAAGCCCGCCGCCTTCATGTCGTCATGCGTGGCATAGCGAATGCCATGTGCCCGCCCATTCTTGAAACTGTTGAACCGGCTCCCGGCCGGCGCGTTATCCCGGCAGTTCCCTTTGCGGCTCATCCGGCAGGTCATGCCGTACGCTCCGAGCTTGTCTTGAAAGGCATGGCTGCCTTCTGCCGCCGCCTTTACCCTGTTGCGCAGAGCCCGGTCACCCGGCCCGAGATCCTTGACGACAGTGCTAACGCTCTGTCCGCTCTTGACCCGCTTTACCGCCAGTTCCTTGAATTCGGCGGTATACGCTTGCTTCGACAATTTCATTTTTTATCTTCCAAAAGTAACGTCAATTTTACGTCACCCTTGGCAGACGAAATTTCGGGGGAAGCTCAGGTAATGTCCGCTAGACTTTCTTACGGCGCTAACATATTGCTAACATGCAAAAACAAAGAGCCTAGCGGATTATCGCTAATCTCTTGTTTTTATTGGTGGGCCCGCACGGACTTGAACCGTGGACCAAAGGATTATGAGTCCTCTGCTCTAACCAACTGAGCTACAGGCCCGAAACTTATTAACTGCTACCGCTGTCCAGAAAGCTGCGCAACTTGTCGGAACGCGACGGGTGGCGCAGCTTGCGCAGGGCTTTGGCTTCGATCTGGCGGATGCGTTCGCGGGTGACATCGAACTGCTTGCCGACCTCTTCGAGCGTGTGGTCGGTGTTCATTTCGATGCCGAAACGCATGCGCAACACCTTGGCTTCGCGCGGCGTCAGCGTGTCGAGCACATCCTTGGTGATGAAGCGCAGGCTGGAGTATAGCGCGGCGTCGGTCGGCGCGAGCGTCGCGGAATCCTCGATGAAGTCGCCGAGATGCGAGTCGTCATCGTCGCCGATGGGGGTTTCCATCGAGATCGGCTCCTTGCTGATCTTGAGGATTTTGCGGATCTTTTCTTCCGGCATTTCCATCTTCTTGGCCAGCGTCGCGGGGTCGGCTTCGAGGCCGGTTTCCTGCAAAATCTGCCGCGAGATGCGGTTCATTTTGTTGATCGTTTCAATCATGTGCACCGGGATGCGGATGGTGCGCGCCTGGTCGGCGATCGAGCGCGTGATCGCCTGGCGTATCCACCAGGTGGCGTAGGTCGAAAATTTGTAGCCGCGACGGTATTCAAATTTGTCCACGGCTTTCATCAGACCGATGTTGCCTTCCTGGATCAGGTCGAGGAACTGCAGGCCACGGTTGGTGTACTTCTTGGCAATCGAGATGACCAGGCGCAGGTTGGCTTCGGTCATTTCGCGCTTGGCGCGGCGTGCCTTGGCTTCGCCGGTGGACATCTGCTTGTTGATGTCTTTCAGTTCCTTGAGCGGGATGCCGATGCGCGTCTGTAGGGCGAGCAGCTTTTTCTGCTCTTCCTTGATGTTCGGCGCGTTGCGCGTGAGGATCGCGGCGTAGGTCTTGCCGGCGATGGCGATTTCGCCGTCCGCCCAGTCGAGGTTGAGTTCGTTGCCGGGAAAAACCTTGATGAAGTGCGGGCGTGGCATGCGCACGGTGTCGACGCAAATACGCTGGATCTTGCGCTCGCAGGCGCGGGCTTCCTCGACCATGCCGCGCACCGAGTCGCACAGGCGCTCGATGGTCTTGGACGTGAAGCGGATGCCCATCATCTCGTCGGAGATCTGGTGTTGCAGCTTCAGGTAGGTCTTGTCCTGCGAACCCTTTTTGACCAGCGCGTTATGCGCCTTTGCATAGTGATCCTTGATGATCGCCAGGCGTTCAAGCCCTTCAGTTTTCAGCTTGAGCAACGACGCGGCGGCGGCGGCGCCTTCGATGGCCTCGCTGTCTTCACCTTCTTCTCCCTCGACCTCGGCCGCTTCGTCCTCGGCCAGCTCTTCGATGGCACCGTCGGCGTTGGGGTCGATCAGCCCGTCGATCAGCTCGTCGATGCGCATTTCGTCGCGCTCGATCTTGTCGGCGGAATTGACCAGCTCGGCAATCGTCGTCGGGCACGCCGAAATGGCCTGGATCATGTGTTTCAGGCCGTCTTCGATGCGCTTGGCGATCTCGATTTCGCCTTCGCGCGTGAGCAGCTCGACGGAACCCATTTCGCGCATGTACATGCGCACCGGGTCGGTCGTGCGGCCGAACTCGGAGTCTACGGTCGACAGCGCCTGCTCCGCCTGCTCTTCGACATCGGCATCGTCGGCGCCGGCGGCCGGCGTGGCGTCGGACATGAGCAGCGTTTCGGCATCGGGCGCCTCGTCGTAGACCTGGATACCCATGTCGTTAAAGGTGCTGATGATGCTTTCGATCTGCTCGGCGTCGACCACGTCGTCCGGCAGGTGGTCGTTGATTTCGGCATAGGTCAGGAAGCCGCGTTCCTTGCCTAGCTTGATGAGGGTCTTGAGTCGCGTTTTGCGCGTTTCTTCGTCTACCGGCGATGGCGTGTTGCCCGTCTGCGCCAGCAGGTCGGCCGCCGCTTTCGTTTTAGCCGATTTTGTCGTAACTGCCTTTTCCCTTGCCATGACCATATCCCGGTTAGCGTTGTACTGGAAAAACCTCTGATTATATCAGAACTTACCTGCCTTTATCGGATCGGCTTTACCGCGGGCGAGCGAACGCCGATCGCTTGCAGGTATTGCAGCTTTTCTTCGCCCGATAGGCCGGCGACACCCAATTTCTGGACTTTCTCCTGCAATACGGCAAATTCCCGTTTGTGTCCGCCTTCGGCCAGGCGCTGTACCGCGCCCTCGAACTCGGCGGCGATGTCTTCTTCGGCAAACGGTTGCTGCATCAGTTCCGCCGCCGCCTCGCGCAGGATGTTTTCGTCTTCGCTGCCGCGCATGCGTTCGAGCAAAGCGGCGTAAGGCGGTGGCGGGTCTCCGGAGGCGGCGATGGCCGCGCAGAGCTGGCGGACAGCGCGTGCTTCGGCGGAGTTATCGGGCAGCGAATCCAGCGGTAAATCCTTGCCGAGCTGCGGTCGCTGTAGCAGCAGGCGCAGCAGCGAGCGCAGCAGCGAGGGCGCCTGGCGCGGCGCGCGGGCGGGCGCCGGACGCGCGATTGGCCGCAGATCGCACAAGCGCTCGACTTCCGCCTGCGAAAATCCGCTCGCTTCGGCAAGGCGTTTGACCAGTTGCAGCCTGAGTAGCGGCGTTTGCAGGCGGCCAAGCAGTGGCTTGGCTTCGGCCACCAGCCTGGCCTTGCCTTCGGCGCTCGTCATGTCGCAGTGCGCGGCGAGCTCGCGCAGCAAAAATTCGGAAAGCGGCGTCGCTTGTGCGATTTTGAGTTCAAAACCTTCCCGGCCGTGAGTGCGCACGAAGCTGTCGGGATCGTCTGCTTCCGGCAGAAAAACAAAGCCGATGCTCTTTTGCTCGGGCAACGCTTCCAGGCTGTTTTCCAACGCTCGCCAAGCGGCTTTGCGGCCAGCGGCGTCGCCATCGAAACAATAGACGATCCGGTCGACCTGACGTAGCAGTTTTTGCACATGCGTCGCCGTGGTGGCCGTACCCAGGGTGGCGACCGCATTGCCGACACCGTGCTGGGCGAGCGCCACCACGTCCATATAGCCTTCGACGACGATTGCCGTGTCCTTCTCGCGCAGTGCGGCGCGCGCTTGCGGCAAGCCGAAGACTTCGCGGCCTTTTTCAAAAAGAGGCGTTTCTGGCGAATTCAGATACTTCGGCTTTCCCTCGCCGAGTACGCGGCCGCCAAAGGCGATGACTTCGCCTTTCTGGTTCAGGATCGGAAACATCACCCGGTCGCGGAAACGATCATACAAGCGGCCGTCTTCGCTCTTTCCGACCAGTCCGGCGGCCTGCAATTCCGTTGCGCCGTAATCGTCGAAGGCCGCTGCCAGACTTTGCCCGCCTTCCGGCGCGTAGCCAATGCCGAATTTCTGCGCGATCTCGCCGCTGACGCCACGCCCCTTGAGGTAATCGATGGCTTTGCTGGAACGCTTGAGCTGCTCGTAATAATATTTCGCCGCGCGCGCCATTACTTCGGTCAGTGCCGTGACCCTGGGGCCGTCATGCGGGCGCCGGTCTTCGTTTTCCGGCACTTGCAGGCCGGCCCGGCCGGCGAGTTCCTTGATCGCGTCGATAAAGCCTAGCCCCGAGTATTCCATCAAAAAACCGATGGCCGTGCCGTGCGCGCCGCAACCAAAGCAATGGTAGAACTGCTTGGTCGGGCTGACGGTAAACGAGGGCGACTTTTCGCTATGGAAGGGACAGCACGCCGCATAGTTTGCGCCTGCCTTCTTCAACGGTACATAGCCGTCGATCAGGTCGACCACGTCGATGCGGTGCAATAGCTCCTGAATGAAAGATTCGGGAATCACGGTGGCGCCGTTGGCGTTTTAGAGCGGGCGGCGCCCAACCGTCAGCCGCCCGCAAGGCGTGCTTTGACCAGCCTGGAGACTTCGGTCATGTCGGCGCGACCGGCCAGTTTTGGCTTGAGGACGCCCATCACCTTGCCCATGTCGCCGGAGCCGCCCGCCTGTGTCGCTGCAATCGCGTCGCTTACGGCAAGTGCGATCTCGTCGGCCGAAAGACCGGCCGGCATGTAGGTGGTAAGCAAGTCGGCCTCGAAGCGCTCGGCGTCGGCCAGATCCTGGCGGCCGGCGGCGTCGTATTGCGCAATCGAGTCGCGCCGTTGCTTGAGCATTTTGTCGATCACGGCGACCACGGCGGTGTCGTCGAGCACGATGCGCTCGTCGACTTCTTTTTGCTTGATTGCGGCGAGCAGCAGGCGGATGGCGCCAAGGCGGGCGGCTTCTCTGGCCCGCATGGCGGCTTTCATGTCTTCGTTGATGCGTTCTTTCAGGGTCATTGCGAGCCTCCTCGATGATCCGCCGGCAGTCTTGCCGGACAGAATGGCAACTCCAGAAACGCCAAAAGCCGCCTGTCGCAAAACAGGCGGCTGTGCGGCAATCTGCAACCCGGTGTCAGTACAGCTTGGGCGGCAGCGTCTGGCTGCGCATGCGCTTGTGGTGGCGTTTGACGGCAGCCGCCAGCTTGCGCTTGCGTTCGGCGGTGGGTTTCTCGTAGAACTCGCGGGCACGCAACTCGGTCAGCAGGCCGGTTTTTTCAACGGTGCGCTTGAAACGGCGAATCGCAACTTCGAACGGCTCGTTTTCCTTAAGGCGAATGGCAGGCATTAACTCAATCCTAATTTCGGTAATCGGCAGATTGCAACAGAGCCGCGCATTATAAACAAAGCTTCTCGAAAATTCCAAATTTTTGTTGGTTGTCGAATTCTGCGGTTAACCGGCTTGCTGCAAGTTTTATTTGATTCCGCTTAATGCGGGCTTAAAATTGCGCCTTCACAATTTCCCTTTTTCCTGCAATTGGACAAACCCTGCATGCTCGAAGCGGCCGACCTGGAATGCGTACGTGGCGAACGGCGTCTGTTCTCCGACGTGGGCTTTCGGCTGCAAGGCGGCGAGATGCTCTATTTGCAGGGTAGGAATGGCTCCGGAAAAACGAGTCTGTTGCGCATGTTGTGTGGCCTGACGCCACCGGCGGCTGGCGAGATACGCTGGCGAGGCCGCCCGATCCGGCAGATGGGCGAGGAGTTTCGCGCCGAATTGTGCTACCTCGGTCACCACAATGCGATCAAGGAGGAACTGACACCGTTCGAGAACCTTCTGGCGTCGGCGAAGTTGGCCGAAGAGTCGCTTGACGAGGACGCAGCACTCGATGCGCTGGAAATGGTGGGGCTAGCCGGCCGCGAGGATCTTGCATGCCGCTACCTGTCGCAGGGGCAAAAGCGTCGCGTCGCGCTGGCCCGGTTGGTCAACGAAAGGCGGGCGCTGTGGGTGCTTGACGAGCCTTATGTGGCGCTCGATACCGCAGCCGTGGAACTGGTTGCCGGACTGATCGGCGCGCATCTGCAACGCGGCGGACTGGCCGTGCTGACCACGCACCAAGCGGTCGAGGTGCCGGCGGGCGCGGTTCGCGAGCTGCATCTCGGCGCCGTCCCAGGTTCGGCGCCCGAGCCGAAGCCGGGCTGGTAGAATGCTGGCCCTGATTCGCGCAATAGTTGCCCGTGACCTGCGGCTGGCGATGCGTCGGCAGGCAGACATCGTTTCGGCGATGTTCTTTTTTATCATCGTCGTCAGCCTGTTCCCGCTGGGCGTCGGGCCGGAAGCCGAACTGCTGCGGAAACTGGCGCCGGGCGTACTTTGGGTCGCTGCCTTGCTGGCGACGATGCTGTCGTTGCCGCGCCTGTTTGCCGACGATCACCGCGACGGCACGCTGGAGCAACTGGCGCTGGCGCCGCAGCCGCTGGGGCTGGTGGTGCTCGGCAAGGTGATCGCGCACTGGCTGGTGTCCGGGCTGCCGCTGGCTTTGCTGGCGCCGGTGCTGGGCCTACAGTTCGGTTTGCCGAACGATGCGCTGTGGGTGCTGACGGTTTCGTTGCTGATCGGCACGCCGGCGCTCTCCGGCATCGGCGCCATCGGCGCCGCATTGACGCTGGGCGTTCGCGGCGGCGGGGTGTTGCTGTCTTTGCTGGTCTTGCCGCTTTATATTCCGGTGCTGATTTTCGGCGCCGGGGCGGTCGATGCCACCGTAACCGGACTCGGGCCACAAGCCCATTTGTCGCTGCTTGGCGCGCTGACGCTGGGCGGTGTGTTTTTTGCGCCGTGGGCGACCGCCGCGGCCTTGAGAATTGCGCTGGAATAACGAGCCGATGAGCAACAGACTATTCAACTGGTTCAAGTACGCCAGCCCGCAAAGTTTCTATCCGGTCGCCGGCCGGATGATTCCCTGGTTTTGGGCGCTGGCCGCCGTTTTCGGCGTTGCCGGGCTGTATGTCGGATTTCTCGTCGCGCCGACCGATGCCCAGCAAGGCGAGGGCTACCGCATCATCTTCCTGCATGTGCCGGCCTCGTGGATGTCGATGTTCATCTATCTCGTGATGGCATTTTGGGCCGGCCTCGGGCTGGCGTTCAATACCCGCCTGTCGGGCATGATGGCGTCGGCGCTGGCGCCGACCGGTGCGCTGTTCGCTTTTCTCTCGCTGTGGACCGGCGCCTTGTGGGGAAAACCGATGTGGGGCGCCTGGTGGGTGTGGGACGCGCGCCTGACTTCGGAACTGATTCTGCTGTTTCTCTATATCGGCTTCATCGCCTTGCAATCGGCGATCGACGACCCGCGACGGGCCGACAAGGCGGGCGCCATCCTGGCGCTGGTCGGCGTAGTAAATATCCCGATCATCTACTTCTCGGTAAAGTGGTGGAACACCCTGCACCAGGGGTCGTCGGTCAGTCTGACCAAATCGCCTTCGATGGCGGCGACCATGCTCTGGGGCATGCTGCTGTGCGCGCTGGCGTGCTGGATGTACAGCATCGCCGTCGCGCTGATGCGGGCGCGCGGCATCATGCTCGAACGCGAACGGCACACCGAGTGGGTGCGTGCCTTGCTGGCGGACAAATAAGGGGGCAGCGATGTACTGGAACAGTTTTTCCGACTTTTTGGCGATGGGGAACCACGGCGTTTATGTCTGGGGTTCGGTGGGTGTAATGGCGCTGCTGATGGCGCTGGAACCGATCTTGCTGATCCGGGGACGGAGGGCTCTGATCGCGCGGCTCAAGCGCCAGATCCGCGCCGAAAAATCGGATCGCGGCGGAGCAGTTAACGGCAGGAGCACATGTTGAAAGCACGTCACAAACGTATCGCGCTGATCGTCGGCGGCCTCGTCATCCTGGCGGGTGTCGCGACGCTGGTGCTCAACGCCTTCCAGAGCAACCTGGTATTTTTCTTTTCGCCGACGCAGGTGGCGGCCGGGGAAGCGCCGAAGGGCAAGACGTTTCGCATCGGCGGACTGGTCAAGGAGGGGTCGATCAAGCGCGAGGCCGATGGCGTCACTTTGCGCTTTATCGTCACCGACACCGAAAAAGACCTGACGGTCGCTTACAAGGGCATTCTGCCCGACCTGTTCCGGGAGGGTAAGGGCGCCGTCGCGCAAGGCAAACTGGGCGACGACGGCCTGTTCGTGGCCAGCGAAGTGCTCGCCAAACACGACGAAAACTACATGCCGCCCGAAGCGACCAAGGCGCTCGACGATGCCGGCAACCGTGCCGCCGCCAACAAGGCGGCGCAGACTTTGAAGCAGTAAGTGGAACGGCAGGCCCCGCGCTTTCTTCGAGCGCCGGCGCCGCGTCGCCTCACCCGTGGAGAAATACAATGATTCCCGAACTCGGTAATTTCGCGCTCATCGTTGCGCTCTGTGTCGCGCTGGTGCAGGGCGCGCTGCCGCTGATCGGCGCACACACCCGCCGGAGCCGGTGGATCGCCGTCGCGCGTCCGGCGGCGATGGCGCAGGCGCTGCTCATGGCGGTCGCCTTCGGTTGTTTGACGACGGCGTTTGTGCAGAACGATTTTTCCGTGATCTATGTGGCGCAGCATTCCAACTCGCTGCTACCGCTCGAATACCGCGTCGCAGCCGTCTGGGGCGGACACGAAGGGTCGTTGCTGCTGTGGCTGGTCATGCTGGTGATGTGGACGCTGGCGGTGGCGCTGCGCTCGCGGCAGTTACCGGATCACATGGTGGCGCGCGTTCTCGGCGTTCTCGGCCTGGTCACCGCCGGTTTCCTGCTTTTCATCCTGTTGACCTCCAATCCCTTCGAGCGCCTTCTGCCGGGCGCCGAGGAAGGCCGCGACCTCAATCCCCTGTTGCAGGATCCGGGGCTGATTATTCATCCACCGATGCTCTATATGGGCTACGTCGGTTTTTCCGTGGCCTACGCGTTCGCCGTCGCCGCCCTGCTCTCGGGCCAGCTAGACGCGGCTTGGGCGCGCTGGTCGCGGCCGTGGACGACCGCGGCCTGGATTTTCCTCACGCTCGGCATCGCGCTCGGCTCTTGGTGGGCTTACTACGAACTCGGCTGGGGCGGCTGGTGGTTCTGGGACCCGGTGGAAAACGCATCGTTTATGCCCTGGCTGGTCGGCACGGCCTTGGTGCACTCGCTGGCGGTGACCGAAAAACGCGGCAGTTTCAAGAACTGGACGGTGCTGTTGGCGATTTCCGCCTTCTCGCTGTCGCTGCTCGGCACTTTCCTCGTCCGTTCCGGCGTGCTCACCTCGGTACATGCGTTCGCCACCGATCCTCGGCGCGGTATTTTTATCCTCGTCTTTCTCGTTGCCGTGATCGGCAGCTCGCTGGCGCTGTTTGCTTGGCGGGCGCCCAAAGTCGGTCTCGGCGGCCGCTTTGCACTGGTTTCGCGCGAGTCGCTGTTGCTGACCAACAACGTGCTGCTGGTGGTCGCTTGCGCCTCGGTGCTGCTCGGCACGCTCTACCCGCTGCTGATCGACGCGCTGGGCGCCGGCAAGCTCTCGGTGGGGCCGCCTTACTTCGACGCCGTATTCGCGCCGCTGATGGTTCCGGCGCTGTTCCTGATCGGTGTCGCGCCGTTTGCGCGCTGGAAACACGCCAGCCTGGGCGAACTGGCGCGCACCTTGCGCTGGGCCTTTCTCGCGGCGGCGGCGGCCGGATGCATCGCGCCCTTCTTCTTCGGCGAATGGAAGCCGCTGGTCGCGCTCAGCCTGCTGCTGGCGGCCTGGATCTTCCTCAGCGCCGCGCTGAATTTTGTCGGGCGCGTGCAGTCGACGCGCGCCGGCCAGCCCTTCATGCGCGCCGTGCGCCAACAGCCGCGCGGCTTCTTCGGGATGCACCTGGCGCATATCGGTATCGCCGTGTTCGTCGTCGGCGTGGCGACGGTGAACGCCTACCAGGCCGAAAAAGATGTGAAGATGGAGGTCGGCGATACGGTTAGTATCGGCGCCTACACGTTCAAATTCAACGGCGTGCGCCAGAAAAAGGGGCCCAACTACATGGCTCTGGTCGGCGATGTCGATCTGTCGATCGACGGCAAGCCGTCCCGGAAAATGTTCCCGGAAAAGCGCAACTACGTCACCTCGTCGATGCCGATGACCGAAGCGGCAATCGACACCGGCTTCCTGCGCGATGTCTATGTCTCGCTCGGCGAACCCATCGACAAGGCCAGGCCGGACGCCGCCTGGGCGGTTCGCGTCTATTACAAGCCCTTCGTCGACTGGATCTGGGGCGGTTGCGTGTTGATGGCGCTCGGCGGGCTGCTGGCGATGAGCGACCGGCGCTATAGAATCAAGTCGCGTGCGCCGCTATCGATGCCCGCTTCGCTTGCCCAGAAAGTTTGAGGATTATCCGATGAACAAATTTCTTTGGCCGCTGATCGGCTTTGTCGTCCTGGTGGCTCTGCTCGCTGTCGGGCTCAACCTCAACCCGCGCGACGTGCCTTCGCCGCTGGTCGGCAAACCCGCGCCGGCGTTTTCGCTGCCGCAACTGGGCGCTCCCGACCGGACGTTTTCGCCGAAGGACATGCTCGGCCAGGTCTGGCTGCTCAACGTCTGGTCGTCCTGGTGCGTCTCCTGCCGCCAAGAACATCCGGTGCTGGTCGGGCTGGCAAAGCGCAAGACCGTCCCGCTGATCGGCCTCAACTACAAGGAGCTGCGCGGCGATGGCGGCGTGGACATGGACAAGGTAGACCCGGCCAGCGAAAAAGTGCTCGCCGAGCAGCGCGCCGCCGGCTGGCTGAGCAAACACGGCGATCCCTACGCGCTGACGGCGATGGATCTCGACGGTCGGGCCGGCATCGACTACGGCGTGTATGGCGTGCCGGAAACCTACCTGATCGACAAGGCCGGCGTCATCCGCATGAAGCATACCGGGCCGATCAGCCCCGACATTTTTTCCGGCAAGATCCTGCCGATGGTGGGGGAGTTGTCCAAATGAAACGCTGGCTGACGATATTCGCGCTCGCGCTCGGAGCCCTTCAACCCGGCGGCTTGCAGGCCAAGGAAGCCGCGCCGCGCGCCGAAAACGAACTCACCGAAAAACGCTTGATCGCGATTTCTTCCGAGTTGCGCTGTTTGGTTTGCCAGAACGAATCGCTGGCCGGTTCCAACGCCGAGCTGGCCCAGGATCTGCGCCGCGAAATTCGCTCGCTGATTAACGACAACAAGAGCGACAGCGAGATCATGGAGTTCATGGTCAGCCGTTATGGCGACTTCGTCCGCTATCGGCCGCCGCTGAAAGGCACGACGCTGCTCCTGTGGTTCGGCCCGGCGCTGCTCTTCGCGGTCGCGCTCGTCGCGCTGGTGCGCTATCTGCGCCGCCGCGACAAGGCGCTGAAGGACGCACCGCTAAGCGCCGAGGAACAGCGGCAGGCCGATGACCTGCTGCAAGCCAAAAAGGGGCAACCATGACGCCCGTGACCGCGTTCGTCGTCGTCGCGGCGCTGCTTGTCGCCGCCACCGTCGCCATTCTCGTGCTGCCGCTCTGGCGTGCGCCCAAGGTCGCCAGCGGCGCCGATCAGCGCCAGTTCAACCTGTCCATATTCCGCGACCAGTTGGCGGAACTGGAGCGTGACCGGAGCGACGGCACGCTCGCCGAAGCCGATTTCGAGCAGGCCAGGAGCGAGTTGCAGCGCCGCCTGCTCGACGAAGTGCGGCCGGAAGCGGCTGCCGCGACGGCCGACGGCGGCGGCCGGAAGACAGCGCTTGCACTGGTCGCCGCCATCCCGCTGCTGGCGACCGCCGGCTATCTCCTGCTCGGCAATCCGCGCGCGCTCGATCCGCTACAGACGCAACCGCCCTCCAGCGTCAGCACCCAGCAGATCGAGGGCATGCTGGTCAAGCTGGCCGAGAAGCTGAAGAAGGATCCCGACGACGCCAACGGTTGGGTCATGCTGGCGCGTTCGTACAAGGCGCTCGGCCGGCTGGCGGAAGCGGCCGAGGCCTACAGCCACGCGGGCGCGCTGGTCGACCAGGACGCGGCGCTGCTTTCCGACTACGCCGAAACCTTGAGCCAGGTGAATGGCGGCAGATTGCAGGGCAAGCCGGGCGAACTGATCGCCCGCGCCCTAAAAATCGATCCCGAAGACCCTCAATCGCTGTTCATGGCCGGTCTCGCCGCCAGCGAACGGAGCGATTTCGGCGCTGCGGCCGACCACTGGTCGCGCCTGCTGACCAAAATTGATCCGGGTTCGGAAGACTACGCGACGCTGGAGGACTACATCGCCAAGGCGCGCAAGGCTGCCGGCCAACCGTCAGCGGTCGAGAAGAAGGCAAAATCGGCTGCTGCGGCGCCGAGCATCTCCGGCCAGGTGGTATTGAGCGGCAAGCTGGCCGGCCAGGCCAAACCCGACGACGTGCTTTTCGTCTTTGCCCGCGCCGAAGAAGGGCCGCGTATGCCGCTCGCCGCGATACGGGCGACGGTAGCCGAGTTGCCGCTGACTTTCCGCCTCGACGATTCGATGGCGTTACCGGGCGGCAAGAAGCTCTCCGAGTTCAAGACGGTGCGTATCGAGGCGCGTATCGCCAAGTCCGGCAAGGCGCAGACTGCAAGCGGCGATCTGTTCGGCGGCGCCGGCGGCGTCAAACTCGGCAGCCGGGGCGTGCAACTGACGATAGATCAAGTCCAGCCCTGAGATCGCCGGCAGCACACGCATCGCTGGAGATACGCAGGGATAAACGCCCTTTTCCCGCCAAGCGGTGAGTTCTGGCTGCGGCCCGGGTCGCTGGCACGCACTTTGAGGACGCCGTTCTCGACCAGATCAAGGATGCCGCGTCGCGGTTTCAAGATCACGCGACGCTTGCTTGTTGAATGCGCCGGTTTCACGCAACGCGCGCAGAACAAGCCGGTTCTGCTGATGACGGCCGGGGCATTTCGGCACCACAAAAACTCCTACAGATAGTGGCGGGCCAGCAGCGCCGCCAGCAGGATCGCGACCAGCCCCAGCCAGAAATTCTGCCGACGCTGCCCGCGTGCGATTTCGGCGAGCAGGGGCGCGGTATCGACGCTTTTCGGCCGCGCCAGCACTTCGTGCACCAGGCGCGGCAACTGCGGCACGATTCGCGCCCAGTGCGGCGCCTCCTGCTTGAGTCCCCGGTTGAAGGCGCGCCAGCCGACCTGTTCGTTCATCCAGCGCTCAAGAAACGGCTTGGCCGTCGTCCACAAGTCCAGATGCGGATCGAGCTGGCGCCCCAGCCCCTCGATGTTGAGCAGAGTTTTTTGCAGCATCACGAGCTGCGGCTGAATTTCGACATTGAAGCGGCGCGAGGTCTGGAATAGCCGCAACAACACGCGGCCGAAGGAAATTTCGTGCAGCGGACGGTCGAAGATCGGTTCGCAGACGGCGCGGATCGCAGCCTCGAATTCGTCGACCCGCGTATCGGCCGGCGCCCAGCCGGCCTCGACGTGCGCCAGCGCGACGCGCTTGTAGTCGCGCTGGAAAAAGGCGAGAAAATTCTGCGCCAGATAATTCTTGTCCACGTCGGTCAGCGTGCCGACGATCCCGAAGTCGAGCGCGATATAGCTGCCGTGGTGCGCGGCGTCGGTGGCGACGAAGATGTTGCCCGGATGCATGTCGGCATGAAAGAAGCCATCGCGGAAGACCTGCGTGAAGAAGATTTCGACGCCCGCCCGCGACAGCGCCGGTAGGTCGATACTGGCCGCCAGCAAAGCCTCGGTCTGGCTGATCGGAATACCGTGCATGCGCTCCATCACCATCACCGTCGTCGTGCATTGATCCCAATGCACTTCCGGCACTTGCAGCAGCGGTGAGCCGGTAAAGTTGCGGCGCAGCTGCGAGCAGTTGGCCGCTTCGCGCATCAAATCCAGCTCGTCGTAGAGATATTTGGCGAATTCGGCGACCACCTCGCGCGGCTTCAAACGCTTGCCGTCCGACCAGAGCCTTTCCAGCAAGCCGGCCAGGGTGTCGAGCAAGGCCAGATCGTGCGCGATCACGCCGCGCATCTCCGGCCGCAGAATCTTGACCGCCACTTCATGGCCGCCGTCCTCCGAACGCAGGCGGGCGAAATGTACCTGCGCGACCGAAGCGCTAGCGACCGGGACAGCGCCGAATTCGGCAAACACCTCGTGCGCCGGCCGGCCGTAGGCTTGCGCTATCTGCGCCAGCGCCAGTTCGGACGAAAAAGGCGGCACGCGATCCTGCAATTTGGCCAGTTCGTCGGCAATATCCGGCGGCAGAAGGTCGCGGCGGGTCGACAACACCTGGCCGAACTTGACGAAAATCGGCCCCAGCGCCTCCAGCGCCAGCCGCAAACGTACCGCGCGCGGCGCATCGAAACGCCGCCAGAAGTGCAAGAAACGCGACAAAGCCGCCAGCCGGCCGCTGGTCTCATGCTCGAGGATCATCTCGTCCAGACCGTAGCGGCTCGATACGGCGAGGATTTTGGCAAGACGGAATAGGCGCATGGAAAACGGGCCGGGATTTTCGGGAAGCCATGAGTTTATCCCGAAGCGGCACGGCGGGAGCGTGCTCACCCTCGTTTTTCGGTCGGGCGGCCGCCTCTTTCAGACACCCCCGCCCCCGGCCACGACTCGGCAGCATTTGGCCGCACATCGTATAATCCGACCCTGCTCCAATTTTTCAGACCACAATCCCAATGAACCACGATATCAAAGCCCATCTTGTCGACTTGCTGCGCGCCGCGCTACGCGGCGTAGCGCCCGGCGAGCTGGGAACGGCAATTCTGGTCGAACGCCCGAAGCAGGCCGCGCACGGCGATTTTTCGTGCAACCTGGCGATGCAGCTGGCGCGCTCGATGAAACGCAATCCGCGCGAGCTGGCGCAGGCGCTACTTGCCGCACTGCCACCGTCGCCGTTGGTGGCGAAAGCCGAAATCGCCGGCGCCGGCTTCATCAACTTCCACCTCTTGCCGGCGGCCAGGCGGGAAGCCATCCACAGCGTTTTGACGCTGGGCGACGACTACGGCCGCTCGACGGCGGGCGGACGCAGGAAGGTGCAAGTCGAGTTCGTTTCGGCCAACCCGACCGGCCCGCTGCACGTTGGCCACGGGCGGGGCGCGGCCTACGGCGCCAGCCTGTCCAGCCTGCTGGCTTACGCCGGTTGGGACGTGACCCGCGAATACTACGTGAATGATGCCGGCCGCCAGATGGACATCCTCGGCCTCTCCGCCTGGCTGCGCTATCTGGAGTTGCACGGCGAGAACGTACCCTTTCCGCCCAACGCCTATCAGGGGGACTACGTCGGCGAAATGGCGCGCCAGATGCGGGCGGCGCACGGTGCGCGGTATGTGCACCCGGCAGCCGCCGTCCAGTTCGGCACACCGGGTATCCCCGGCTCCGGGCGCTCCGACGACGAAGCCAAGGAGCAGCGCGAAACGCATCTGGACGCGCTGATCGCCAACGCCAAGGATCTGCTGGGCGAAGACTGGTCTTACGTCCATAACCACGTGCTGACCGAACAGCTCGGCGACGGGCGCAACGATCTCGAAGAGTTCGGCGTGCATTTCGATGTCTGGTTTTCCGAAAAATCGCTGTTCGATACCGGTCTCGTCGAACGTTGCGTCGACCGCCTCGAACACAGCGGCCACATCTACGTTCAGGATGGCGCCAAGTGGTTCAAGTCGACCGCTTTCGGCGACGAAAAAGATCGCGTCGTGCAGCGCGAAAACGGCCTCTACACCTACTTCGCGTCGGACATCGCCTATCACCTGAACAAGGTCGAGCGCGGTTTCGAGCGCATCATCAACATCTGGGGCGCCGACCACCACGGCTATATCGCCCGCGTCAAAGGCGCCATCGCCGCGCTGCAACTGGCGCCGGAAGTGCTCGACGTGGCGCTGGTGCAGTTCGCCGTGCTCTACCGCAACGGGCAGAAAACGTCGATGTCGACGCGTTCGGGCGAATTCGTCACCCTGCGCGAACTGCGCGGCGAGGTCGGCAACGACGCCTGCCGCTTCTTCTATGTGCTGCGCAAGTCCGACCAGCACCTGGACTTCGACCTCGATCTGGCGAAGAGCCAGTCGAACGAAAACCCGGTCTATTACATCCAGTACGCGCATGCCCGCGTCTGCTCGGTGCTCGCGCAGTGGGCCGGAAAAACGGCGACGCTGGTCAAGGCCGATCTGGCGCGCCTCGACAATCCGCGCGAGCTGGCGCTGGCCGCGCTGCTGGGCGAATTTCCGGAAATTGTCGATGCCGCCGCCAGCGAGCTGGCGCCCCACCTGATCGCCTTCTATCTCAAGGATCTGGCGGCCGAATTCCACAGCTACTACAACGCCGAGCGCATGCTGGTCGAAGATGCCGCCTTGCGGGATGCGCGCCTGGCGCTGGCCGCCGCCGTGCGCCAGGTGATCCGCAACGGCTTGACGCTGCTCGGCGTCAGTTGCCCGCAATCGATGTAACGAAATAGCGAAACGAAAGAAGCCCATGACTCGAGACATGAAGCCTAACCGGCGCAGCACCGACCACGCGAGAGGCAGGCCGGGCGGCAGCACTCTGCTCACCCTTTTCATCGGCATCGTCCTTGGCGTTTTGGGCGCCTCAGGCGTCGTCTGGTATATCAACAAGATGCCGATACCCTTTTCCACCAAGGGCCAGCAGTCGGCGGCGACGGACACCGCCAAGCCGGCTCAAGCCGGAGCACCGGCGGCGCTACCGGGGAAACCTGGCGACCCGATCCCGCAGACGAGCGACAAGCCGCGCTTCGACTTCTACAAGATCCTGCCCGGCAACGCCGAATCGATCCCGCCACCGACAGAAAAACCCGCCGAAAAGCCGGCCGACGACGGCAAAGGCAGGACCGAAAAGGAAAGCGGGCTGAAAAACGCGCTTTATCTGCAAGCCGGCTCTTTCCAGAAAGTGGACGACGCCGATAACCAGAAGGCCAAGCTCGCGTTGTTGGGCATGGAAGCGTCGGTGCAACAAGTAATGGTGCAGGACAAAGTGTGGTACCGGGTTCGCCTGGGGCCGTTTACAAAAATCGACGATGTGAACCGGCTACGCTCGGATCTCGCCAAACAGGGTATCGAGGCCAGCGTCGTCAAGAAGGATTAAGGAGATAGCGATGCAAAAACGTGTTACCGGGTGGCTAGCCGCCATCGCTCTGACGCTGCTCGCCGGCGCCCTTCCGGCGCTGGCGCAACCGGCTTCCGGCCGCGAATACTCGCCGATTGAACCGGCGCAGGCGACCGACAATCCGGCCAGGATCGAGGTTGTCGAGTTTTTCTCATACGGCTGCCCGCACTGTAGCGACTTCAACCCGACGATCCACAAGTGGTCGGCCAAACTCCCGGCCGATGTGGGCTTCCGGCGGGTGCCGATTTCCTTCGGCCGCGCCCAGTGGGCCAATCTCGCCAAGCTTTACTACGCGCTGGAAACGACCGGCGACCTCGACAAGCACGACGCGGCCGTGTTCGAGGCGCTCCATGTCAAGAACATCAGGCTTTTTGACGATAAGAGCATTCTTGAATGGGTCGGCGCGCGCGGCATCGACAGCAAGAAGTTCGCCGACGCCTACAACTCCTTCGGCGTCGTCAGCAAGGTCAAGCGCGGCGATCAGATGGCGCAAGCCTACAAAATCCAAGGCGTTCCGGCGCTCGCCGTCGACGGAAAGTATCTGGTGCTCACCGAGGGCATCACCGGCCACGAAGACCTGGTCGCCCGTACCGACAGGGTGATCGACAAGGTGCGCGGCGAACGGGGCAAGAAGAAGTAACCGCCGTTTGCGCCGGCAAAAAGTCTCCCGTAGCACAAGGCTCCGGGCGACTTTTTTGCGGCGCGCTCCCGACGGATGGCGATATGCCAGCACCTCAGAAAGTCTTCATCACCGGCGCCTCGTCCGGTATCGGCAGCGCGCTGGCCGAGCATTACGCGGCGCAGGGCGCGACGCTGGGCTTGGCGGCGCGCCGGGGCGATCACTTGCGGGCGCTGGCGGCACGGCTGCCCTGCACGTCTTGCTGTTACCCGCTCGACGTGACCGATGCGGCGGCCTTGCGTGCGGCGGCCGACGATTTTATGAAGAATTTCGGCCCGCCCGACATCGTGATCGCCAGCGCCGGCGTGTCGGTCGGCACGCTCAGCGAATACGGCGAGGATCTGGAGGCGATACGGCGCGTGCTGGACGTGAACGTCTTCGGCATGGCGGCGACCTTTTCGCCTTTTATCCACGCCATGCGGCTGGCGGGAAACGGCCGGAGCCGGCTGGTCGGCATCGCGTCGGTCGCCGGCATTCGCGGGCTGCCGGGCGCGGAAGCGTACAGCGCGTCGAAAGCGGCGGCGATCAGCTATCTGGAAAGCCTGCGCCTGGAAATGCGCGGCTCGGGCGTCCGGGTCGTCACCATTTGTCCCGGCTATATCGAAACGCCGATGACGGCGGTCAATCCCTACCGCATGCCCTTCCTGTTGCCCGCCGGCGAAGCGGCGCGCCGCTTCGCGCGCATCATCGCGCGCGGCGGCAGCTACGCCGTGGTTCCGTGGCAGATGGGCGTTGTCGCCAAGCTGCTGCGCCTGCTGCCGAACGCTGTTTACGACCGGCTTTTCGCCCGTGCGCCGCGCAAGCCGAGAAGGCTATCGGTTTGAGCTGGCCTGACGATACAATATGCGGGCTGCCCTGCGGGAGCGGCCCGACCGTTCGAGGAGACTGAGATGCAAGTAGCACAGGCAAGCCTTCGTAGCGCTTCCGGCGCCGCCGGCAAACTTGCCGCGCTGGCGGCCATACGACCGGATCTGGTGCTGGCGTTCGGCGCGGCCGACCTGCTCAAGGGCGTCGCGCCCGGCCTGGCGACCGCATTTCCGCAAGCGCGACGGCTGGGTTGCTCGACGGCCGGCGAAATTTCTGCGGACGGCGTCGCCGATGGCACCTGCGTGGTCACCGCCGTTCGTTTTGACGGCACCCGCCTGGTCGAGGCCTCGACCAGGCTCGCCGCGATGGATGATTCCTACGCCGCCGGAGGGCGCCTTGCCGGCCAGTTGCCGAAGGACGGCCTGCGCGCCGTGCTGGTCTTCGGCCAGGGGTTGCAGATCAACGGTAGCGCGCTGCTCGCCGGAATGGTCGGCGTTCTCGGCAGCGAAGTGCCGATTACCGGCGGTCTGGCCGGCGATGGCGGCGCGTTCAAACAGACCTGGGTGCTCGACGAAAGCGGCGCACATAGCGACACGCTGGCCGTGCTCGGCCTCTACGGCGAGCAGCTAAACTTCTGCCACGGCTCTTTCGGCGGCTGGTCGCCGTTTGGCCCGGCGCGCAAGGTTACGCGCAGCGCCGGCAACATCCTGTTCGAGCTCGACGGCGAGCCGGCGCTGGAAGTCTACAAACGCTACCTCGGCGAACATGCGGCGGGTTTGCCCGCCTCCGGCCTGCTTTTCCCCTTTGCGATGCTCGGCAAGGATCACGACGAGATCGGGCTGATCCGCACCATTCTGGGCGTCGACGAGAAAGATGGTAGCCTGACGCTGGCCGGCGAAATCGACCCGGAAGGCTATCTCCGGCTGATGCACGCCAGCACCGACGCGCTGGTCGGCGGCGCCGGGGCGGCGGCGGATGCGGCCCGGAAGATGCTTGCCGGCGACGGGCAGGGGCTGGTGCTGCTCGTCAGTTGCGTCGGCCGCAAGCTGGTGATGGGCGACCGCGTCGACGAGGAAGTGGAGGCCGTCGGCGAGGTGTTCGGCAAGGGTGCGCTGCTCGCCGGCTTCTATTCTTACGGCGAAATCAGCCCGTTCAGCCCGTCGGTCGAGTGCAAATTGCACAACCAGACGATGGCCGTTACCTATATCGGCGAAGCCTGAGCGGCGGCGGCTCCCCTTTTTTAGGTATGCACAAGCTCCTCGCCCGGCAGATCAAGCGTTCGCTCGGCGTCGACGAGACACGGTTGGCGGGCGGCTCCACTTTGCTCGACGAACTGGAACGCTTGGCCGAAAACGGCGGCGTTTCGCCGGAGGCGGCGCGACTGCTCGCCGGGCTGGGCGAGTTTCTCGGTCGTATCGATTCCGCCTACGAGCAGACCGACCGCGATCTCGACCTGAAATCGCGCAGCCTGGAACTCAGTTCGAGCGAGCTGACGCAGACCAACGAGCGCCTGCGCAGCGAGCTCTCCAGCCGCGACCGGGCCATCGGCTCGCTGCGCGAAACGGCCGACGGCCTGCGCCGGTCGATCGGCGGCCTGGCGCCGCCCCGGCACGCGGACGCCGGCGCCGACAACCTGGAATCGCTCTCGGCGCTGATGGCCGATCTCGTGCTTCAGCGCGCGAACAGCCAGCGCGAGTTGCAGGAAGCCCTCAATGATCTGGCGCACCAGAAGTTCGCGCTCGACCAGCACGCCATCGTCAGCATCACCGACACGCAGGGAACGATCATTTACGCCAACGACAAGTTCTGCGAGATCAGCGGCTACCCCCGCGAAGAACTGCTCGGCAAGAACCACCGCATCGTCAAGTCGTCCGAACATCCGCCGGAACTGTTCCGCGACATGTGGGCGACAATCGCTTCGGGCAAGGTATGGCACGGCGAGATCTGTAACCGTTCCCGGAACGGCGAGCGCTATTGGGTCAACGCCACCATCGTGCCTTTCTGCGACGAAGCGGGGCTGCCCACCCAGTATGTCGGAATCCGCACCGACATCACCGGACGCAAAGCGCAGGAGGCGATCGCGGTGGCCGCCGCCGCACGCTTGCGCGAAGTGACCGACAATATTCCTCTGGCCGTCTACCAATATCTGCTGCCGGCCGAAGGGAAGCACGGCTTCCCCTTCTTTAGCCGGGGGCTGGAACGGGTCTGCGGCTTGACGGCCGACGAAGCGATGGGCGATGCCGACCGGCTGTTTGAATTGATCCACCCGGACGATCAGCCTGTGTTGAGGGCGTCTATCGCTATTTCGGCCGCCGACCAGACGCTTTGGGCGCTCGACTTCCGCCTCACCCACCGGAAAACGGGCGAACTGCTATGGGTGCGCTGCGAGTCGCGCCCGCGGGTCGGAGCCTGCGGGAGCACCTTGTGGAACGGTTACATCGCCGACATCTCTCAGGCCAAGCACGCCTCGGAGGAACTCCGCCGCGCCAAGGAGGGTGCCGAAGCGGCCAACCGCGCCAAATCCGAGTTTCTCGCCAACATGAGCCACGAGATACGCACGCCGATGAACGGCGTGATCGGAATGACCGACCTCGCGCTGGATACCGACCTCACCGAAGAGCAGCGCGAGTACCTGCAAATCGTCAAGTCGTCTTCCGAATCGCTGCTCGGCATCCTCAACGACATCCTGGATTTCTCCAAGATCGAAGCCGGCAAGCTGCTCATCGAACATATCTCCTTCAACCTCTGGCGCACGGTCGGCGACACGCTCAAGACGCTCGCCCAGCGCGCCCACGGCAAAGGGCTGGAACTGGTTTGCGACATCGCGCCGGAGGCGCCGACTTTCGTCCTCGGCGATCCCGGGCGCGTGCGCCAGATACTGGTCAACCTGATCGGCAACGCGATCAAATTCACCGAAACCGGGCAGGTCGTCGTTCGCGTCGAGCGCTTGGAAAACGCGGGGGACAACGGGCAACAGCTCGGCGTGCATTTTTCCGTGTCCGATAGCGGCATCGGCATTTCTCCGGAAAAGCTCGGTGTCATCTTCGAGGCTTTTTCGCAGGAAGATAGCTCGATCACCCGCAAATACGGCGGCACCGGGCTGGGGCTGACCATTTCCGCGCGCCTGACCGAAATGCTGGGCGGGCGCATCTGGGCCGACAGCCAGGCCGGCCACGGCAGCACTTTCCATTTCACCGCGCTGTTCGACCGCGACAAGGAGCATCAAGCCCCGCCCATCGCCTCGCGCCTGGCCGGATGCCACATCTTGCTGGTCGACGACAACCCGGTGAACCGCCTCGTATTGGCGCGCACGCTGGAAGGCGGCGGCGCCACGGTACACGAAGCCGCCTCCGGCGCGCAGGCGCTGGACGCCATCGCCGCGCAGGCGGCGCGCGATCCCGGCCAAACACCGTTCGACCTGATCCTGCTCGACGCCTGCATGCCGCACATGGACGGCTTCGAGACCGCCATGCAGGTTCTCGCCCTGCCGCGTTGCGCCGCCACCCCGCTGGTCATGCTGTCCTCGGGCGGCGTCAAGGGCGACGCCCAGCGCTGCCGCGAAATCGGTTTTGCCGCCTACCTCACCAAGCCGATCGCCCGCGACGAGCTGCTGCTGGCGTTGAACCGCGTCCTCGACGGGAAGAAGGACAAGCAACCGCAACTCGTTACCCGGCATCTCATCAAGGACGAGCATGCGCCGCTCGACGTGCTGCTGGTCGAAGATCATCCGACCAACCAGAAGCTGGCGACCAAGCTGCTCGAACGCTGGGGGCACCGTGTCACCGTCGCCGAGAACGGTTTGCTCGGTGTCGTGGCGGCGGCCGCAAAGCGCTTCGACGTGGTTTTGATGGATATGATGATGCCGGTGATGGACGGTCTGGAAGCCACGCTGCGCATTCGCGCCGCCGAACGCGAGAGCGGAACGCCCCGCTCGCCGATCATCGCGATGACCGCCAACGCGATGCAGGGCGACCGTGAAAGATGCATGTCTGCCGGCATGGACGACTATCTCGCCAAGCCGATCAAGAGCCAGGAGTTGCAGCAAATGCTGATGCGCCACGGCCGGCCGGAACCGGCTCTGGCCGGCGTGGCGCCAGGAGAAGAAGGTCTGCCTGCGGGCGGTGTCATCACCTTCGATTACGCCGCCGCCCTTGCCGCGGCCGACCAGGAAATGGTCGGCATCGTCGCCGGTATCTTTCTCGACCACTATCCTGACGACTTGCAGAAAATGCGCGACGCGCTTGCCGTCGGCGACCTCGATCCGGTGCTTTTTACCGCGCACGCCTTGAAAGGCACCCTCGCCATGTTCGGCGCCGACCCGGCACGCGAACTGGCGCACCGCATCGAGCAACAGGCCAAACACGGCGATCCGCTGGAACTCGGCCAACTGATCGACGATCTGATCGAAGAAACCGAACAACTGGCCAGCGTGCTCGGACGATGGGTTCCGGGCGATTAGCCAAAATGTGCCGCCATCCCGCAGCGTGCAGCGTGATTTCGGTGCCCTGAATTTCAGTCGCGGTGCGGCGCACCATCGTAGACCGCCATTTGGCGCGGCTTCCAGTGGGGTATTTGCGCAGACCAGGCGCCGGTTCAGAGTTTGCGATAAACCTCGGCGCCCGCCTTGACGAACTCCACCGCTTTCGCTGCCATCCCCTTTTCCAGCGCCGCCTGTTCGTCTATTCCCTGTTGCGCGGCAAACTCGCGCACTTCCTGGGTGATCTTCATCGAGCAAAAATGCGGCCCGCACATCGAGCAGAAATGGGCGACCTTGGCCGATTCCTTGGGCAGCGTCTCGTCGTGGAAGCTCTTGGCCTTGTCGGGGTCGAGGCCGAGGTTGAACTGGTCGTCCCAGCGGAACTCGAAGCGCGCTTTGGACAGGGCGTTGTCGCGGATCTGCGCGCCGGGGTGTCCCTTGGCGAGATCGGCGGCGTGGGCGGCGAGCTTGTAGGTGATGATGCCTTCCTTCACGTCGTTCTTGTCGGGCAAGCCGAGGTGCTCCTTGGGCGTCACGTAGCAGAGCATCGCCGTGCCGTACCAGCCGATCAGCGCGGCGCCGATGCCGCTGGTGATGTGGTCGTAGCCGGGGGCGATGTCGGTGGTCAGCGGGCCGAGCGTGTAAAACGGCGCTTCGCCGCACTGTTCGAGCTGCAAGTCCATGTTCTCTTTAACCATGTGCAGCGGCACGTGGCCGGGGCCTTCGATCATCACCTGCACGTCGTGTTTCCAGGCGATCTGCGTCAGCTCGCCGAGCGTTTTCAGCTCGCCGAGCTGCGCCTCGTCGTTGGCGTCGTAGATCGAACCGGGGCGCAGGCCGTCGCCCAGGCTGAAGGCCACGTCGTAGGCCTTCATGATCTCGCAGATGTCCTCGAAATGCGTGTACAAAAAATTTTCCCGGTGGTGCGCCAGGCACCATTTGGCGAGGATGGAGCCGCCGCGCGAGACGATGCCGGTCAGCCGCTTGGCGGTCAGCGGCACGTAGCGCAGCCGCACGCCGGCGTGGATGGTGAAGTAGTCGACGCCCTGCTCGGCCTGTTCGATCAGCGTGTCGCGGAAAATCTCCCAGGTCAGCTCCTCCGCTTTGCCGTTGACTTTCTCCAGCGCCTGGTAGATCGGCACGGTGCCGATGGCGACCGGGCTGTTGCGGATGATCCATTCGCGCGTTTCGTGGATATTCTTGCCGGTCGACAGATCCATCACCGTGTCGCCGCCCCAACGGATGGCCCAGGTCATCTTTTCGACTTCTTCCTGGATCGAAGAGCCGAGCGCCGAATTGCCGATGTTGGCGTTGATCTTGGTCAGGAAGTTGCGGCCGATAATCATCGGCTCCGATTCGGGGTGGTTGATGTTGGCCGGGATAATGGCGCGGCCGCGCGCGACTTCGGAGCGGACGAATTCGGGCGTAATTTCCTCGGGGATGCTGGCGCCGAAGCTTTGGCCGGGGTGCTGGCGACAGAGTATCTCGGCGAAACGCCCGCCTTGTGGGCCGGAGGCTTTGAGCTGTTCGATATAGGCGCGGCGGTTGTTGTTTTCGCGGATGGCGACGTATTCCATTTCCGGCGTGATGATGCCGCGCCGGGCGTAGTGCATTTGCGAAACATTGCGGGTTTTCCCGCCATCGGACTTGGCGCGCAACGGCTTGCGGTGCAGGCCGGGAAACCGCAGCTCGTCGAGCCCGGCGTCGCCGGCGCGCGCGCGGCCGAAATCGGAGGTGAGATCGGCCAGCGCTTCGGTGTCTCCGCGCTCCGCTATCCATTGCGCGCGTAACGCGGGCAAACCGCTACGGATGTCGATCTTTGCCCGCGGGTCCGAATAGAGGCCCGAACAGTCGTAAACGGTGATCGGCGGGTTCTTCTCGCCGCCGAAGGCCGTGTCGGTGTCGGACTGCGAGATCTCACGCATCGGCACACGGATATCCGGACGGCTGCCTTCGACGTAAATCTTGCGGGAATTGGGCAGGGGTTTGATCGCGGCAGCGTCTACATGCGCGTCGGCGGCGAGAAATTTTTCGGTGGCGTTCATGGTGTTTCCTTGCGAAGGAGTGATGCCGATAGCGATGCCAAAGGCGTTGCAACAGTGCGGCTTCGTTGCAAGCGGGCAGGACGCGCAAGGGGGGCTTTCTCCGCTTCCCTACGACGGCATAACCCGTACAGGTTCAAAGGGACTCTCTCAGCCGCAACCGCTGCGCGGCACCCCCAACGTAAGGCTTGAAGGTACTGGATTTGGGTCTCGTTGGCAAGAATTGGCGGCGGCGGTGTCGCGGAAGTGGTGTAGGCGGAATGGCCGCTTGGGCGGAATTGCGGGAGGCGCCGGCAATTCGCCGACAAAATCGGCTAAAGTTCGATCAGGATTTTCCGTGAAGCGAAAGATGACCAGAATGACAATCGGCGGGGGTTCGGCCGTGTTCCGCGCACTGTTTGCAACCGTGCTCCTCGCCATGATGCCGGCGACCACAGCGGCCGCCTGGCGGACAATCGCGACCGATCAGGGAAAGCACGTCGAGATCGACCGCTCCAGCATCAAGAAGGACGCTTCGGGAAAAAGCGAGGCGCTGGGACGTATCGTCCTCGACAAGCCGATCAACGACCCCAAAACATCTCAGTCCTACCGCATTATCGAAGCGCTTAACCGCTACGATTGTAGCGCGCGTTCGTATAGCACATTGAAACGGGTCTATTTCAAGGAAGAGGGCGACCTGCTCCGCCAGGAGGAGGTCAGAACGCAGCTCGAAATGCCGGTTCGGTCGGGCACGCTCGAAGACAAATTGCTCCGGGAAGTGTGCCGGCCAAAACCTGGGGCAGAAGCGGCGGAGGCGGCGAGCAAGATGGCCGAAAAAGTGGGCGCGGCGGCGGGAGAGCTGCGCAAGGCCAACGAAGCCACGCTCCAGAAAGAGGCAAAGAAAGCGGTGGCGCCAGCGCCGGTTGCCGCAAAAACCGAGCCGAAACCCATGCCTGCCGCAGCCCCGCCCCCGGCGGCGAAACCGGCCGCGCCTCCTCCGGTTGCCGCACCGCCCGTCGCGGTTGCGCCCAAACCCCGGGGCGTCAAACCGCACCCCCCGGAGATCGAACACAATCTCGGGACTTACGCCCACGCGCATATTCACTGGTCTTACGAAGGAGAAGGCGGGCCGGGCAACTGGGGCAAGCTGCGTTCCGACTACGCGAGCTGCGCCAGCGGCCAACGGCAGTCGCCGATCGATATCCGGGACGGCATACGGGTCGACCTAGAGCCGATCCAGTTCGCCTATCGCCCTTCGCATTTCCGGGTAGTCGATAATGGGCATACCGTGCAGGTGGCGGTCGGAGGGAGCGGCATCAGCCTGCTGGGTAAAACTTATGAGCTTGTGCAGTTTCATTTTCATCGGCCATCCGAAGAGCGCGTCAACGGGAGGCTTTTTGAAATGGTGGTGCATCTGGTGCACAAAGCGGAGGACGGCAAGCTGGCGGTGGTCGCCGTACTGCTCGATAAGGGCAAGGAAAACCCCGTCGTGCAAACCATCTGGAACAACCTGCCGCTGGAGAAGAACGAAGAAGTGACGCCGCCCGGACTGGCGGTCGACGTGGCACAACTGCTACCCGAAAACCGCAGCTATTACACCTACATGGGTTCGCTGACGACACCGCCGTGTTCTGAAGGGGTCTTGTGGCTGGTGCTCAAACAGCCGCAGCAAATCTCACCGGAGCAACTGGCGATTTTTTCCCGGCTATACAACAACAATGCGCGGCCGATACAGCCGAGCTATTCACGGCTAATCAAGGAGTCGCGCTAGTAAACCGGTGATTCGCATTTCGTCGCTGATATACACCTCGCATCCTGCATGGGTACAATACCGGCGAAAAGAATCAACCCTGTCGGAGTCGGGTTAAACCGGGAGAAAAAATGGCAAACTTCAGACACATTCCCTGTGGGTCTTGCGTCAACGAAAGCGAACGCAAGGCCATCGAGTGCCTGAAGGCACGTCTGCAAAACACGGCATCCGGCCTTTGGCTGTTGCTCTCCAACCTCAACCACAGCGTCAGCGCCCAGCGACGTTCCGATGAAATCGACGGTGTGCTGATTGGCCCGCCCGGTGTGGTGGTCATTGAGGTCAAGCATTGGGATCAAGGCTATCTGAAAAATAGCGTCGAAGCGGAAGCAGACCGCCTGGATGCCAAGGCAAAACGCATCCGGGGCAAGATACCGCCAGGGATGGCCCCCGGCTTTGTAGAAGGCCGTTTCCTGCTCACGCGAGGCCAGCTTCGACTGGCAAATCAAGCGCCCGTGCGCGGCATACGCTTCTTCGGCCTACCGGAGTGTGGAGAGCTGGCCGGCATTAGTGCCCCTGTCAGACTTTCACCCAGCGAAATTGAACGCATCGCCAAAACGCTGGAGCCTCGGGTAAGTGTGGCTCTGAACGGCGACTTGCGCCGCTTTGGCTCGCTCATCAACCTGGAGCGCCTCACTCCCAGATCAGAAGCCTTTCACCGTATCTACCGGGGCGAGCACGCCACCCGACGGGAAAAGGTCATCCTGCATCTCTACGATCTTTCCGCCAGCGACGAGAAGAATGCTTGGGAGATCGCCCGACGTGAATTCGAGGTGATTCAACGCTGGCAAAAATCGCCCTACATGCCAGGGTTGCTGGATTCTTTTCAGGAGGCCGAAGGCTATCCGGGGGAGATGTGCTTTTTTTCTCTTCCCGACCCTGTCGCACCTACGTTGGAGCAAAGGCAAAAAGATCACGGGTGGTCGCGGGAAGAGCGGCTGCGCTACGCCATCGAATCCGCCAAAGCGCTGTCAGGATTCCATCGGCACCCAAACGATGCTCTCTGCCTGCGGAGGATTTCGCCCAAAAGCCTGAGAGTGCAGCGAAACGGCGTTCCCCTCTTCACCGATTTCAGCTTGTCGCGCCTTGCCGACTGCCAGACTGTCTCCAGCCGGGCGCAGATCGACCTGGGGGATTTGGCCCCTTATGCCGCACCCGAAATTCACCATAATGGGTTTGCGGCGGCCGATGCCCGGTCTGATGTCTATGCCTTGTGCGCCAGCCTTTACCCTGCTTTCTTGGACGAGAACGACATACAGGACGTGCTGGAACAAGGACTGGCCCAGAACCCGGACGAGCGACCTCTCGCCCTTGAACTGGCGGAAATCCTGGAGGCACATCTGGCCGAGCCGGCAATCGCCAAGGGAATAACAAAGCCGCCGCCACTGCCCGCACCCGATTACTGGGACGACAACACCGTTGTTCCATTCAAAGGGAGCTACTACCGTATTCTGGAGCGATTGGGTAGAGGGGGGATAGGCTGGACATTCAAGGTATGTGAGTTGGACAAGGATCAGGAAGAAACCTACGGCACCTATGTCGCCAAGACCATCCGCCACGAAGCGGATGCCGGGACGGCCCTGCGTGCCTATCAGCGCGTTCGGGACAAGACCGACGTGCCGAACTTATCCAGCCTCAAGGAGGTCGCGCCGGACTGGCAGGAAAACAACTTCGTTGCCCTGCTGCGTTGGGTCGAGGGCAGCCCGCTCGACGAGCTGAAAGGCGTCCTGAGTATTCACGCAGAAGACCTGGGCGAAACCTCCACCGAGGACATGCTGCTCCGCTGGCTATTGGGGCTGGCCGATGGCTTGGCAGCCCTGCATACTCAGGGGCTGGTTCACGGCGATGTCAGTCCGAGAAACATTCTTGTGCAGCAAGGCACGGTGGTGCTTACCGATTACGACACGGTGGCAGGCATCGACGAACCCCACACGGGGAATCTGCAAGGCAACCCCGTCTATTCCAGCCCTGGGCGGGAGAAGGGCTGGCGCTATGCCGCCAGCGACGATATTTTCTCCTTGGCAGCCAGCTTCTTCCATGTGCTTTTTGAGCGCGACCCTTTTGAACGCGGCACTGTGCGCGAAAAAGGTCTTGGTCTGAGCTGGGCGGGTATCGACACCACCGGCTACGAGCGGTTACGGGTTTTTTTGGATCAAGCCACCAGCCCGGTGGCCGGTGAGCGTTTGCACGATGCCAGTGCTGCCCACACCCTGCTGCGGCAGTTGATGGACACTCCCCAAGGCCAGCCTTTCTCGCAGCTCGCGGATGAGCACAAGCCGGCGGATGTCGGATACGACGAAGAGTCCCACGGCTCTCGTCGTGCCCTCTGGCTCGGTAACCTGCTCTCCACCTACCCCGGCAGCCGTCATGGCAACGCCGAAACCCGTGGGCTGGACAGCGCCTTCGCCGCCGCCACTTATGTCGAAACCGAACTGGATCGCAGCCTGCGCGAGAAAGTCGAAGGGGCGCAAGTTGAACTGGTCATCCTGTTCGGCAATGCCGGAGATGGCAAAACCGCTTTCCTGCAACATCTGCTCAAAAAACTGGGAGTCCCGGCGGACAAGCTGCATTCGTCAAAGCGCGTTATCCGTCACACGCTTGAAGATAGCCGCCAACTGCTGGTCAATCTGGATGGTTCCGCGTCGTGGAACGGCAAAAGCGCCAATGAGCTTCTGGACGATGTTTTCACACCGTTTCTGGCGGGTAGCGTGCGTCGCGACCTGGTTCATATCGTCGCGGTCAACAGCGGAAAACTCATGGAATGGATCGACTGGAAAGAGGGAAACAACAGCGAAACGCCGCTGCTGCTGGAACAAATCCGCGCGGCTCTGCAAGGCGAGCATGCCTTGAACGAGCGCCACATCCTGATTGATCTGAACGACCGTTCACTGGTGGGTGCAGTGTATCAAGACGTGAAGACCATCAGCACTGGCTTTCTTGACGAATTACTACAGCGGATGTTGGGTAACGATGCGTCTCCAGACCCGTGGGCAGACTGTTCCATCTGCTCGGCACGCGACCGCTGCACGGCCTGGAATTCTGTCCAGTGCCTGCGCGGCGAGCAGCAAGGCCCGTTCATCCGGCAGCAACTGAAAGATGCCCTGCAAGCCAGCCATCAGCGCGGCGAAATCCACATCACCGCCCGCGAGTTGCGCGCCACGCTCTCCTACATTTTTTTCGGCATTCATGATTGCCAGGAATTGCACGACGACCCCGCTATCCGCCCCGAAAGCTTTGCTGACCGGGCATTCGCTGCCGGATCGAAGCAACGGCAAGGGGAACTCCTGGCCGAATTGTGTCGTTTCGATCCGGCATTGGAATCCCACCCGGCGGTGGATCGCTGGTTAAAGAAAACCAGGGAGTTCACCGGCCTCCAACGGGCCTCCGCCAGGCGGCAGGCTTGGTTCACAACATCCCCCGACAGCCTGCCCGGCCGCCTTAGCCTCTACCAAGGCCAATCGCTGGAGCGCTTCCGTCGAGTGCCATTGATGGGCGTGGATGAAAATGAGGCCTTGCTTCGCGAACTGTGCGATGGCATTGCCCGGCTCGAAGATCTACCCGAGGAGGCATTCGAGAAAAGCGATGGCGTCCCCCTCAAAATTACGCCGCGCACCCCGACGGAGAGCGCTTTCTGGGTCATCAAGCCTCGGCGGCGCTTCCGGCTTGTGGCCCCGCTTCCGAGGAGCGAAGGGCTGGAAGTGCTGCATACTCACTTGCACTTGATTTATACCTCCGCCAAAGGCCAGGAAGAAACTTTGCGAATCGGCCTGGAACTTTTCCATCTCCTGCTGGATCTGGCAGCCGGTGTGCAACTGGCAGGCGCCGGCCAGGAGGGTGTATTCGCCAATCTGGAAATTTTCACCCAGCGCCTGGCCCAGGAAGATGCCCGCGAACTTCACGCCTGGCACCCCGCGAGAGAGAATCAGGTGGAATGCATCAAAGTGGAGTGCAGGGGTGACCAACAGTGCTTGGTTCGGGAGGCATTGTCATGAGTGATCCAAAGACGGTATTTGAAGAGGTGTTCCCTAAGGCGCGAGCCCGTGCCCTTTGGGCTGTCAACTATCTTACCGCCATTCCCTTCTCGCAGCAAGGCTTCGACATTGGCGCCATTCTGCCCGCAATGCTTTACATGATGCGCTGGGGGTATCGGCGCGGTAAAGGCAGGTTTGAGGAGAAATTCGGGCATGAGGTGATCGACAAGAAAGGCCGTAAAAAAGCGGAGGTGCACGTCGAAAGAGTGGCAGAGAAGTTGAGCGAAAGTGGCGCATTCCA